>CBIHLT010000017.1:0-34998 GCA_966210615.1 uncultured Massilia sp.
GTGCACATCAGTTCCGCCTCGACCGCGACCTTGCCGTCGACGCTGGCCACCGCCTTGTACTTCCAGATGCCGCGCGAGGTGCGCAGGATCTCGACGTCCATCTTGAGCTGGTCGCCCGGCTCGACCGGGCGCTTGAAGCGCACGCCGTCGATGCCGACGAAGTAGACCACCGAGTTCTCGTCCGGCTTGACGCCCATGGTCATGAAGGACAGGATCGCGGCGGTCTGGGCCAGCGCCTCGACCATCAGCACGCCCGGCATCACCGGCTTGTGCGGGAAGTGGCCGTTGAAGAATTCCTCGTTGACGGTCACGTTCTTGATGGCGGTGATGGTCTTGCCCAGTTCGTAGTCCACGACGCGGTCAACCAGCAGCAGCGGATAGCGGTGCGGCAGGTATTCCTTGATCTGGGTGATGTCGAGGATTTTGGATTCAGTCGTCATTTTTGTTCTGTCAGTGTTTTGATTGTCTTTTCAAGCGAACGGATTTTCTCGCGCATCGCGCCCAGGTTGCGCACGATGGCGGCGGAACGCTCCCATTCGGCGTTCTTGGCCAGCGGATAGAAGCCGGTGTACTGGCCCGGTTCGAGCACCGAGCGCGACACCATGCTGCCCGAGGAGATATGGACGTTGTCCGCGATTTCCAGGTGGCCCAGCACCATGGCCGCGCCGCCGAAGGTGCAATGCTTGCCGATCCTGGCGCTGCCGGCCACGCCCACGCAGCCCGCCATCGCGGTGTGCGCGCCGATGTGGCAGTTGTGGCCGATCTGGATCTGGTTGTCGAGCTTGACGCCGTCTTCGATGACGGTGTCGGCCAGCGCGCCGCGGTCGATGCAGGTGTTGGCGCCGATGTCGACGTCGTCGCCGATCAGCACGCGCCCGGTCTGCGGGATCTTGATGTAGACGCCGCCCTCGACCGCGAAGCCGAAGCCGTCGGTGCCGATCACGGCGCCCGAGTGAATGATGCCGCGCGCGCCGATGCGGCAGCGCGCATGGAAGCTCACGTTGGCGAAGAAGTGCGTGCCCTCGCCCACGCTCGCCTCGCGCCCGATGTAGCAGCCGGCATCGATCACCGCGTGGGCGCCGATCACGGCGTGCTCCCCGATCGTCACGTTGGCGCCGATGTGGGCCGTGGGATCGACCACGGCGCTGTCGGCCACGACGGCGCTCGGGTGCACGCCTGCCGCCGGCACGTCCTCGCTCAGCGAGACGAAGTACTGCGCAGTGCGGGCGAAGTAGGCGTAGGGGTTGGTGGTGACGATGCGCGCGCCTTCATAGGTCGCGGCCACGGCCGGGTCGTCCAGCGGCGACAGGATCAGGGCCGCCGCCTGGCTCTGCGCGGCCAGTGCGCGCAGCTTGCTGTTGCTGAGGAAGCTGATGTGCGAAGCGCCGGCGCTGTCCAGGGGAGCGATCGCTTGAACCTCGAGGTTCGGGTCGCCCGCCAGTTGTCCGCCGAAGCGCTCGACCAAATCGCCTAGTCGAATGCCCATCTCGGTCTTTCCTGTATTAGTGAAACAAAATGTCAGTCAATGCGCGCGCATCACTTCGAAGAGTCGAGCAGCTTCAGGATCTTGTCCGTGATGTCGATGCGCGGGCTCACCCAGGCCGCCTCGGCCAGCACGGCGTCCAGCCTTTCCTCGGCCGCCACCTGCTCCAGCAGCTTGTAGGCCTTCTGGGCGATCGCGGCGCGCTCTTCGTTCTTGCGCTGCATGAGGTCTTCCTGGAACAGGTTGTGCATCCGCTTCCAGTCGGCTTCCATGTTGATCAGGTCGCGCGTGCGGCGGTTGCGTTCGCCCTCGCCGAGCGAATTGGCCTCGTTCTCGAACTTCTTGCGCGCCGCGGTGAAGCGCTCCGCCGCCTCCTCGACCGCCTTCTGGCGGCTGGAGAACTCGGCGGCCAGCTTGGCGTCGGCGGCCTTGGCCATCTTCGATTCCGTCATCAGGCGCTCGGTGAACACGAAGCCGATGCGGCCAGAAGGAGCCTGGGCCTGCGCCTGTGCCTGCGCCAGTGGCGCGGCGCACAGCGCGGCCACCAGCAGGCCGCGTGGCAGCGAGGCACTCAGATTTTTCAGCATAAGTCTCTCGCAATCCTGGTTTTCGGTACGCCCTTGCGCCGCTCGGTCAGAAACCGGTGCCCATCTGGAACTGGAAGCGTTCCAGGCGGTCGCCCGGGAGGGCGTTCAAAGGCTTAGCATAACTCAACTTGAGCGGACCCACCGGGGAAATCCAGGACAGGCCGATACCGGCCGAGTAGCGGAATTCCGATGGGCGGATCTTCGCTTCTTCCTGGAACACCTGGCCGCCGTCGAGGAAGGTGAACCAGCGCAGGCTGCGGTCGGTGCCGCTGCCCGGGAACGGGAACTGCAGTTCCGCATTGCCGATCACGCGCTTGGAGCCGCCGATCGCGTCGTAGAAGGTCGGGTCGACCACGCCCAGCGACGAGCTCTCGTAGCCGCGCACCGAACCGATGCCGCCGGCGTAGAAGTTCTTGAAGACCGGGTAGTTGTTGCCGCCGATGCCCTTGCCGTAGTCGAACTCGCCGCGCAGGGCCAGGGTCATCCAGCGGGTGAGCGGACGATACCACTGGTGCTCGTACACCATGCGGTAATACTTGGCGTCGCCGAGGGCGTCGATCTCGAGGTTGGCGCGCTGGTAGCGGCCGCGGGTCGGGGTCACCGCGCTGTCGCGGGTGTCGCGGCCCCATGCCACGGTCAGCGGAATCGCATTGGTGGTGGCCTTGCCGATGCCGTCCGCCGGGCCGCCGTTCTGCGACACGAAGGTACGGTACAGGACCGGCGAGGTGCCGTCGGTCTCGATCTGGGTGCGTTCCAGGCCCGCGCCGAAGTAGACGGTATCCGATTCCGAGAACGGCACGCCGAAGGTCAGGTTGCCGCCGGTCTGGCGCACGGTGAAGGAACCGACGTTCAGCGCCGGCGGACGCGAGGTGCGCAGGTAGAGCTGGAAGGCGCGCGAGATGCCGTCGTCCGTGAAGTACGGGTTGGTCTGCGAGAACGCGATCGTGCGGTTGTACTTGCTGGTGTTCAGTTCCAGGCCCACGGTATTGCCCGAGCCCGCGAAGTTGGCCTGCGAGATCGAGGCCGTGAAGGTGAACTTCTCGGCCTGCGAGAACGCACCGCCGATCATGAAGTTACCGGTCGGCTTTTCCTCGACCACGATGTTGACGTCCACCTGGTCCGAGGTGCCCGGCGACTCCGGCGTCTCGACCTTCACTTCCTTGAAGTAGCCGAGGCGGTCGACGCGGTCGCGCGAGAGCTTGACGCGGTTGGCGTCGTACCACGAGCTTTCGAACTGGCGGAACTCGCGGCGGATCACTTCGTCGCGGGTCACGGTATTGCCCGAGATGTTCATGTGGCGCACATAGGCGCGCTTGCCCGGGTCGACGAAGAAGGTAAAGGCCACTTCGCGCTTCGCGCGGTCGATCTCCGGATTCGCGGTCACGTTGGCGAAGGCGTAGCCGAAGGTGCCGAGGCGGTCCGCGATCAGCTTGTTGGTGGCTTCCTGGGCCTCGCCCGAATAGGTCTTGCCCGGCTGGAGGATGATCAGCTTTTCCAGCTCCGCCTCGCGGCCGAACATCTCGCCGTCCAGCTTCACGCTCTTGACGGTGTACTTCTCGCCCTCGGTGATGTTGATGGTGAGGTAGATGTCCTTCTTGTCCGGGGTGATCGACACCTGGGTCGATTCCACGTTGGCTTCCAGGTAGCCGTGGTTCAGGTACCAGGACTTGATGGTCTCCAGGTCGCCGGTCAGCTTCTGCTTGGAGTACTGGTCGGCCTTGGAGTACCAGGTGAACCAGCCCGAGGTCGAGAGCTGCAGCAGTTCGCGCAGTTGCTTGTCCGAGAAGGACTTGTTGCCGACGATGTTGATGCCCTTGATCTTGGCGACGTCGCCTTCGTCGACGTTGAACATGATCGTCACGCGGTTGCGCTCGATCGGGGTGACGGTGGTGGTGATCTTGACGCCGTACAGGCCGTGCGACAGGTACTGGCGCTTGAGCTCCTGCTCCGCGCGGTCCACCGAGGCCTTGTCGAAGATCTTGGTCTCGCCGACGCCGATTTCCTTCAGCGCCTTGACCAGCATGTCCTTTTCGAATTCCTTGGTGCCGGTGAAGTCCACGGTGGAGATCGCCGGGCGCTCCTCGACCAGCACCACCAGCACGCCGTTTTCCTCTTCCAGGCGGATGTCCTTGAAGAAGCCGGTCGCATACAGGGCCTTGATCGCCGCGGTCGCCTTGCCGTCGTCGAAGGTCTCGCCCACGCGCACCGGCAGGTAGCTGAACACGGTGCCCGCTTCCGTGCGCTGGATGCCTTCGACCCGGATGTCCTTGACGACGAACGGGTTGACGGCCAGCGCATTCCCGGCGCACAGGGCCAGCACGGCTGCGCCGATCAGGCTGCGACGGATGAACGGCAGGGCAAAACGATCTGGTTGTGATTTCATTGGCTGGATCAAAGGGTCAGTCATTTGGACAACGATACATATTCTTTTGCCGGTGCATTCAAGCGCGCGCTAGGTCGCTGCTAGAACAGCCGCACCAGGTCATTGAAGACGGCGAGCGCCATCAGCATGAGCAGCAGGCCGACCCCGGCGCGCTGTGCGAATTCGCCGACTCGCGCTGGGAGGGGACGCCCGGTCAAAACTTCCAGCGAATAATACAGTAAATGGCCACCATCCAGAACTGGAATTGGTAACAAATTCATTACTCCTAAGCTGATACTAATAAATGCGATGAACTGCAAATAGCTCACCAGGCCGATGCGCGCGGTCTGCCCCGCATAATCGGCAATCGTGATCGGGCCGGTCACATTCTTCCACGAGGCTTCGCCGACGATCATCTTGCCGATCATCTTGAGGGTCATGACGCTGGTTTCCCAGGTGCGCTCGGCGCCCTTGGCCACGGCCTCGAAGGGTCCCGAGGACACGGTCACCATCTCGGGCGCCTGGGCCACCATGACCTTGATCATGCCGTGGCCCTTGGGGTCGCGTTCCGGCGTGAGCGCCAGGTTCACGATGCCGGCGCCGCGCCTGACTTCCAGCCGCAGCGCGCGGCCGGGCGCGGCGCGCACCGCCTCGATGAGGTCGATGCCGTCGCCCACGGCCTTGCCGTCCACGCGCAGGACCAGGTCGCCCGCGAGCAGGCCGGCGCGCTCCCCTGCCCCGCCGGGCAGCACCTTCTCGACCCGCGCCTGCGGACGCCACAGGTCCAGGCCCAGGCCGCCGAGCACGTCGCCTTCGACGTCGAGCTTCGCCACCGCCTCCTTCGGGATCGTGGCGCTGTAAGTGCCACCCGAAGTTACCGCCCCTTCGCCGCGAAGCTCGAGCCGGGCTTCGCGCTTTTCCACGGCGGCCTGCAGCACCTGCCAGCGCAGGTCCGGCCAGGACGCGACCGGGGAGCCGTTGACCGCCACCACCGTATCGCCGCCGCGCACGCCCGCCTGGTACGCGGCCGAGGTCTCCGGCAGCGCGCGCAGGCGCGCCGTGGGCTCCTCGACGCCATGCATGAAGAGTACGGCCATCAGGCCGATCGCGAGGAGGAAGTTGGCGATGGGGCCGGCCGCGACGATGGCGATGCGGCGCCACACGCTCTGGCGCGTGAACTCGCGGTCCCATTCGGTTTCGTCCTTGGGCGCGGTCTCGGGGTCGCGGCTGTCGAGCATCTTGACGTAGCCGCCCAGCGGCAGCGCCGACACCGCCCATTCGGTCTGGTCGGGGCCGAAGCGGCGCGACCAGACCACGCGGCCCATGCCGACCGAGAAGCGCAGCACCTTGACGCCGCACCAGCGTGCAACCAGGTAGTGGCCCAGCTCATGAATGATGATGAGCGGGCCGAGGGCCAGCACGAAGGCCAGCACCGTCCACAGCAGGTTCATGGCTTACCTCCGCAGGCCTGCGATGGAGGCGGAGGCCGCCGCGCGGGCGCGCGCATCCTGGTCCAGCACCGCCTCGATCGAGGGCGCCGGTCCGTGCGGCACCTCGTCCATCACCTGGCGGATCACGCGGTCGATGTCGCGGAAGCCGATGGCGCGGTCGAGGAAGGCCTGCACGGCCACTTCGTTGGCGGCATTCAGGATGGCCGGCGCGGTGCCGCCCTCACGCAATGCATCGAAGGCGAGCGCCAGGCAGGGGAAGCGATCGAAGTCCGGCTTGTGGAACTGCAGCGCGGCCATCGTCGTCAGGTCGAGCTGGCCCACGCCCGAGTCGATCCGCTCCGGGAAGGCCAGCGCGTGCGCGATCGGGGTGCGCATGTCCGGGTTGCCCAGCTGGGCCAGCACCGAGCCGTCGACATAGGACACCATCGAATGGATCACGCTCTGCGGGTGGATCACGACCTCGATCAGGTCGGCCGGGGCGCCGAACAGCCAATGGGCCTCGATCACTTCCAGGCCCTTGTTCATCATGGTGGCGGAGTCCACCGAGATCTTGCGGCCCATGACCCAGTTCGGGTGCTTGCAGGCTTCATCCGGGGTCACGTCGCCGAGGGTCTCGACGGCGCGGTTGAGGAAGGGTCCGCCCGAAGCGGTCAGGAGGATCCTGGCCACGCCCGCCGCGCCGGGAACACGTGCATAGTGCTGCGGCAGCGATTGGAAGATCGCGTTATGTTCGCTGTCGATGGGCAGCAGGGTCGCCTTGTGTTCCTTGACCGCGTCCATGAACAGCTGGCCCGACATGACCAGGGCTTCCTTGTTGGCCAGCAGGACTTTCTTGCCGGCGCGCGCGGCGGCCAGCGTGGGGGCCAGGCCGGCGGCGCCGACGATGGCGGCCATCACGGTATCGGTGTCCGGGCTGGAGGCGATGTCGCACAGGGCCTGTTCGCCGTGCTCGACCGAGATGCGGAGGTCCGCAGGCAGGTCTGCCAGCAGGGCGGACAGCCGGGCGGCCGCCTCCGCCGTGCCGACCACGGCGCGCTGCGGACGGTGGACTCGGCAAGCCTGCGCCAGCTCCTCGACGCGGCTGTGCGCGCTCAGTGCATGGACGCGGTAGCGCTCCGGATGGCGGGCGAGCACGTCGAGGGTCGAGGCGCCGATGGAGCCGGTGGCGCCCAGGATGGTAATGCGTTGCATGATCTGCTTCCTTCTAGAGCCAGGCGCCGATCAGGGCAGCCAATGGCAGGACCGGGACGAGTGCGTCGATCCGGTCCAGCACGCCGCCATGGCCAGGCAGCACGTTGCTGCTGTCCTTCATGCCGGCGCGGCGCTTGAGCTGGGATTCGAACAGGTCGCCGACGATGCTGGCGGCGACGATGAGGATGAGTACGGCGAACATGCCGGGCCAGCCGAGGCCGGCCTGCACGCGCACCGCGAAGGTGTCGGCCAGCGCTTCGCCGCCGAACAGCACGGTGAGCGTGGCGACGGTCAAGACGGCGATGCAGCCGCCGATGGCGCCTTCCCAGGACTTGCCCGGCGAAATGGACGGCGCCAGCTTGCGCTTGCCGAAGGCCTTGCCGGAGAAATAGGCGAACACGTCGGCCACCCAGACGATGGCCATCACTGACAGCAGGTAGAGGGCCGAGTGCTGGAACATGGTGACGATGGCGGCGAAGCAGGACACCACCGCGATCGCATAGATGAGACTGAGCGTGGTATTGGCCGCGCTGGCCAGCGGCGGCAGGCCGAGCTTGAGCGAGGGCGCGAAGCGCAGCAGCCACAGCAGCACGCCGATGGCGAACCAGAAGGTGGTGGCGCCGCCGGACGGGGCCAGGAAGAAGGCGTAGGCGAAGGCCGCGGTCCAGAAGGCGGCGATCACCGGCGCGTACTTCGAACCCGGGTTGAACAGGCGGAAGGATTCCCAGATCGCCGCCCCGAAGAACAGCGAGGCCACCACCGCGAACGCCGTGAAGTTATTGGAATACAGGACCGGCAGCAGCACTGCCAGCAGGACCAGCGCGGTGAGGATCCGGGTTATCAGCATCAGTTGGTCTTCTTCGCTACTTGTTCGCCGGTCTGGCCGAAGCGGCGCTCGCGCTTCTGGAAGGATGCGATCGCCTCGTCCAGCGCTTCGGGCGAGAAATCGGGCCAGAAGGTCTGGGTAAAGTACAGCTCGGAATACGCGAGCTGCCACAGCAGGAAATTCGAAATGCGCTCCTCGCCGCCGGTGCGGATGAACAGGTCCGGCTCGGGCGCATACGCCATGGCCAGGTGCGGCGCCAGCATCTCTTCGGTGTAGTCGCTCACGCCCGGGTTGGCCTGCACCATCTTGTTCGTTGCCTGCATGATATCCCAGCGTCCGCCATAGTTGGCGCACACGCTGACCGTGAGGCGGGTGTTGTTGGCGGTGCGGCGCTCGGCGGCGGCGATCATGTCCTGCAGCTTGGGATCGAAGCGGCTCAGGTCGCCCACGACTTTCAGGCGAATATTGTTGGCATGCATCTTCGAGACTTCGCGCTCGAGGGCGGTGACGAACAGGCGCATCAGCAGCGAGACTTCCTCGGCCGGACGGCGCCAGTTCTCGGACGAGAAGGCGAACAGGGTCAGGTATTCCACGCCCAGTTCGACGCAGTGCTCGACGACGCCGCGCACGGCTTCCACGCCCTTGACGTGGCCGGCGACGCGCGGCAGGAAGCGCTTGGTGGCCCAGCGGCCATTGCCGTCCATGATGATCGCGATATGGCGCGGCACACTAGGCGTTTCGGGGACAGCGGTGGTCGAACTTTTGAATATCATGACTTCCAGTGGGCTGCGGCCGGCAACAGATGTCGCCGGCGGGGAAAATGGTCAATCATAAGGTACACGGACCGGCCGCGGCAAGCTGCCGGGGCCGGTCCGCCGAGTAAGAGCGCCTGACAAAACCCTCATGGCGGCGTTGCATCGTCTTGCCGTACCAAAGTACCGACTTCGACGCTGCGCCTTGCCCTGAGGCCTTTGTCAGGCGCTCTCAGTCGTCAAGCCGTATTTACACGGTCATGATGTCTTTCTCTTTCTCTGCCAGCAGCTTGTCGATCTCGGCGACGAATTTGTCGGTCAGCTTCTGCACTTCGTCCGAGGCACGGCGCTCGTCGTCCTCCGAGGCGGTCTTGTCCTTGACCATCTTCTTCAGCGCTTCGTTGGCGTCGCGGCGGATGTTGCGCACGGCGATCTTGGCGTCTTCGCCTTCGGTCTTGGTCAGCTTGACCATTTCCTTGCGGCGCTCTTCGGTCAGCGGCGGGGTCGGCACGCGGATGGTGTCCCCTTGCGACGACGGGTTCAGGCCCAGGTCGGAGTCGCGGATCGCTTTTTCGATGGTGCTGGCCATCTTCTTCTCGAACGGGGTCACGCCGATGGTGCGGGCGTCGATCAGGGTCAGGTTCGCCACCTGCGACAGCGGGGTCGGCGAGCCATAGTATTCGACCATGACGGAATCGAGGATGCCGGCGTGGGCGCGGCCGGTACGAACCTTGGCCAGGTTGGCCCTCAGGGTCTCGATGGACTTGGCCATGCGATCCTGGGCGTTCTTTTTGACGTCAGCTAAGGACATGCTGCTCTCCTGTTCTTCTTTCAGATTGTTCAACTAAAACTTAAACGTGCACCAGTGTACCTTCGTCTTCGCCCATGATCACGGCTTTCAGCGCGCCCGGCTTGACGATGGAGAACACCTTGATCGGCAGCTTCTGGTCGCGGCACAGCGCGAAGGCGGTGGCGTCCATCACCTGCAGGTGCTTGGCGATCGCTTCGTCGAAGGAGATCGACTCGTAGCGGGTGGCGTGCGGATCCTTCTTGGGGTCGGCGCTGTAGACACCGTCGACCTTGGTGGCCTTGAGGACGATCTCGGCCGAGATTTCCGAGCCGCGCAGCGCTGCCGCGGTATCGGTGGTGAAGAAGGGGTTGCCGGTGCCGGCGGCGAACACGACGACCTTGCCCTCTTCCAGGTACTGCAGGGCTTTCGGACGGACGTAGGGCTCGACCACCTGCTCGATGCTGATGGCGGACATCACGCGCGCGGTGATGCCCACGTGGCGCATGGCGTCGGCCAGGGCCAGGGCGTTCATGACGGTGGCGAGCATGCCCATGTAGTCCGCGGTGGCGCGGTCCATGCCCTGGGCGCCCGGGGCCACGCCGCGGAAGATGTTGCCGCCGCCGATCACGACCGCCACCTGCACGCCCAGCTTCGCCACTTCCGCCACGTCCGCCACCATGCGGTCGATGGTCGCACGGTTGATGCCGAACGCATCATCGCCCATCAGCGCTTCGCCAGACAGTTTCAGAAGGACTCGTTGGTAGGCTGGTTTTGTCATGATGAAGCGGCTCCTATGTGATGGTTCTTACGAATTCGGTTCTGACCGCCGCTTCGTGGGCGGGGGTCTCATCGGCCCTGGGGCGGATGGGTGCTGCTTTCGGGGCGCCGCGCGTTGAGCGCTGCAGGCTCGCTGCGGACTTGCCGCGCGGCCGCCAGTCCCGCCGATGGCCACGCAACAAACCTTTCCCCTTAAAAAAACGGGCCTTGCGGCCCGCTTTTCGATTACTGCTTGTTGGCAGCCATCTGTGCTGCAACTTCAGCTGCGAAGTCGTCAACCTTCTTCTCGATGCCTTCGCCCACGACGTACATGGTGAACGCCTTCACGGTGGTGCCGGCGGCCTTCAGCATCTGCTCGATCGACTGCTTGTCGTTCTTCACGAACGCCTGGTTCAGCAGCGACACTTCTTTCAGGTACTTCTGCACCGAACCGTCGATACGCTTGGCGACGATCTCGGCCGACTGCGGCTGCTTGCCTTCGGCGACGGCCTTGTCGGCGTCTTCCTGGGCTTTCAGCTGAGCAACCGAACGCTCTTTCTCGATCAGTTCAGCAGGAACTTGCTCCGACGACAGAGCGACCGGCTTCATGGCGGCGATGTGCATCGCCACGTCCTTGCCGACCTGCTCGTCGCCGCCTTCGAACTCGACCATCACGCCGATGCGCGAGCCGTGCAGGTAGGAAGCCAGCTTGCCGGTGGTTTCGAAGCGCTGGAAGCGGCGCACGGTCATATTCTCGCCGATTTTACCGATCAGTGCCGTACGCACGTCGTCGAAGGTCTTGCCCTCGTGTTCGATCTGCGCCAGGGCGTCGACGTCGGCCGGGTTCTTTTCGGCGACCAGGCGGGCTGCCAGGTTGGCCATGGCCAGGAAGTCGTCGTTCTTGGCGACGAAGTCGGTTTCGCTGTTGATTTCGACCAGCGCGCCGACGTTGCCGGCGATGTAAGCCGCCACCACGCCTTCGGCGGTGATGCGCGACGCTGCCTTCGAGGCCTTGCCGCCCAGCTTGACGCGCAGGATCTCTTCCGCGCGGCCCATGTCGCCATCAGCCTCGGTCAGTGCTTTCTTGCATTCCATCATCGGTGCGTCGGTCTTGGAGCGCAGTTCGCCCACCATCGCTGCAGTAATCGCTGCCATGTGTATTCTCCTAAATGTTGGTTCAGGTGCCCGGCTGTCCGGCGGACAGTCGAACGATATATTTCTGCTAAATCTTGTGCTTAAAAAAAGGGGGGCACGTGGTACGGCTCCCCCTTTCTACGACGGGCAGGCCGTGCGGCCTGCCGTCAAATTATGCCTGCTCGGAAACTTCGACGAAGTCGTCGCCGCCGGCCTTGACCATCTCAACGACTTCGTTGGTGGCGTTGGCGCGGCCTTCCAGGATCGCATCGGCGACGCCGCGTGCGTACAGGGTGATGGCCTTCGACGAGTCGTCGTTACCCGGGATGATGTGGGTAACGCCTTCCGGCGAGTGGTTGGTGTCGACCACGCCGATGACCGGGATGCCCAGCTTGCCGGCTTCGGTCACGGTGCCCTTGTGATAGCCGACGTCGACGACGAAGATCGCGTCCGGCACGCCGCCCAGGTCCTTGATGCCGCCGATCGACTTCTGCAGCTTGATCAGTTCGCGCGAGAACATCAGCGCTTCTTTCTTCGACATCTTCTCGACCGAACCGTCTTCGATCGCCGCTTCCATGTCCTTCAGGCGCTTGATCGAGGTCTTGATGGTCTTGAAGTTGGTCAGCATGCCGCCCAGCCAGCGCTGGTCGACGTAAGGCACGCCCGCGCGCTGGGCTTCAGCGGCGATGATGTCGCGCGCCTGGCGCTTGGTGCCCACCATCAGGATGGTGCCGCGGTTGGCGGCGATCTGCTTGATCGTCTTCATCGCGTCCTGGTACATCCCCATGGTCTTTTCCAGGTTGATGATGTGGATCTTGTTGCGGTGACCGAAGATGAACGGGGCCATTTTCGGGTTCCAGAAACGGGTCTGGTGGCCGAAGTGAACACCGGCTTCCAGCATTTCGCGCATAGTAACGGACATGTAATTCTCCAGGGTTGGGTCTTGAATGCGGCCAGTCACCTTATCGGCACCCTTTGGCGGCCACACTCGCGATTTCTATAAAAATTCAGTAAAAACCAGCTTGTTTTTACAACATTGCTCAATGCGAATACGAGCAACCCGAGATTCTAGCGGGATTTGGTCCATTTTTCAAGCGTGCACGCTTCCCTGCCGCCGGGAAGGCTTGCCACCGGGGTGGACGACATCCTTTATAATGGAATGATATCGCCCGGGGTGTCGCCGAGACACGTTCCGGGCTTCACCGCTTTCAGAGTACGACACCTTATTTATGTCCATTTCCATCAAGACCCCGGAAGAGATCGAAGGCATGCGCCTGGCCGGCCGCCTCGGCGCCGAAGTACTGGATTACCTCACCCCCTTCGTCAAGCCGGGCGTGAGCACCGGCGAGCTGGACCGCCTGGCCCACGAATACATGCTCAACGTCCAGGGCAGCACCCCGGCCCCGCTGAACTACGCCCCGCCGGGCTACACCCCCTTCCCGAAGTCGATCTGCACCTCGGTCAACGACGTGATCTGCCACGGCATCCCGGGCGACAAGGTGCTCAAGAACGGCGACGTGCTGAACATCGACGTCACCGTCATCAAGGACGGCTTCCACGGCGACAACAGCCGCATGTTCTACGTGGGCGAACCCTCGATCCTGGCGCGCCGCCTGTCGGAAGTGACCTATGAATGCATGTGGCTGGGCATTTCGAAGGTCAGGCCGGGCGCCCACCTGGGCGACATCGGCCACGTGATCCAGCAGCACGCCGAGAAGCACGGCTACAGCGTGGTGCGCGAGTTCTGCGGCCACGGCATCGGCCGCGTGTTCCACGAGGAGCCCCAGGTGCTGCACTACGGCCGCCCGGGCACCCTGGACAAGCTGGAAGCGGGCATGATCTTCACGATCGAGCCGATGATCAACGCCGGCCGCCGCGAGATCAAGGAAATGCAGGACGGCTGGACCATCAAGACCAAGGACCGCAGCCTCTCGGCCCAGTGGGAACACACCATCCTGGTGACCGAGACCGGCTTCGAGATCCTGACGCAATCGGCGGGCACCCCGCCGCCGCCGGCCATCGTGTTGCCGCTGCTGGGCCAGGGCGCCGCCACCGCCGCTGCCGCCTGAGGAGCCTTCCATGGGACAGGCCGCCCTGCTGGATTCCGCGCGCAGCGAGCTGCGCCAGCGGCTCAAGGCCGAACGCCAGGCGGTGTTCCATGCCTTCCACGAGGACGGCAAGCCCGAAAAGCTGCTGCGCAACCTGCGCCAGTGCGTCGACGGCGTGCTGGCCGACGCCTGGCGCGCCGCCGGCCTGCCGGCCAGCACGGCCCTGGTGGGCGTGGGCGGCTACGGGCGCGGCGAGCTTTTCCCCTATTCCGACGTCGACCTCCTGATCCTGCTCCAGCAGCAGCCCGACGCCATCACCCAGGTGCGCCTGGAATCCCTGGTCCAGCTGCTGTGGGACCTGGGCCTGGAAATCGGCCACAGCATCCGCACCGTGGACGAATGCCTGGTGGAGTCCGCCGCCGACATCACCGTGCAGACCAGCCTGCTGGAAGCGCGCCTGGTGTGCGGGGACGAAGCGCTGTTCGATGCGCTGCAGCGGCGCTACCGCGCCGCCATGGACCCGCAAGCCTTCTTCCAGGCCAAGACGGCCGAGATGCGCCTGCGCCACGCCAAATACGAGTACACCGCCTTTGCGCTCGAGCCGAACGTCAAGGAAAGTCCGGGCGCGCTGCGCGACCTGCAGGTGATCCTGTGGGTGGCCAAGGCGGCCGGCCTGGCCGAGTCCTGGGGCCAGCTGGCCACGCGCGGGCTGATCACGCGCATGGAAGCGCGCCAGCTGATGGAAAAGGAGCGCGCATTCAAGGACATCCGCATCCGCCTGCACCTGCACACCAAACGGCGCGAAGACCGCCTGGTGTTCGACGTCCAGACCGCGATCGCCAAGACCTTCGGCCTGTCCTCGAACGGCGACGGCCCCAACGCGCGGCGCGCCAGCGAATACCTGATGCAGCGCTACTATTGGGCGGCCAAGACGGTCACCCAGCTCAACACCATCCTGCTGCAGGACATCGAAGCCCAGCTGTTCCCGCATCCGGTGGCCGCGGTGCCGATCAACGCGCGCTTCAAGGAGGTGGGCGGCCTGATCGACATCGCCGCCGACGACACCTTCGAGCGCGAGCCCGCGAGCGTGCTCGAAATCTTCGTGGCCATGACCGAGCGCCCCGATATCAAGGGCATGACGGCGCGCACCACGCGCGCGCTGTGGCATGCGCGCACCCGCATCGACACCGCCTTCCGCGCCGATCGGGCTAACCGCGCCCTGTTCCTGCGCATCCTGCAGGCGCCGGTGGGCCTGGTGCACGCGCTGCGCCGCATGAACGAATTCGGCATCCTGGGCCGCTACCTGCCGGCCTTCCGCAAGATCGTCGGCCAGATGCAGCACGACCTGTTCCACGTCTACACGGTGGACCAGCACATCATGATGGTGGTGCGTAACCTGCGCCGCTTCACGATGCCGGAACACGCCCACGAATACCCGTTCTGCAGCCAGCTGATCGCCGACTTCCGCGACCGCTGGCTGCTGTACGTGGCAGCCCTCTTCCACGACATCGCCAAGGGCCGGGGCGGCGACCACTCCAAGCTGGGCATGGATGACGCCCGCCAGTTCTGCCAGGAGCACGGGCTGTCCGGAGAAGACACCGAGCTGGTGGTATTCCTGGTCGAGCAGCACCTGACCATGTCGCAGGTGGCGCAGAAGCAGGACCTGTCCGATCCGGACGTGATCGCGGCCTTTGCCGCCCAGGTCCGTGACGAACGCCACCTGACCGCGCTCTACCTGCTGACCGTGGCCGACATCCGCGGCACCAGCCCCAAGGTGTGGAACGCCTGGAAGGGCAAGCTGCTGGAAGACCTGTACCGGGTCACCCTGCGCGTGCTCGGGGGCGAACCCCATTCCGCCGACCGCGAGCTGCGCACGCGCCAGAAGGAAGCGCTGGCCACCCTGCGCCTGTTCGGCCTGCCGGCCGACGCCCACGAGGCGCTGTGGCAGCAGCTCGACGTCGCCTACTTCCTGCGCCACGACGCTTCCGACATCGCCTGGCAAACCCGCGCCCTGCACGACAAGGTCGACAGCGCGAAGCCCGTGGTGCGCGCGCGCCTGGCGCCGATCGGCGAAGGCCTGCAGGTGGCCGTCTACCTGAAGGACCAGCCCGACCTGTTCGCGCGCATCTGCAGCTACTTCGACCGCAAGAACTTCAGCATCCTGGACGCCAAGATCCATACCACGCGCCACGGCTATGCGCTGGACAGCTTCCTGGTCACGGCCGAAGGCTTCGAAGGCAGCTACCGCGACATCATCAGCCTGATCGAACACGAGTTGTGCGCCCTGCTGCTGTCGCACGACCCGCTGCCGCCCCTGACGCGCGGACGCCTGTCGCGCATGTCGCGCAGCTTCCCGATCACGCCGACCGTGGACCTGCGCCCCGATGAGCGCGGCCAGTTCTACGTACTGTCTGTGGCCGCCAACGACCGCGTCGGCCTGCTGTACGCCATCGCCAGCGTGCTGCAGCGCTACCGCATCAACCTGCATACGGCCAAGATCATGACCCTGGGCGAGCGTGTCGAGGACGTGTTCCTCATCGACGGCGCCGCCCTGAACAACCCGCGCGTGCAGGTCCAGCTGGAAACCGACCTGCTCGACGCCCTCAAAATCTGACTTTTCCTGTTTTTACGATGACCGAACCGCTCCGCCTCTCCAAACGTATGTCCGAACTCGGCCTGTGCTCGCGCCGCGAAGCCGATGAATGGATCGCCAAAGGCTGGGTGCGGGTGGACGGCAAGGTGGTCTCCGAACTGGGCAGCAAGGTACTGCCCACCCAGCGCATCACGGTCGAGCGCCAGGCCGCGGCCGAGCAGTCCAAGCGCGTGACGGTCCTGATCAACAAGCCGGTCGGCTACGTCAGCGGCCAGGCTGAGGACGGCTACCAGCCGGCCGTCACCCTGATCAAGCCGGAGAACCGCTGGGCCGACGACCCGTCGCCCGACCAGTTCCACCCAACCCAGCTGCGCAGCCTGGTGCCGGCGGGACGCCTGGACATCGACTCGGTGGGGCTGCTGGTGCTGACCCAGGACGGCCGCATCGCCAAGCAGCTGATCGGCCAGGACACGGCAATCGAGAAGGAGTACCTGGTGCGGGTGCAGTACACCAGGCCGGGCAAGCTGCCCGACGCCGACCTCCGGAAGCTGAACCACGGCCTGTGGATGGACGGTAAGCCGCTGCTGCCGGCCAAGGTGCGCTGGCAGAACGACGACCAGCTCAGCTTCACCCTGAAGGAAGGCCGCAAGCGCCAGATCCGCCGGATGTGCGACATGGTCGGGCTGAAGGTCATCGGACTGAAGCGCGTGCGCATCGGGCGGGTCAAGCTGGGCGACCTGCCGCCGGGACAATGGCGCTATCTGCGCCCGGATGAACAATTCTGAGGCGCTTGCTGCCGGCGACCGCCACCTTGTGGAGCACTGCCCATGAAAAGAACGGCCTGTCTGACGATGCGTTACCTTGCCCGGGCCCTGGCCTTGTCAGGCGCCGTGTGCGCGCCCCTGCACGCAGCCAATCCGATCGTTCCCGGCTGGTACGCCGACCCGGAAATCCGTATCTTCGGCAAGACCTACTGGATCTATCCGACCTATTCGGATGATTTCGGCAAGCCGGACCGGTCCAGGACCTTCACTCCCGAGCAGGCGCACATGCGCGCGCAATCGCACCTGATCTGGGAGCCCTACCTGAAGCAGACCTTCATCAACGCGTTTTCATCGCCCGACCTGGTGAACTGGACCAGGCACGACCACGTGCTCGATGTCGAAAACGTCAGCTGGGCAGCCTACGCGGTCTGGGCGCCCTCGAGCATCGAACACAAGGGCAAGTACTACCTCTTCTTCGGGGCCAACGACATCAAGAGCGACCAGCAGACCGGCGGCATCGGGGTGGCGGTCAGCGACCGTCCCCAGGGGCCGTTCAAGGATGCGCTCGGGCGTCCCCTGATCGGCAAGATTCATCACGGCGCCCAGCCGATCGACCAGATGGTCTTCAAGGACGACGACGGCCAGGTCTACCTGTATTACGGCGGATGGAAGCACGCCAATGTCGCCAGGCTGTCCCCCGATCTGCTGGCGCTTGCCCCCTTCCCGGACGGCGAGATGTTCAAGGAGATCACGCCCGATCCGGCCTACGTCGAAGGCTCCTTCATGGTCAAGCGCAAGGGCGTGTATTACCTGATGTGGTCGGAAGGAGGATGGACCGGCCCGGATTACCGCGTCGCCTACGCGCGGGGCAGCTCGCCGGCAGGCCCCTTCAAGCGGGCCGGCACGATCCTGGCCCAGGACCCCAGGGTAGCGAGAGGCGCGGGCCATCACTCGGTGATCAACATTCCGGGCACCGACGACTGGTACATCGCCTACCACCGCCGCCCCCTGGACACGAGCAATGGCCATCACCGCGAAATGGCGATCGAGCGCCTGTACTTCAATGAAGACGGCAGCATCCGGCCGGTCGTGATGACGAAGGAAGGGGTGGAACCGCGTACCCTGCCCCAAGGCGACTTGCCCGGCAACGGGAGCGGCGCGGGACGCGATCGAAAAAAGATCGGCCCAGGTGAAGTAACCGGCAGTTAACAAGCGTCCCTGACGCCATCAAGTCGGCACCTCGACATACCGGCACTGCGCGCCCCGCATTTCCCTGCCCCATCGGTTTGCGGAAATCATCATTTGCCACGCGCAACATTGTAACTGTCGGTTAGTCTTACACCTTCGCGCCAGGCGGCGCTGTGCTTTCTACCGGATTCAATGTAAATCAAGTATTTACCTGCGCTGGCACGGCCCTTGCTCATATCCCGGTACAACATAAACCAGGGGAAATAATGAAATCCGTTTTGAAAGCTCTGCTGATCGCCGGCGCCGCAGCCGCCAGTTTTGCTGCAAGCAATGCAAGCGCAGCGCCGATCCTCGACACGCTGCTGACCAATCAAGGGTACGACATGCAGAACGCGGGTGACGAAGACACCCTGGACAAGCTCGAGGAATTGACGGGAGGCGATTGGGAAGTAAGCGACCTGTTCCGCGACAATAGCCCGGTCGCCGTGCGCGACGCCGATACCGGCTACTGGGTGATCGATGTGGGCCCGGCAGAGCCCGGCTACTTCGTGCTGAAATTCGGCGTCGGCGGCACCAAGACCCAGCTCGACTCCTACTTCTTCGAGAACGTGGGCGACCTGACCCAGCTGGTGTTCAGCGACGAGCAGGTGAATTTCCTGAGCGGAGGCGACTGCTCGGACGGCCCGAACGACAACCGCTGCAACATCGGCCGCCTGGGCCATTTCGTGACGGTGCCAGGCAACGATCCGGGCGATCCGGGCGAAGTGCCGGAACCCGCCAGCCTCGCGCTGCTGGGCGCGGGCCTTGCCGGCCTGATGCTGCGCCGCCGCCGCTGAGCTTCGGCCCCGCCGCAAACGAAAATGGCGCCCTCGCGGGCGCCATTTTTCATTGCAGGCCGGCTGCGCCGATCAGCGCACGGTCACGCTGATGGTGCGGGTGGTGGTGTTGCCTGCGCGGTCGCGCGAAGTGGCGGTGATGCTGTGGGTACCCTTGCCCGACTTCTTGCTGTTCCAGGCATAGGCCAGCGAACCGCCGGTGCCGCTCGCCTTGACGGCGCCGTCGATGGCGATGCTGTTGGTGATGCCCGCCGCGCCGGCGTTGTCCGAGGCGCTGACGCTCACCGTCACCTGGCCGTTGACGCTGCCGCCGTTGACCGGGTTGTTGATGGCCAGGCTCGGCGCGGTGGTGTCGGTGGTCACGACGCCGGGGGTGGTGTTGGCCACGTTGACCGACACGGCGGCCGAGCTGCCGGCATTGCCCGCGGCGTCGTAGGCGACGGCGACCAGGCTGGCCATGCCGTTCGCCACGCCGGCCGAGTTCCAGCTGAAGCTGTATGGCGCGGCGTTGTCGCTGGCGACCACGGTGCCGTTGACCTTCAGGTCGACGCGGGCCACGCCCACGTTGTCGCTGGCGTTGACGTTGACCGGTACCAGGCCCGACACCGAGCTGCTGCCCAGCGGCGCCGAGATGGCGGCGCTCGGCGCGGTGCTGTCGACGGCGGAAGTGTAGCCGCGTGCGGCGGTCATCGCGGCGCCGGCGTTCACGCGGCCGTAGCCGAAGATCGGGTCGCGGCCGGCGGCGCCGAGGTCGACCGCGGTCTTGAAGATCAGCGATTCGATCTGCTCGCTGCTCAGGTCCGGACGGGCCGCCATCAGCAGGCCGGCGACGCCGGCGCTCACCGGGCTGGAGAACGAGGTGCCGCTCTTGGTGGTGTAGCCCAGGGTGCTGGTGGTGGTCCAGATGCCGGTGCCCGGCGCCGCCAGCGACACGAAGCTGCCCCAGCTCGAGAAGCTGGCGCGGTTGTCGTAGTTGTCGGTGGCCGACACGATGATGTAGCCGGTGTCCGCGGCGATGCCCTCGTCCTTGTTGTTGTTGCCCGCCGAGATGAACACCAGGCCGCCCTTGTTCTTCATGTAGCGCGAGGCGCTGCGGACCGACGAACTGTTGGCGATGCCCACGAAGCTGACGTTGGCGACGCGCGCGCCGTGGTCGGCGGCCCAGGTGATGCCCTTGGCGATGGTGCTGGCGTAGGCGTGGCAGCCGGTGCTGTCCTTGTAGGAGATCTGGATCGGCATGATGCGGGCCGCGCCTGCGATACCGGCGACGCCCAGGCCGTTGTTGGTGGTGGCGGCTGCGGCGCCGGCGGCGGCCGTACCGTGGCCGCACAGGTCGGTCACATCGGTGCCGCCGTTGACGGCGTTGTAGCCGGCGACCATGCGGTCCTTCAGGTCAGGGTGGGTCACGGCGACGCCGGTGTCCAGCACGGCGATGGTCACGCCCGCGCCCTGGGAATTGTCCCAGGCGGTCGAGGCGCCGATCTTCGGAATGTGCCAGGCGCTGCCGATGTAGGGGTCGGTGACCGCCAGGGCGACCGTGGCTTTATAGTCGAGTTCGGCAAACTTGAATTCCGGACGGCGCGAGAATTTCTCGACCGCGTCTTCTTCCGACAGGCCCGGCGGCAGCATGACCACGTGGAGGTTGCTCTGGCCCAGCTTCTCGGACGACTTGCCGCCGTGCGCCTTGACGGCCTTGTCGAGCTCGGAAGCCGACACGCCGGCGCGGGTTTCGACGATGATGCGGCCGCGCGCGAATTCACCCTTCGGTGCGGCATGGGCGTTCGATACGCCGATCAGGGAAACGAGGCCCGCTGCGAAAGCGATGGAGGTCTTGCGGAAGGTGGCGGAGGTAAATTGCATGACTAGCTAATCCTAAAGTTGGCGACATCCAGGATTGCTAGCAAGCGCAGTACATGCGAACCCGAGGGTTCACTTGGCTGTACGGATCGACACTGGCAGTCCTGCCGTCATCGAGCCCGGAGGCTCATTAGACCGTTGACTTTGCGTCCTCCGCTTTCGCGGAGTTTGCCCTTTTCAGACACTGATCCGAGTATAAGCACGTTTTTTCCCAGTGACAATCGGTTTCAAACAAATGTTGTTGCGGATGGGCGATTTTTTCGTTTTCAGCCGGAAAAGATGTCGCTCTCACTCTGGAGCGCGTGAGCTCCGCAGCAAGCTTGTCGGAACCGCCATGGGTAGTTCAATAATGGAAACGCTCTTGACCTCAAGTTACTATTGGTTATTTCCGTGACATGCAGATTGCATGGAAGAGATACCGGAACGCGCATCGCACGCGCGATTTATTTCATTGGTAGCGCACCCCGGGCGCGCCTAATCTGGTCGAGCAGTACATACAACATGACAACAACTGGAGACCTCAATGAAAAACATCCTGGCGGCCTTGTGCCTGCTTGTCTGCGCCGCTTCCGCGCCGGCCATCGAACTGGCCGGACTCAAGAACGCCCACGACCCCGGCGCCATCACCAGGGACGGCGATACCTATTTCAATTTCACGACCGGCACCGGCATCTGGTATTCGACCTCGAAGGACCTGGAGACCTGGACCGGCGGCCCGGGCCCGGTATTCGCCACCTACCCTGCCTGGATCAGGAACAAGATCCCGGACTTCAGCGGCGCGTTCTGGGCGCCGGACCTGATCCGGATGAACGGCTATTACTACCTGTACTATTCGGTATCGAGCTTCGGCAGTTCGAATTCGGCCATCGGGGTGGCGCGCAGCGCATCGCTCAAGAATCCCTCCTGGACCGACCTCGGCATCGTGGTCGAATCCTTCGGGGGCAGCGGCGAGATCAACGCCATCGACCCGGCCCTGTTCCGCGACCACGACGGCAAGGTGTATATGTCCTGGGGCTCTTTCTTTGGCGGGATCGGGCTGGCCGAGATCGACCAGGCCACCGGCAAGCTGTCGGGCAGCGTCAGCACGATCTGGGGCGGCGGGCACCGGGATATCGAAGCGCCCTATATCACCCGCAACGGCAATGACTATTACCTGTTCGTCAACCGCGGCAGTTGCTGCAAGGGCGCCGACAGCAGCTATTACGTCGAGGTCCAGCGCGCGACCAATATCCGCGGCCCCTATTCCGGCACGCGCACGGTGCTGCCGGTCAGCGACGGCAACTACCGCGGACCGGGCCATGTGGGCCTGCTGAAGCAGGATGGCTGCCATTTCGTGTCCACCCACTACTACGACCTGAACGACGGCGGCAAGGCCAAGCTCGACATCCTGCGCATGAGCTATGCGAACGGCTGGCCAAGCCTGACGCGCAATTTCAGCAATTTCGCCGGCTGCGGCGGCATCAGCGACGGCGTGGTCGCCTTCAAGTCGCGCCTGAGCGGCAAGGTCCTGGGCGTGGCGGGCGCCTCGGCGGCGGACGGCGCGCTGGTGCAGCAGGCCAGCGACGCCAACGGCAAGCACCAGCAGTGGTACCTGATCGGCCAGGGCGACGGCTATTACAGCGTCATCAACGCCAACAGCCTGCGCAGCCTGGACAACTACGGCAATTCGACGACGGCGGGGACCAGCATCGCCCAATGGGGCTACTGGGCCGGCGCCGGCCAGCGCTGGCGCTTCGCCAGCCCGTCGGCGGGCTACTACACGGTGGCAAACCAGCTGAGCGGCATGGTGCTGGACGTGCAGAACAAGAGCACGGCGGAGAATGCGCAGATCATCCAGTGGCCGGTGAATAACGGCAGCAACCAGCAGTGGTCGCTGGTGCGCAAGTAGACCGCTAGCGGAGAACGTCGGCCAGGAACTGCTGCGCGCGCGGATGCTGGGGCCTGGTGAAGAACTCCCCGGGCTTCGCCTGCTCGAGGAGTTTGCCCTCGCTCATGAACCAGACGCGGTCCGACACCTCGCGCGCGAAGCCCATCTCGTGGGTTACGCAAACCATGGTCATGCCCTGATTCGCGAGCGCACGCATCACCTGCAGCACCTCGCCCACCATCTCCGGATCGAGCGCGCTGGTCGGCTCGTCGAACAGCATGATCGGCGGGCGCATCGCCAGCGCGCGGGCGATCGCCACGCGCTGCTGCTGGCCGCCGGAGAGCTCGTTCGGATAGGCGCCGTGCTTGTGCGCCAGCCCCACCTTCTCCAGCAGGTGCATGGCGTACTCGCGCGCTTCCTGCGCGGTGGCGCGCTTGAGCTGCACCGGCGCCAGGGTGCAGTTCTCCAGCACCGTCAGGTGCGGGAACAGGTTGAAGTGCTGGAACACGAAGCCGATCCCCGCGCGCAGGCCGTTGACATCCAGGCCACGCGCATGAATGTCGCGCCCGTCGATCTCGATGCGCCCGCCGTCGATTTCCTCGAGCCGGTTGAGGGTGCGGATCAGGGTCGACTTGCCCGATCCCGAAGGCCCGCACACCACCACCACCTCGTTCTTGCCGACGCGCCCGGTGACATCGGCCAGCGCATGATAGTCGCCGTACCACTTGTTGACTTTATCGAGAACGATCATCGTTCACACATCCTTTTACGAAGACCGCAGCGGGCGGCGTTGCAGGCGCCGCTCGAGCAGGAAGGCCAGCCGCGACAGGCCGAAACAGAGTACGAAATAGCTCAGCGCCAGGATCAGGTAGACCTCGACCGCCTGGGTGAACACCAGGGTGTTGACCTGGGTGGCGATGAACGAGACTTCCGACAGGCCGATGATGTAGCCGAGCGAGGTCGCCTTGATGGTCGAGACCAGCTGGCTGACCAGCGACGGCAGGCCATTGCGCACGGTCTGGGGCAGCACCACGTGGCGCAGCGCCTGGCCGTAGCCCAGCCCCAGCGAGCGCGCGCCTTCCAGCTGGCCCTTGGGCAGCGCGCGGATGCCCGCCGCCACGATCTCGGCCAGGTAGATGGCGTCGAACAGCACCAGCACCATCAGCATGGTGGTGGCCTGGCCGGTCTTCACGCCGGTCACGGCCGGCAGGAAGAAGTAGACCCAGAACACGACCAGCAGCAGCGGTACGCCGCGCACCAGCTGCACCAGGGCAGCCACCGGCCAGCGCAGCGCGCCATGGGGGCTGACGCGCGCAATGCCCAGCAGGAGGCCGAGCGGCATGGCCAGCACCAGCGCCGCGCCCGAGAGCAGCACGGTCAGCGCCAGGCCGCCCAGCGGGCCTTCGGGATATTGGCCGACCAGGAAGTACAGCCAGTAGGTATCGATCAGTTCGAGCATGGGGACAGGTCGATGCGCCTTACACCGGACGCACCGGATAGCGGCGCTGGTAGAGGTGGGCCGCCAGCGAAATCAGCAGCGACACGCACAGGTAGGCCAGGGTCGCGAAGCCAAAGGCTTCGACGCTGCGGAAGCTCGCGGTCTCCACGCGCGCGGCCTGGTACATCATCTCGGCGGCCCCGATCACGGTGGCCACGCTGGTGTCCTTCCACAGGTTGACGGTCTGCGACAGCAGCGGCGGCACCGAGGCGCGCAGCGCCTGCGGCAGCAGCACCAGGCGCACGGCGGCCACCCGGCCCAGGCCGAGCGAGCGCGCCGCTTCCAGCTGGGTGGGCGGCACCGCGCGGAGGCCGCTGCGGATGTCCTCGGCCATGTGCACGCCGCTGTACAGCGAGAGCGCGATCACGGCGCACACGGCTTCCGGGTTGTGCGCGTACAGGAATTCGCGCGCGCCCTCCGGCAGCAGCTCGGGAAAGGCGAAGTACCAGAACAGCAGGTGGGCCAGCAGCGGCACGTTGCGGATACCCTCGACCAGGGCCGCGCCCGCGGCGCGCGCCAGCGCGAACGAGGACGTGCGCATCACGGCCACCAGCGCCCCCAGGGGCAGCGCGAAGGCGAAGCTGGCCGCGGTCAGCTGGAGAGACATGACCAGGCCCTGCACCAGCCAGTCATGGTACTGGCCGGACTGCAGGATGGTCGGATCGAAGAACTGCAAGCTCAAATCTTGTCGGTTGCGATCTTGAACTGGCGCTTGGCGATGTTGGCGCGGGTGCCCGGGCCGTACCACTTGTTGAACAGCTGCTCGGCCGCGCCGCTGGCTTCCAGCTCGCGCAGGGTCTGGTCGACCACCGCCTTCAGGCTCTTTTCGCCCTTGCGCAGGCCCATGGCGATCGACTCGTTGCCGATCGAGGTCGGCAGGATGGCGAAGCCCTTGGCGGCCGGGCCCAGCTTGCCGTAGTCGGCCAGCAGCGAGGATTCGTCGTTGACATAGGCGACGCCTTTCCCCTGGCGCAGGGCCTGGAAGGCCTGCTGGGTGTTCTCGAAGGTGACCACCTCGGCGCTCGGCACGGCCTTGCGGATATTGGTTTCCTGGGTGCCGCCGCGCACGGTGACCACCTTCTTGCCCGCCAGCTGGCCGAGCTCCTTGACCCCGCCGGCGGCGCGCACCATGACCTTGGAGCCGGTCACGAAGTGGGTCAGTGCGAAATCGACCTGCGCTTCGCGTTCCTTGTTGTGGGTGAGCGTGGCGGCCAGGATGTCCACGTGGCCCTGCTGCAGCTCGGGAATGCGGGCCGAGACGGCCATCTGCTTGAACACCGGCTTGACGCCCAGCTTCTTCGCGACGGCGGCGGCCAGGTCGATCTCGTAGCCCACCAGCTGGCGGGTCTTCGGCTCGATGAAGCTGTTCGGCTCATCGGTGCCGAGCACGCCGAACACGATCTCGCCTTTCTTCTTGATGTCCGCCAGCTGGTCGGCGTGGGCGGCCCCGCTTGCGAATGCGGACAGGGCGAAGGCGCTGATGACAAAATGACGGCGGCTGAACATGGGTGCTCCAAAGCTAAAAATATTCGATCCCAGCAGTATATGACAAACGCATATATGCCAAAACGAATATATAACCATAAGAAAATGCTCGTTTCGCTATAAAGGCCGTGTTTCACTCGGCAACGCGTGCGACGAAAGGCGCGCGGCGCAGGCACAATCCATCTCAACAACGCTTCCGGAACCCACCATGCTCGTCGTCACCTACAACGTCAACGGCATTTCCAGCCGCCTGTCCGCCCTGCTCCAGTACCTCGATGAGCGCCGGCCCGACGTGGTCTGCCTGCAGGAACTCAAGGCCGTGCACGAAAAGTTCCCCGAAGCGGCGATCCGCGACGCCGGCTACCACCCCCTCTGGCACGGCCAGAAGAGCTGGAACGGCGTCGCCATCCTGACGCGCGACGGCCCGGCCCAGGAAGTCCAGCGTGGCCTGCCGGGCGATCCGACGGACGAACAGAGCCGCTACATCGAGGCCGCCTACCAGGGCATCCTGGTCGGCTGCCTCTACCTGCCGAACGGGAACCCGGCGCCGGGCCCCAAGTTCGACTACAAGCTGGCCTGGTTCGAGCGCCTGATCGAGCGCGCCCAGGGCCTGCTGGACGCCGGCGTGCCGGTGGTGCTGGCGGGCGACTACAACGTCATGCCCACCGAGCTGGACGTCTACAAGCCGGAGCGCTGGCTGACCGACGCCCTGTTCCGACCCGAAACGCGCGAGGCCTTCCACCGGCTGGTGGCCCAGGGCTGGACCGACGCGTTGCGCGCGCTGCATCCGGGTGAGACGATCTATACCTTCTGGGATTACTTCCGCGATGCCTTCGGACGCGATGCCGGGCTGCGCATCGACCACCTGCTGCTCAGCCCCTCGCTGGCGCCGGCCCTGAAGGCGGCCGGGGTCGACAAGTTCGTGCGGGCGCGCGAGAAGCCGAGCGACCATGCGCCGACCTGGGTCGAGCTCGACCTGGATGCGATCGGGAAGACGTGAACACGAAGGGGCAAAGCTGCGTTATCCTGTTTGCCCTTTTGTTAATTTCCCTGGCCCATGCTGTCGCCTGAACAATTTGCCGGCTTCCTTGCCGCCGCCGTCCTGATCACCCTGTCCCCGGGCCCCGACAACCTGATGGTGCTGAGCCTGGGCATCGCCAAGGGCCGCGCGCGCGGCATCGCCTTCGGCCTGGGCTGCGCGCTCGGCTGCCTGAACCACACCATCCTGGCCGTGATCGGCGTCAGCGCCCTGATCGCGGCCTCGCCGGCGGCCTTCACGGCGCTCAAGGTGGCGGGCGGCCTGTATCTGATCTGGATGGGCTGGCAGGCGATCCGCAGCCGCGGCGGCGCCAAGGTCGGCGCGGCCGGCCCGGGCGCGGACGAGACGCCGGGCAAATTGTTCGTCAAGGGGCTGGTGGCGAATTCGATCAATCCGAAGGTGGTGCTGTTCTTCCTGTCCTTCCTGCCGCAGTTCGTGATCGCCTCGCGCGGCGACGCGAACTGGCAGACGGCCGCGCTGGGGGTGACCTTCACCTTGCAGGCGGCGCTGCTGTTCGGGATGCTGGGGTATTTCTCGGGGGCGATCGGGCAGTGGCTGAACCGGACGCCGACGGCGGGCATGTGGCTGGACCGGGTGGCGGGGGCGATCTTCATTGGCCTGGGTCTGCGCCTGATCGTGGCGCGCTGATTCCTCAGCGCTGGCGCCAGCTCAGGATGACTGGCTGCCCGCGGCCGGCTCGTGGATCGGACAGCGATTGAAGTCCGACCGCAACTGCCTCGACGTCGCCATCACCTCCTTGCGCGCCCGGTTGATCGCCCCCAGTGGCCGATGCGCGCTCAGGCAGTTCCACGGATCGAAGGCGATCCCGTCCTCCCGGCGCGGCGATGCCGCCTCATCCCAGCTGGCCTGCGCTTCGATGCCCAGGCGCGCCACGGCCACATAAGGACTCAGGTCTTCCGGCCACGCCACCGATGCATCCTCGACCGGCATCTTCTCCACATCCGTGCACAGCTGCACCCGCAATTCCCACTCCCCGCCCCGGTCCGCGAAATGCGCCGCGATGGCTTCGCGCTGCGCATCCGCGTCGTTCGGCAGGCCGGCTCCGTCGAGCGCGAGCAGCAGCGGCGCCACCGGCGCCAGCGAGAACTTCGCCATGTACTCGCCATACAGGAAAGGCGTCTGCGTGAAATAGGTCTCGCCCAGCGGATGACGCTGCGGCTCCCCGCCCATGCCCTTGATCCTGGCGCTCTTGCCGCCCAGCGCTTCGACCGCCGCTTCCGCCGTGCGCATCATCGCCGAGATCGCGGACTTGCCGGCCGGCGTGCGGTTGGTCGCGGCGGCCAGCAGTTTGGCGTCCGGCAGAAAGGCCTGCGGATCCGGCCGCGCGAAAGCCGGGCCGTTCACCATCAGGAAGTCCTGCGAGCTGCCCTCCTTCCCGGCATCCAGCCGTTCACCAGGCACTTCCAGGACCTTGAGCGCCACCGCGCGCGGCGTCGAGACGCTGTCGGGCAGCTGCTCGGCAGGCGGCGAGGACCAGCGCAACAGCACCTCGTAGGCGCCGGCACCCGAGAACAGGCCCTGCGCATACGCCGGCGGCAGGTTTTCGGATACCGTGAGCCATCCGCGCAGCAACGCGTGGCCTTTGGCGTGGACGGCGCGGTGCGCATGGCCTTCGGCCTCGGCCACCTTGCGGGCCATGCCGGCGAAGACGTTTTGCAGGGAGCGGATGGATTCAGCCTCGTCCACGGCAATGTGCTCGTAGCCGGGCTGGTAGCGCAGGGGTTGGGCAGCGGTCATGGGAAGCTCCGTGGACGAAGCTTCCCACTCTAGCGAGTTTCGCCTGGCGGCGACGTTCGCTTGCGCTTACAGCGTGATCGAGACCTTGCCCGACTGCTGCTTGCGCGCCGGGACACTGATTTCGAGCAGCTTGTGCCTGGCGTTCCAATTGAAGCGCGCGGCGCGGCCGTCCACCGTGACGCCACGCGGAGAGGCCTGCAGGTTGTGCACCTTCAGCGCGAAGCCGCGCTCGGCCGCCTGGTAGGCCTTGCCGGTCTCGGTCTCGAACGCCACGTCCAGCTTGCCGCTTGCGTAGGTGCTGGCGAAGCGCACGATCTCGTACCGGCCCTTTTCATAGGCCTGTGCGGTCTCGCCGTCGTCGTCATACAGCTTGCCGCTGGAGGCGGCCACCGAGGCGTCGTGGTAGTAGTGCAGGTCGATTCTCCGGCTGTCGTAGTCGCGCGTGGTCTGCGCCACCTTGGCCATCGGGATGAAGGCGCCGGCGCGCACGTACACCGGGATGTGCGCTTCTTCCGGCCTGACCACTTCCAGCACGCCGCCCCGGTGGGCCGCGCCGGTATGGAAGTCGAACCAGACCTTG
The DNA here is from genome assembly GCA_966210615.1 of uncultured Massilia sp. GTDB lineage: Bacteria > Pseudomonadota > Gammaproteobacteria > Burkholderiales > Burkholderiaceae_D > Telluria. The sequence continues at coordinate 28,846 of CBIHLT010000017.1, forward strand.
CTGGAGGTCGGGAAGTAGACCTCGGTGCGCGTCGCGCCCGGTTCCACCACCGGTGCCACCAGGAAGTCCGGCCCCCACAGGTAGGTGGTCGAACGGTCGGCAGGCTTGTCCGGATCGGTCTCGACGAACATCAGGGGGCGCATCAGCGGCATGCCGGTCTGGTTGTTGTCGAAGGCGATGGTGTAGTTATACGGCAGCATCGCGTAGCGCAGCCACACCGCCTCGCGCGCCAGCACCTTGGTGCGCTCGCTGCGGAACACAGGTTCGGAAGGCACGGCATCCTGCGCGTGCGGGCGGAAGACCGGCTGGAACACGCCGTACTGCAGCCAGCGCACGTAGAGCTCGTCGTCCAGCACCGGGCCGGCGAAGCCGCCCAGGTCCGAATGCATATAGGCCAGGCCCTGCATGCCCATCTGCAGCGAGATCTCCATCTGCGATTGCAGGCCGCCCCAGCTGCGGCTGACGTCGCCCGACCACGGGATCATGCCGAAGCGCTGCGAGCCCGAATAGCCGGCGCGCATCAGGATGAAGGGGCGCTCGTCCGGGAAGTCCTTCTGGTAGCCTTCGGCGATCAGGCGCGCCCAGTCGTGGCCGTAGATGTTGTGTACCTGGTCGGCGGTGCCGGCGGCGTGCAGCAGCGCGCCCGGATGCATCTCCGGCTCGCCCAGGTCGCCCCACCAGCCGCCCACGCCGCCCTGCTTCAGGCCCTTGTAGATATCCCAGAACCATGCGCGGCCTTCCGGCTTGTACAGGTCGACCAGGCCGGTGTTCCCGAAGTAGAAGTCGTACACGAAGGGCCTGCCGGCAGCGTCCGTCGCCAGCACCTTGCGGTCCACCGCTTCCTGCCAGCGCTTCGAGGTGGTCAGGATGAAAGGCTCGCTGATCAGGATGGTCTTCACTCCCTTCCTCGAAAAGTCCGCCATCATCTTCTCGGCGTTCGGGAAGGTGTCGCGGTCCCAGTCCAGGTTGCCCATCGTGCCCTTGACCGTCTTGCCGAACCAGTACAGGTCGAGCACCACGGCGTCGAGCGGGATCTTCTCGGCGGCGAACTTGTCGACCACGGCGCGCGTCTCGGCTTCGCTCTTGTAGCCGAAGCGGCTGGCGAAATTGCCGAAGGCCCAGCGCGGCGGCAGCGGCTGGCGGCCGGTCAGGCTGGTGTAGCCGGCCATCACCTGATCCCAGTTGTCGCCCGCGACCACCTGGTAGGTCTTGCGCCCGCCGCCCACTTCGTAGCGCAGCGTGCCGTCGCGGCGGCTGTCGAAGTCGAGCCAGCCGGTCTGCGGGTTGTCGAAGTGGATCGCGTACAGCTTCGAGGACAGCGCCACCGGAATCGTGAAGTTCAGCAGCTGCGAGGTCTTGCCGTAGCCGTAGTCGGCCCGGTTGTAGAGGCGGAAGCGGTTGCCGCGGCGGTTCATGCCGACCGCGCGCGCGCCGGCGCCGTAGAGTGCTTCGCCGCCGTCGAGCGCAAACTCGATCGATTCCAGCGCATCACCCTTGGGGCGCGCGTAGCCGCGCTTTTCCGCCACCAGCGGCTTGCCTTTGTAGGCATAGCTGATGCGGAAAGGCTGCTTGTCCACGGTGACGCTGATGCCCTCGGTCGCGTAGGTGACGCGCCCGCCCTCGTCCTTCAGGGTCGCGGCGACCGGCGCCGGGACCAGCACCACGGCGTGCGAAGCCGGGTCGTAGCGCTCGCCTTTCGGCACGAAAGTGGTCTCGACGATGTTGTCCGCGTAGGGACGGATCAGGTAGCGGCCGTCATTGGTCGCGATCTCGAGCGTGTTCTGGTTGCGGGTGACGCCTTCCAGCTGGCGGTCGGCATTCTGGGCGAAGGCAAGCGGGCTGGCCATCAGGCACAGCGCCAGGCGGGCTATCGTTGTCGTTGTCATGGGTCGTTGTCGTTGTTCTGGTTGTCGTGAACAGGCGGCGGGCTGCCCGGCCGCAGGTAAGAGCATGACACAAAACCGGCCCGGCCATGTAGTTTTGTTTCACCGGTACGCAGATGCAGCCTCATGTACAGACAATCGGCGTCGATAGGGCTGTAACCAGACAACATTACAGCGCTTAGCGCGCCGCTTGAAAGGCGCGCGCCCCCACCGGCTGGGTCTCGCCCGGCGGCACCGGCCGCGAAAAGAAGTAGCCCTGCCCTTCGTCGCAGCCCAAGGTCTGCAGCAGCTGCATCTGCCGCTGGTTCTCCACGCCCTCGGCCACCACCCGCATGCCCAGCGCATGCGCCATCGCGATCATCGATGCGATCAGGGTGTCGCCTTCCGGGTGCTCGATGCGCAGCACGAAGGCGCGGTCGATCTTGAGCACGTCGAAGCGCAGGCGCTGCAGCTGGGACAGCGAGGAATACCCGGTGCCGAAGTCGTCGATGCACAGCTTGATGCCCAGCTCGCGCAGCTGGCCGAACACGCCCGATTCGCCTATCCCCTCCTGCATCATCGAGGATTCGGTCAGCTCGATTTCCAGCAGCGCCGGGTCGATGCCGTGGCGCGCGATCGCGCTTCGGAACAGCGCCAGGATGTCGCACTGGCTGAACTGGCGCGGAGAGACGTTGACCGACACCGGCACCAGCGCCGCGCCGCTGCGCGACCAGTAGGCCAGCTGGCGGCAGACGCTGTCGACCACCTGTTCGCCCAGCCGCACGATCAGGCCGGTCTCCTCGGCCAGCGGAATGAAGCGGTCCGGCCCGATCAGCTCCTTGCCCGGGCGCTCCCAGCGCACCAGCGCTTCCATGCTCGACGCCGTGCCCGCGCTCAGGTCCACGCGCGGCTGGTAGTGCACCACGAACTGGCGCTGGTCGAGCGCGCGCCGCATCTCCATCTCGGTCTCCAGGCGGGTGCGGATCGCCTCGTAGAAGCGCGACTGAAAGAAGCGGTACTGGCCCTTGCCCTCGGTCTTGACCGAATACATCGCAATATCCGCGTGCTTGAGCAGGGTCTCCGCATCGCCGCCGTGTTCGGGGAACAGGCTGATCCCGATCGAGGCGTTGAGCACATGGGTGCTTCGCTGCAGGTGGAAGCCGTCGCGGAAGGCGCCCAGCACGCGCCCGGCCACGTGCTCGACGTCCGCCGGGCCGCCGGTCTGCTCCAGCAGCACCACGAACTCGTCGCCGCCCAGGCGCACCACATGGTCGCGCGGACGCACCGCGGTCTTCAGGCGCTTGCCGACCGTGCGCAGGAGCTCGTCCCCGGCCGCGTGCCCGAGCGCGTCGTTGACGGTCTTGAAGCCGTCCAGGTCGACGAACAGCACCGCCAGCCCGTGGCCGCCGGCGCGCGCCGCCTCGATCGCCGTGGGCAGGTACTGCTGGATCCAGTAGCGGTTCGGCAGGCCGGTGAGCCCGTCCGAGTTGCTCCTGCGTTCGAGCTCGGTCAAATGGGCCTTGCTCTCGCTGATGTCGCGGATCGTGACCGCCAGGTCGTCGCCGCCGGCGCGCACCGCCTTGTAGCGGATCCAGCGCGCGCGCAACAGCTGGTCCGGTCCCGGTGGCACCTCGAGCTCGCGGTCGTAGATGCCGGCGGCGAGCGCCTTGCACAGGCGTGCGCAGGCCCGGCGAAACAGCTCGCCGTCGTAGAACTCCGACAAGCGGTGCCCGATCAGCTGCTCCGGACGCTTGCCGAACATGTCGGCGCCATGCTGATTGCAGTCGACGATCTCGAAGTCGCGGATGACGCCCCGGCGGTCGCGCAAGGGCCGGTTGATGAAGAAGCCTTCGCCCGCTTCCTCGGTGGCCAGGCGGTAGGTCGAGCGGATCGACTCCACCTGGTAGCGCCGCCACTTCGCATGCACGTAGAAACTGGTGGCCAGCAGCGTGACCAGCGCGATCCAGGCGGTATTCCACCAGGCGCCGGCGAAGGCGGTCTCCCGGTGCTCGCGGTAGGGCGCCATGGCGCTATACTCGTCCAGGCCGACGAAGCCGATCAGGCCCAGGTCGGGAAACGGCTGCCAGCCCACCACGCGCATGCGGCCGTCCACGAACCAGCCCTGGCCGCCGAGGCGGCGCACGCCCGCGCTCCCTGGCGGCATGGGTGCGCGCAGGAATGGCGCATGGAAGGAATGGACGTCGCTCCCCGCGCGGGTTGCCACTACCGAACCATCGCGCCGCGTCAGCCCCACCATGCCGTGCTCTCTCAGGATGGGCTCGGCATAATGCTGGGTGAAGAAGGACGGGAAGACCGTCACCAGCACGATGCCGTCGAAGCGGCCGCCGGGCGCAAGCAATGGGCGCGTGAAGGCGATCACTTCCCGGTTCGACAGCCGGCCGTCCATCGGCCCGCTCAGGTAGAGGCTGTCGCCGCCGGCGCGCTGCTGCTCGACGAAATACGCCTGGTCGCCGACATACATACCGACGGCATCCGGATGGGTGCTGGTGACGATGCGCCCGTAGCCGTCGATCAGGGCGACCGCGGCAATATACTGCTTCGAGAAAATCCCGGCCTCGATGGTGCCGGACAGATCGAGGCGCTGCCCGGAAGTCGCCCACTGGTGGCGCAGCAGCAGCAAGAGCCGGTCGGTATCGCCGATCGAGCGCCGCGTGCGGATGATGTAGCTGCGCGCATAGGCATCGACCTGCTGCTGCAGTTCGGCCCGGCGGTCGCTGCGTTCCTGCTCGAGGTCGAGCAGCACATAGGCCCACAGCACGATCGCCGCCGCCAGCGCGAGCGCCGGCCACACGAGCAGCAGCACCATCCTCCGGCGCAGGAAGGCCAGGAAGGGACGCAGCTGGCCGAACGCCCCGTTGCCATCCCGGGTGCCGGCCGACATTGCCTTGTCGGATTGCTGGTTCATGGATTCCTGCGTGGGCATGGGTCATGAATGCGGCGCGTCCAGTATAACCCGCGGCATGGAAGCAAAAAGGCAGGCACGACAGAGCAGTCGAATAAACAACCCGACAATGTCGCGACAGCTCGTGACAAATTGACGAAATTTCCAAGAGTCACATGCCGCTACACTCCCACTTTTCTAGCGTGGAGACCAACAGCAATGGCCGTGATTTATCCGAAGCGCAGCTACGCCGCGCCGCTCGATGCGACCAGCCTGGACTGGCAACGCGCCGCTGTCATCGTTTTCCACGACCAGCCCGGCAGCCTTCCCGCCGGACTGCCGCGGCCCGCCCGCGCAGCGCAAGCCGGCGCGAAGCGCATCCAGGGCTTCGGCGCGGTGTTCGCGATCGTCCTGCTGGCCGTGCTGGCCTGGGCGATCCAGCACAGGCAGAGCGAGCAAGCCGCGAATGCCGCCGTTTCCTGGGGGTCCCAGTCCGCGGACGGCCCCGGCGCGGCGCTTGCCGCTGCGATGCTGAACATGTCCGAAGCGGACGCCAGCCTGCTGCGCAGCCTGCCGCGCCGCCTCGGCGACGCCTGCGAGCGCAACAAGGATGCGCTCGGCCAGGAGGCATGCCGCGCTCTCCTGTACGAACGGGGCGGCTCCTGCCTGGCGCCGGTCGCACGGCGCTATTCGGGGCAGGCCGGGAATACCGATCACATGGCGATGATCATCAACGCCTACCTGCACTGCGTCTTCGACGAATAGGCCGGGCGCCGCGCGGGCCAGTCCGCCAGTCTCGCCGCGCGCTGCCGCAGTGCACCAACTGTCAAGATTGATTGTTGCCTGCAAGCGGCGTAGGATCGCCGCTTTGTTGCCGGGCTCACCCGGCCATTCATCTTCAGGAGACATATGGACAGGCAGCTTCCGCCCACACTCGGCCAGGCCCCGAGCCAGACCCGATCCTTCCTCACGCTCGCGCTGATCGAGCTGTGGGAGCGCTTCGGCTACTACGGCATGCAGGCGCTGATCGTGTATTTCATGGTGCAGCGGCTCGGCTTCGAAGACAGCCGCGCCAACCTGGTGTGGGGCGCGGCCGCCGCGCTGATCTACGTGGCGCCGGCCATCGGCGGCTGGATCGGCGACAAGGTCCTGGGCACCCGCCGCAGCGTGCTGCTGGGCGGCGCCATCCTCGGCCTGGGCTATGCCTTGATGGCCGTCCCCACCACCAACACCTGGTTCACCTTCTCCGCGCTGGGCGTGATCGTGGTCGGCAACGGCCTGTTCAAGCCGAACAACGCCAACCTGGTGCGCAAGATCTACGAAGGCGACGATTCCAAGATCGACAGCGCCTTCACCATCTATTACATGGCGGTGAACGTCGGCTCGACC
>CBIHLT010000018.1:0-34149 GCA_966210615.1 uncultured Massilia sp.
GAACAGGCTTTCCTGGACCGCACCCTGATCGATCTCGACGGCACCGAAAACAAGAGCCGCCTGGGCGCCAACGCCATGCTGGCCGTGTCGATGGCCGTGGCCAAGGCGGCCGCCGAGGAAGCCGGCCTGCCGCTGTACCGCTACTTCGGCGGTTCGGGCGCGATGCAGATGCCGGTGCCGATGATGAACGTCATCAACGGCGGCGCACACGCCGACAACAACCTGGACATCCAGGAATTCATGATCATCCCGGTGGGCGCTCCCTCGTTCAAGGAAGCCATGCGCTACGGCGCGGAAGTGTTCCACACCCTGAAGAAGATCCTGCACTCGAAGGGCCTGAATACCGCCGTCGGCGACGAAGGCGGCTTCGCTCCGTCGGTCACGAATCATGAAGAAGCGATCAAGCTGATCATGCAGGCGATCGAGCAGGCAGGCTACGTGCCGGGCCAGGACATCGCGATCGGCCTGGACTGCGCCGCGAGCGAGTTCTACAAGGACGGCATGTACCACCTGGAAGGCGAGGGCCTGACCCTGTCGGCACAGGACTTCACCAACATGCTGGCCACCTGGTGCGACCGCTACCCGATCATCTCGATCGAGGACGCGATGCACGAAGGCGACTGGGACGGCTGGGCGACCCTGACCGCGGCCCTGGGCAAGCGCGTGCAGCTGGTGGGCGACGACCTGTTCGTCACCAACACCAAGATCCTGAAAGAGGGCATCCAGAAGGGCATCGGCAACTCGATCCTCATCAAGATCAACCAGATCGGCACCCTGACCGAGACCTTCGCCGCCATCGAGATGGCCAAGCGCGCCGGCTACACCGCCGTGATCTCGCACCGCTCGGGCGAGACCGAAGATTCGACCATCTCCGACATCGCCGTCGGCCTGAACGCCGGCCAGATCAAGACCGGCTCGCTGTCGCGCTCGGACCGCATGGCCAAGTACAACCAGCTGCTGCGCATCGAGGAAGACCTGGGCGATGTCGCCAGCTACCCGGGCCGCGACGCCTTCTACAACCTGAAGTAATCCTCAGGGCCGGCCCCTGGCCGGCCTTCCGCTCATGCGCCTGATCACGATCACCCTTGCCGCTCTTCTCCTGCTGATCCAGTACCCGCTCTGGATCGGCAAGGGCGGCTGGCTGTCCGTGGCGGACATGCGCGGACAGGTCGAGGCCGTGCGCCTCAAGACCGACCAGCTCAAGGCGCGCAACGCCAAGCTCGAATCCGAAGTCCGCGACCTGAAAGAGGGCACGGGCGCGGTCGAGGAGCGCGCGCGCTACGAGCTGGGCATGATCAAGCAGAACGAAATCTTCGTGCAGGTGCTGCGCAAGGACGAGCAGCCCGCGGTCTCGATGACCGTGCCGCCGCCTCCGCCCGCGCCGAAGGACAAGGACAAGCCGAAGCGCTGAAGGCTTCGCATTCCCTCATGACTTCACCGAATTCCCCCATCGATCCCGCTGCGCTCGATTCGCTCGACGCGATCGCGGACGTTCTGGCCGACGCCTTCGAAGACGGCGACGGCCAGCTGATCTCGGCCGCGCTGCTGGCGGTATCGCAGGCGCCGGCATTGCCGGGCCTGGCCGCCGCCGTGGGCCTGCCGCGCGAGCAGCTGCAGGCGGCGCTCGCCTCCGGCGAGTTCGACCTCGATCTCACCCTGGAGATCATGAAGGTGGTCGATCTTCATATGTCGGGCGGCAAGGCCGGCTGAACGCCCCGGCTGCCCGCGCGCCCGGGCAGCCCCCGGCCGGGTCACGGCGACGACGCATCCCCCTGCATATGCCCCTTGCCGTGCTCCAGGAAGGCACGCAGCATCCACGCGTTCTTTTCATGGATCTCCATGCGGGTGGTCAGCATGTCGGCGGTCGGGTAATCGTCGATCTCGTCCGCGATGCGCACGCTGGCGCGCAGGGTGCGGACCAGGATTTCCTGGCCTTCCACCAGCTGGCGGATCATTTCCCGCGGATCCGGCACGCTCGGCTCTTCCTGAATGCTCGACAGCTCCGCATAGCGCTTGTAGGTGCCCGGCGCATAGTGGCCCAGCGCGCGGATGCGCTCGGCGATGTCGTCGAGCGCGTTCCACAGCTCGGTGTACTGTTCCTGGAACATGACGTGCAGGGTCTGGAACATGGGGCCGGTCACGTTCCAGTGGAAGTTATGGGTCTTCAGGTAGAGCATGTAGCTGTCCGCCAGCACTGTCGACAGCGACTCCACGATCTTCGCGCGGTCGTCGTTGCTGATGCCAATATCGATGTCCATCGTGCGTCCTCCTTGATGTCGAAGAACTAACAGCTTAGCACTGGAGCGGGGGATTTGCCGGGTGGTGTCCCGGTTCAAAAGCGGGCCGATGAGCGCAGACGGTCGGCCACCACGGTGAAAGTGACGGGTTACCGCGCGCGCACGAGGCCTTCGAGCACCGCGCGCGTGGCCGGAGGGACAGGCACCGGCCGATTCGTCTCCCGATCCACGTACACGTGAACGAAGTGCCCCGCCGCAGCCGGCGTCTCGCCATCGTTGCGGTACAAGCCGATCTCATAGCGCACGCTGGAATTGCCCAGCTTCGCCACCCGGATCCCGGCATGCACCGTATCCGGAAACGAGATCGAGCTGAAATACGAACAGCCCGTCTCCACCACCAGCCCCACCACGCTGTCCTTATGGATGTCGAGCACGCCCTGTTCGATCAGGTAGCGGTTCACCGCCGTGTCGAAGAAGCTGTAGTAGTTGACGTTGTTGACATGCCCGTAGCTGTCGTTGTCCATCCAGCGCGTCGGCAGGGCGAGGAAGTGGGCGAAGGCGCTGCGGGGCGTGTCACGCATCGGCACGTTCTTTCAGTGGGTGCTGCCGCTCGGCGGCATCAGGGTCTGCACCGGGCTTTCGGTGCTGAACAGCTGGGCGCAATCCACCTTGTCGAAGGAGTAGTGCTTGCCGCAGAAATCGCAGTTGATGCCCAGCTCGCCCAATTCGGCCAGTGCGGAATTGACTTCTTCCTCGCCCAGCATCTTGAGCATGTTGCCGACCTTGTCGCGGGTGCAGCTGCAGTGGAACTGCGGGTGCGCCGGATCGAACACGCGGATGGTCTCTTCCCAGAACAGGCGCTTGAGCAGGGTCTGGATGTCGGTGGTCAGCATCTCTTCACGCTTCAGGGTCTGGCCCAGCATGACGGCGCGGTTCCAGGTTTCCAGGTCTTCCGCTTCGGTGGCCTGCTTGGTCTGGCCTTCCACGCCGCTGTGGCGCGGCAGCTTTTGCAGCAGCAGGCCGCGCGCGATCTTGTCGTCCGCGGCCAGCCACAGGCGCGTGTCCATCTGCTCCGAACGCAGCATGTAGTTCTCGATCACGGTTGCCATGTCGTCGCCGGCCAGCGGCACCACGCCCTGGTAGGGCTGCTGGCCCGGCACCTTGTCGGCCGGGTCGAGCGTGATCACGAAGCGCCCCTTGCCGTGCACATTGAACAGGTCTTGCAGGCTGGCGTTGTCCGGGACCTCGGCTTCCGGCGCCAGTTTCGCGGTGGCGCGGATGCGCAGCTGGGCGTCGCACTCGACCACCAGCAGGCGCACCGGGCCGTCGCCATGGATCTGCATGATGATGGAACCGTTGAACTTCAGGTTGGCAGACAGCAGGGCGCCGGCCGCGACCATCTCGCCCAGTACCGCGCGCACGGCCTTGGGATAGGCGTGGCGCGCCTGGATCTCGCGCCAGGTGTCCGAAATCTCGACCAGCTCGCCGCGCACGGCGGCGTTGTCGAAGATGAATTTTTGCAGGGTGTCCCTGGTGTCTTGAGTCGTCATTTCTTATCCGATTTTCTTGAGCTGCGCCTTGAACAGCTGGCCGCGCGCCACATAGCTGGCGGCGCTGCCCTGCAGGCGCGTTACGTCTTCTTCCGTGAGGGTGCGCACCACCTTGGCGGGCGAACCGAGGATCAGCGAGTGGTCCGGAAACTCCTTGCCTTCGGTGACCAGGGCGCCGGCGCCGACCAGGCAACCCTTGCCGATCTTCGCGCCGTTGAGCACCACGGCCTGGATCCCGATCAGCGAGCCGTCGCCCACCGTGCAGCCGTGCAGCATGGCCTGGTGGCCGATCGTCACGTTCTTGCCGATCGTGAGTGGGTAGCCCATGTCCGTATGCATCACCGTGCCTTCCTGGACGTTGCTGTTCTCGCCGATCGTGATGCGCTCGTTGTCGCCGCGGATCGTTGCGCCGAACCATACCGAGGCATTCGCCTCGAGGGTCACCTTGCCGACCAGGGTTGCCGTATCGGCCACGAAGGCCGATGCATCGATCTCGGGGGCATGCTCGCCCAGCTGGTAAATCGCCATGGATGTGCTCGCGGAAGGGTTGATATACCGCTATTTTACCCCCTGCGCTTTCGCATCGTCCGACTGGCGGCAGATGGGGGCGCGGCGAGCGAAATCAACCGTTCCCTTATATAATCATGCGAACGACCGTACTATTTCCAGAGCTGATATGAAACCGTCCCGATCCGAATTCATTACCGTGCGCGGCCTGCGCACCCACGTCCGCCACTGGGGCAGGGAAGGCGCGCCCAAGCTCTTCATGCTGCACGGCTGGATGGACGTGTCGGCTTCCTTCCAGTTCGTGGTCGACTGCCTGGAGGGCGACTGGCACGTGATCGCGCCGGACTGGCGCGGCTTCGGGCTGACCGAGAACACGCGCTCGGACACCTACTGGTTCCCGGACTACGTGGCCGACCTCGACCAGATCCTCGACCATTACGCACCGGGCGAGGCCGTGAACCTGCTCGGCCACAGCATGGGCGGCAATATCGCGGGCATCTATGGCGGCGTGCGGCCGGCGCGGGTGGGCAAGCTGATCAACCTGGAAGGTTTCGGGCTGCCGGCCACGCGGCCGTCGCAGTATCCGGGGCGCGTCGCCAAGTGGCTGGACGAGCTGCGCGAGCCGCCTGCGATGCGCGGCTACGCCGGCCTGGCCGAGGTGGCGGGGCGGCTGCGCAAGACCAATCCGCGTTTGTCCGAAGAACGCGCGGCTTTCCTGGCCGGACACTGGTCGGCGCAGGGCGACGACGGGCAGTGGCGCATCCTGGGCGACCCGGCGCACAAGATGCACGGGCCGCTGCTGTACCACGTGGAAGAGATCATGGCTTGCTGGAGCGCGATCACGGCCCCGGTGCTGTGGGTCGAGGCCGAGGAAACCGACATGTGGCGCTGGATGGGGCCGAAGGAGCAGGCGAGGGCGGAGATCGACCGGCGCATGGGGCATTTGCGCGAGGTGACCGCCCGCATGATCCCGGCTGCGGGGCATATGCTGCATCATGACCAGCCGGAGATGCTGGCGCACATGCTGGAGGAGTTCCTCGCGCCCGGGAGCGCCTGAAGCTGCCGTGTGCGGTCACGCAAGCCGCCGCACATGGCGGAAGCGGGCGTAATGGTTCAACAGGTCGTTGATCAGCTGCTCGCGCGTGTACCCGGTCACGTCGTGCTGCTGGTCGGTCTCGGAAGTATGGGCCATGGCCCGGTAATGCACGCCCTGCGTCGAGGCGCCCCCGGTTTCGGCCCATGCGAAGCTGGGTGACCGGAAACCGCGCGCGCGAATGGTGTAGCGGAACACGCCGCGATCGCCGTGCGGGACGGTGAGATCGAGCTGGTCTTCGCGCTGCGCCGATTCCGGCGTCAGACCGCTTTCCTGCATTTGTGCGGCAACCGCCTCCAGCGCGGGGCGTGCCGTGTCGCCGAGAAACGATACGATCTCCCGCTTGTCGTAGAAGCCGGTAATGCTGGCCAGGCGCTGCTGCCAGCTCAGGCTTGCCGCCGCCGGCTGCGTGTCGGCGTCCAGGGACAAATCCATCGGCCCGCCTTTTTTCTCCGTCTGCAGGGCGCGCAGCAGTCCGTAGCAGATCACCAGCATGACCACGGCGAAGGGGAGGGCGCTGGCAAGCGCCGCGGTCTGGAGCGCCTGCAGTCCTCCCGCCAGCAGCAGCACGGCCGCCACGACGCCGGCGCAGACGGCCCAGAAGATGCGCTGCCAGACCGGCGGATTCGGCGCCGCGCCGGAGGTGATCATGTCGATCACGAGTGCTCCGGAATCGGCCGAGGTCACGAAGAAGGTAATGACCAGCACGGTCGCGAGGCCGGACGCGATCAGCGAGAAAGGCAGCTGTTCCAGTACCTCGAACAGTGCGACGGGCATGTTGTCGGCGACGGTCTGTACGATCGGCGCCGCGCCGCTCAGGTCGAGTGCGATCGCCGTGTTCCCGAATACGGTCATCCACAGGAAGGTGAACAGTACCGGCACCAGCAGCACGCCGGTCACGAACTCGCGGATGGTGCGCCCGCGCGAGATGCGTGCGATGAACATGCCCACGAAAGGCGACCAGGAGATCCACCAGCCCCAGTAGAACAGCGTCCAGTCGCCCAGCCAGGTATTCGGCTCGTAGGCATACATCCTGAAGGTCCGTTGCACGACGGCGCCCAGGTAGGCGCCGATGTTCTGGACGTAGGCCTGGAGCAGGAACACCGTCGATCCCGCAAAGAGGACGAAGACCAGCAGGGCGATCGCCAGGATGATGTTGAGTTCGGAAAGACGCTTCACCCCCCTGTCGAGTCCCGTGCCGGCCGACAGCGTCGCCAGGCCGGTAATGGCCGCGATCAGAACGACCTGGACTGTGGGACTGACCGGCAGGCCGAACAGGTGGGAAAAGCCGGCATTGACCTGCAGCACGCCGAAGCCCAGCGAGGTCGCGACACCGAACATGGTTCCCAGGACCGCGAAGATATCGATGGCGTGGCCGATCGGACCGTGGATGCGGTTGCCGATCAGGGGAAACAGGCCCGAGCGCAAGGTGAGCGGCAGGCCGCGCCGGAAAGCGAAGTAGGCCAGCGCCAGTCCGACGACGATATAGATTGCCCAGGCATGCACGCCCCAGTGGAAGAAGGTCAGGATCATGGCCTGGCGTGCCGATTCGATCGTGCTTCCTTCGCCCACCGGCGGCTTCGAATAATGCTGGATCGGCTCGGCGACGCCGAAGAACAGCAGGCCGATGCCCATGCCGGCGCTGAACAGCATGGCGAACCAGGACAGGTAGCTGTATTCGGGTTCGCTGTCGTCGGCGCCAAGCTTGACGTCGCCGTAGCGGCTCATCATCAGGAAAAGCACGAAGATCAGGAAGAGGGCGACGGCCAGGATATAAAACCAGCCGAAATCGCGCACGATCCTGGCCTGGACCGTATTGAACACGCTTCCAGCCTGTTCCGGAAACAATGCGCCGAGCAGCACGAAGGCGAGAATCAGGCCGGCCGAGATAAAAAAGACCGGCGGATTGACTTGCATGCGCGGACGGGGGGCGGGTTGGGCGGCCTGCTTCGGATCAGTGTCGGTCATCGATTCCGCTTTCCTGGCTACATCGCTGGTTGGGGCGCCCTGCAGCGCACGAGGGGCGCGCAAGCAAGCCGGGAGCGGCAAGCGGCGTTTCCGCGTTACCGCATTTCCAGGCCGGTCCATGCAGAGCGCGGCGCAACGGCCGTGCCGGCCATGCGCCGTCGAAGGAAGCTTACCATGTTGTCGTTCAGGTAACTGTCCGATTGACCGCGTGCTCCTGTCGCCGGGCAGGCCGGCTCCAGCAGTGCGTTGCCCTCGCGGGGCGTTCAGGTAGAGTGTGCATTACCGAGGTCCGCCTTCACCCAGGCGCCGTCCATCTTCGGCGACGGCCCATGCGTTCCAGGAAGGAAATCCGGTTTGCCATGACAACCGAGTTAATGCTGGCAGCCGCCAGGAGCTTTTTGTTCGTGCTGGTGACGATGTTGCCGATTCTCAATCCGGCCGCGACCGCGCCGATCTTCCTGAGCATGACCGACGGTGCATCCCCGGCCACCCGCACGCTGCTTGCGCGCCGTATCGCCCGTAACATGTTCTGGCTGATGACAGGCTCGATGCTGGTCGGATCCTATGTCCTCGATTTTTTCGGCATTTCCCTGCCTATCGTCCGGGTCGGCGGCGGCCTGATCCTGGCTTCCGTCGCATGGCGCCTGCTCGGCGCAACGCCGGCGACGCCGGACAGCCGGGCTGCCCTGGCCGAGGCGTTCACGCCAGACCTTGCACACCGGCAGGCTTTTTATCCGCTGACCTTTCCCATCAGCTGCGGCCCGGCCTCGATCTCCGTGGCCATTACGGTCGGCGTGGCCCTGCACGATGTGGAACTGGTGACCTCCCTGGCGCGCATGGGCGCCGCCCTGCTGGCGCTGGCCGTCATCGGCATCCTGCTCTACCTGGCATTTCGCTATGGCGAGCATTTCCTGCGCCTGATCGGCGAAGCAGGCACGGCTGTTTTCCTGCGCCTGAGCGCCTTCATCCTGCTGTGTCTTGGGGTGCAGATCGTCTGGGATGGCGTGCGTGAGTTGATGTTCGAACTGACGCCTGTTCATGCGCCTCCGGCCGAGATCCAGGCGAGCTTGCGGTCCCGATATGCGGAGATTGTCCATGGCTGAACCAGGTAAGGCATCGGCTGGCTTCGTGCTTGCGCTAGCGGGCTGCATGCTCTCTGCCACGCTTGCCGCCCAAAATTCCACCGCGCTCGATTTCTACGGTTCGCTGCGCACGCAACTGGAGCGGGTCGGCCCAGACCGCCGCGACAGCTTCGGCGCGTACACCTCCGTGCGCGACGCCTACTCGCGCCTGGGAGTCAAGCTGGACTATCCGCTCGATTCCGGCCTGGCGCTGGTTGGTCAACTCGAGATTCCCCTCGATTCCGCGCATGCCAGGTTGCGCGATCCCTATGACCAGGAAGAGCCGATCAGGATCGCGCGCATCGGATTGCGGGGCCGTTTCGGATCAATGGTCTATGGCCAGCAATGGATGCCTTACTACAACGCGATTGCTGCGCCGGTGGATAGGTTCAGTAGTTACTACAGTGGTTACGCGACCTATACGGTATTCCGGGTCGCCAGGACCATTGCCTATGCCAGCCCGGAGCTCGAAGGCTTATCCTTCGCGGCTGCCTATTCCGGCAGCCGCGGCAACCGGCGCTCGACTTCACGCATCGATGCGCGGCGCTGGCAAGCCACCGCCTCCTATACCCGCGGCAACACCCGCATCGGCGCAGGCATCGATGACCGGGGCGATGCGGGCTATGGCGGCAACCGGCTGTACGGGCTGTCCGCCACGCACCAGGCCGACAAGCTCTACCTCGCCTTGAAGTATGAGTTGTTCGATACCGGCAATCTCCAGCCTGGCGGCTTCTCGAGCAAGGGCAACCGCGCCATCAACCTCTTCGGCAGCTATGTGCTGGGTAAAGGCACGCTCAAGCTGATGCTCGCGAAAGTGGAAAACTACGGCGACAGGATTGTCCATCTGGGCATCGATTACACACTGTCGGACCAGTACAAGCTCTTTGCCGAGTATTACCGTGAAGCCGAGACTGCCGCCCTTTCTCCCTCCCGGGGCGGCCTGGCCGATTTCGATGCGAGCATTCGCGGCGGCCATGCGCTTGCCCTTGGACTGCGCTACGACTTTTAAACTTGCGATCAAGCATGACCAGGCATCCCGCGCAAGCGGATCGCAGCCCAAGGGCCACCGTAAAGCGCGTACAATGCTTCGTTTCAGAACGCGTCATTGCCGCATTCGCCATTACCGTGCCATGTTGAAAGTCGATCTCCACTGCCATTCCAACGTCTCCGACGGCGTGCTCGCACCGGCCGCGGTGGCTGCCTACGCCCGCAAGAGCGGTGTCGACGTCTGGGCCCTGACCGACCACGACGAAGTCGGCGGCATCAAGGCGGCGCGCGCAGCTGCGAAGGACCTGGGCATGCGCTTCGTGGCGGGCGTCGAGATCTCGGTGACCTGGGCCAACGAAACCGTGCACATCGTCGGCCTGCAGGTCGACGAAGACAACCGCGCCCTCATCGAAGGGCTGGCCGCCACCCGCAACGGCCGCGAGGCACGCGCCCGCGAGATCGCCGCCCAGCTGGAGCAGGCCGGCATTCCCGGCGCCTACGAGGGCGCCCTCCATTACGTGGGCAACCCGGACCTGATGTCGCGCACCCATTTTGCGCGCTACCTGGTGGAGATCGGCGTCTGCGGTTCGACCCCGGAGGTGTTCCGCCGCTATCTCACGGAAGGCAAGCCGGGCTATGTGCCGCACCGCTGGGCCTCGCTGGCGGATGCCGTGGGCTGGATCCGCGGCGCCGGCGGCATTCCCGTGATTGCCCATCCGGGACGCTATAAATTCAGCGATACCGCGCAAGGCGTGCTGTTCGACGAGTTCCGCCAGCTGGGCGGCAACACCATCGAGGTGGTCACCGGCAGCCACACGCCCGATCAGTACGCGACCTATGCCGAGCTGGCGCGCCGCTACGGCTTCCTGGCCTCGCGCGGCACCGATTTCCATGCGCCGGGCGAGGCGCGCGTCGAGTTCGCGGAGCTGCCGCCGCTGCCGGCAGGGCTGACGCCCGTGTGGCACGACTGGTTCTGACAGCAGACGTGTACGACCGGCAATTTCTGCACTCAGCAGTAAAGAAATTTCGAAATGATTAGGTGAACGGGGCAGTGTCCTGTATCTTTGATCGGGCACTACATCAAGTCGTCTCGTTGGTCTCTCTCCCGTCTCGCCCCCTGGGCAGTCCTGTTTGATTCCCTCTGCTGTACCCGCTTGCTTGCATGTGCATTTCGGCATTTCGCCCAATTCACTCAAGGTATTTCAAACATGACTATTCAAACCGGCACCGTCAAATGGTTCAACGATTCCAAGGGCTTCGGCTTCATCACCCCTGACGCAGGCGGCGGCGACCTGTTCGCACACTTCAAGGACATCCAGTCCGACGGTTTCAAGAGCCTGGCCGAAAACCAGCGCGTGTCCTTCGAACGCGCCGCCAGCCCGAAGGGCGACAAGGCCAGCAACATCCGCTCGATCTGACCACGTTCCGGCGCCGCATGACGGCGTCCGAGCAGGACGATCAAGGAAAGCCCGCCCGCGCGGGCTTTTTTCTTGCCTGCTCACCTTGAAATACTCCCGATATACTCCATCTGGAGTATAGAAGAGGGAGAGCACAATGAAACTCGTTGCATCACAGCAAAAATTACCTGACAGCGACAAGGTGACGGTCAACGTCGGGCTGGTCGACCTTGCCCAGCTCGACCTGCTGGTCGAAGAAGGCTTTTATTCGAACCGCACCGATTTCGTGCGCACCGCGATCCGCAACCTGCTGCAGGTGCATGCAGAGACGATCCGGCAAACCGTCGTGCGCAAGCGCTACGTCATGGGCATGCACCGCTATTCGCGCCGCGAACTCGAGCACGTCGTGGCGAACGGGCAGCAACTGGAAATCCAGGTCCTCGGCCTGGCCGTCATCGAGGATGATGTCGACCCCGAGCTGGCCCGCGCGGCCATTGCCTCGGTCCAGGTCCTCGGCGCATTCGTCGCGCCCCCGGCCGTCAGGGAAGCCCTGGCGGACCGCCTACACACTTAAGGACAGGTATGAAACCAATCGACCGTTTTATCTCCCAGATGATGGAGTCGGCCCGGCTCGCGAAGACGCAGGACGCGTCGGCGGCCACGGCGCTGATCCAGAAGGCGCTGGCCGAATCCGGCCTGCTGCCGCAGGCCGTCCCGGCACAGCCGGCCCATGCGCCATTCGTCGACCTGAACCAGGCGCCCGGCTGGAGCGAACGGATGCGCCGCCGGCACGGCCCGGGCGCACACGCTCCCACGCGTCCCGCAGGGGCGGATGCGCACGCGCCGGGCCGCTTCATCGACGGCAGCTACCGCTGCGCCGCCGGCGCCCGCAACTACAAGCTGTATATTCCGGCGCGGCCGGCGAAGGGGCCGCGTCCCCTGGTCGTGATGCTGCACGGCTGCACCCAGAACCCCGGCGACTTCGCGACCGGCACCGCCATGAATGCGCTGGCCGAGGAGCACGGCTGCCTGGTGCTCTATCCCGAACAGGACAAGGGCGCCAACCATAACGGCTGCTGGAACTGGTTCGAAACGGCGCACCAGGCGCGGGAGCGCGGCGAGCCCGCGATCCTGGCCGGCATGACGCGCCAGCTGGTGGACGAGCACGGCGCCGACCCGGCGCGGGTGTTCGTGGCCGGCCTGTCGGCGGGCGGCGCGATGGCGGCCATCCTGGGCGCGGAGTATCCCGATGTGTACGCGGCAGTCGGCGTCCATTCCGGCCTGCCCGCCGGCAGCGCGAAAGACCTCATGTCGGGGCTGAAGGCGATGCGCGAACCGGGTAAGGCAAAGAAGTTGCGCCGGGGCGTGCCGGCGATCGTGTTCCACGGCGACGCCGACCACCTGGTCAATACGGGCAACGGCGACGCTGTGCTGGCCCAGTTCCTGAAAGCGCAGGACGGGCCGCTGCAGCGGCACAGCGAGGCGCACGACCATGCCGGCCGGCGCTGCACCCGCAGCACCTGGCGCGACGGGAGCCGGACCGTAGTGGAGCACTGGCAGCTGCACGGTGCCGGCCATGCCTGGTCGGGCGGCAACCCGCATGGTTCGCATACCGATGCCGCAGGGCCGTCGGCATCGGCCGAGATGTTGCGCTTCTTCCTGGAGTGCACCGGCTGAGCCCTTGAATTTTCCGTGTTGCAGCCCAATCTTGGCATCCTGTCATCGATAGCTGTCAGGAGGCCTCTTCATGAAGCGCATTGTCCTGTTCCTTGCCACCAACCTCGCCGTGGTGCTGGTGGTGTCGCTCGTGCTGAACCTGCTCGGCGTGGGCCGGGCCGTCACGGGGCAGGGGATCGATATCGGCGCGCTGGCGATATTCTCGCTGGTCGTCGGCTTCACCGGCTCCTTCATCTCGCTCCTCATGAGCAAACCGATGGCCAAGTGGTCGACCGGCGCGCGCGTCATCGACCAGCCGGCCAACCCGACCGAGATGTGGCTGGTCGACACCGTGCGCCGCCTGTCCGAGCGCGCCGGCATCGGCATGCCGGAAGTCGCCGTCTACGAGGGCGAACCGAACGCCTTCGCCACCGGCGCCTTCAAGAATTCCGCCCTGGTGGCCGTCTCCACCGGCCTGCTGCAGGGCATGAACCGCGACGAGGTCGAAGCGGTCCTTGGCCACGAGGTGGCCCACATCGCCAACGGCGACATGGTCACCCTGACCCTGATCCAGGGCGTGGTCAACACCTTCGTCGTGTTCCTGGCGCGCGTGGTCGGCTATTTCATCGACAAGGTCCTGCTGCGCAGCGAGGGCGAGCGGCCGGGCATCGGCTACATGGTCACCGTGTTCGTCTGCGAGATCGTGTTCGGCATCCTGGCCTCGATCATCGTGGCCTGGTTCTCGCGCAAGCGCGAGTTCCGCGCCGACGCCGGTTCGGCCAAGCTGCTGGGCAGCCCGGTGCCGATGCAGCACGCGCTGGCCCGCCTCGGCGGCCTGGCCCCGGGCGCACTGCCGCAGTCGATGGCCGCTTCCGGCATTTCCGGCAGCGGCGGCGGCTGGGGCGCGCTGTTCTCGACCCACCCGCCGATGGAGCAGCGCATCGCCGCGCTCCAGTCGCTGCGCTGATCCTGATTGAATAAAGAGCCGCTGCCGATGAGCCAATACTTCCAGATCCACCCCGAGAACCCGCAACCGCGCCTGATCAAGCAGGCAGCGCAGATCGTCGGCGCGGGCGGCATTGTCGCCATTCCGACCGATTCGGCCTATGCGCTGGTCTGCCGCCTGGACGACAAGACGGCCGTGGAAAAGCTGCGCCGCATCCGCGGCGTCGACGACAAGCACCACCTGACCCTCCTGGCGCGCGACCTGTCCGAGATCGCGCTCTACGCGCGGGTCGACAATGCCCAGTACCGCCTGCTCAAGGCCACCATGCCGGGGCCCTACACGGTGATCCTGGAAGCCACGCGCGAACTGCCGCGCCGCCTGTCCCACCCGTCGCGCAAGACCATCGGCCTGCGCGTGCCGGAGAACCGCATCACCCTGGCGCTGCTGGAAGAACTGGGCGAGCCGCTGATCGGCACCACCTTGCAGCTGCCGGGCGACGACCACATGCTGTCCGATCCGGAAGAGGTGCAGGAGCGCCTCGGCAAGCAGATCGAGCTGGTGATCGACGGCGGCGCCGGCACGCTGGAACCCACCACCGTGGTCGACCTGACCGGCCCGGCGCCGGAGCTGGTGCGCGAGGGCAGGGGAGACCCGTCCGTGTTCGGCCTGTAAGGCCGCGTTCTCCCATCCCTTGGCCTGCCGGTCTGTCCGGCGGCCGCTCTGTTAGAATCCCCGGTATGGATCCAGAAATTATACGTAACATCGCAGTCTACGCACTGCCCGTTCTTTTTGCGATTACCCTGCACGAAGCCGCCCACGCCTACGCCGCCAAGTACTTCGGCGACAACACCGCGTATGCACAGGGCCGCATGAGCCTCAATCCCCTGGTGCACATCGACGTGTTCGGCACCATCGTCATTCCGATCGCGCTCTACCTGACCAGCGGTTTCGTGTTCGGCTACGCCAAGCCGGTACCGGTCGACTTCAGCCGCCTGCGCAATCCCAAGAAGCAGATGGCCTGGGTGGCCCTGGCCGGCCCCGGCGCGAACTTCCTGATGGCCTTCCTGTGGCTGGTGCTGGCGCTGCTGCTGAACGCCTTCAAGGTCAACGAAGCCTTTCCGCACGCGGTGGCCGAGGCCGGCGTATTCACCAACCTGCTGATGTTCGCGTTCAACCTGTTCCCGCTTCCGCCATTGGACGGCGGCCGCGTGGTCACCAGCCTGTTGCCCCACCGCCTGGCCTACAAGTTCGCGGCAATCGAGCCCTACGGCTTCTTCATCGTGCTGGCGCTGATCTTCCTGAAGCTGCTGAGCTTCTGGGTCGTCCCCGTCATGATGCTGGGCGACTTCATGCTCAAACTGGTCACCTCGCCCCTGTACCTGCTGCTGCGCTGACATGTACCCCGACCGCGTCGTTTCCGGCATGCGCCCCACGGGCGCCCTGCACCTGGGGCACTACCATGGCGCCCTGAAGAACTGGATCACCTTGCAGGCCGAGCATCCCTGCCTGTTCTTCGTCGCCGACTGGCACGCGCTGACCACGCACTACGACGATCCGGGCATCGTCGAGCGCAGCACCTGGGACATGGTGATCGACTGGCTCGCCGCCGGCATCGATCCGTCGCAGGCGACCATCTTCATCCAGTCCAAGGTGCCGGAGCACGCGGAGCTGCACCTGCTGCTGTCGATGTCCACGCCGCTCGGCTGGCTCGAACGCGTCCCGACCTACAAGGACCAGATCGAGAACCTGGCCACGAATAGGGCAAATACGGACCTGGCCACCTACGGCTTCCTCGGCTACCCGCTGCTGCAGGCGGCCGATGTCCTGATCTACCGCGCCAGCATGGTGCCGGTGGGCGAGGACCAGCTCCCGCACGTCGAGATGATGCGCGAGATCGCACGCCGCTTCAATCACATCTACGGCAAGGAAAAGGGCTTCGAAGAGAAGGCCATGGCGGCCGTGAAGAAGCTGGGCAGCAAGCGCGCCAAACTCTATCTGGAGCTGCGCACCGCCTACCACCAGGAAGGCGAGAGCGACGCCCTGGAGCAGGCGAAAGCCATGCTGGACGACGCCGGCAGCCTGTCGAACATCGACCGCGAGCGCCTGTTCGGCTACCTGGAAGGCAGCCGCCGGATCATCCTGGCCGAGCCGCAGGCCCTGGTCACCGAATCCTCGCGCCTGCCGGGCCTCGATGGCCGCAAGATGTCCAAGAGCTACGGCAACGCGATCGCGCTGCGCGAGGAGCGCGACAGCGTGGTCAAGAAGATCCGCACCATGCCCACCGACCCGGCGCGCGTGCGCCGCACCGACCCGGGCGAGCCGAAGCGCTGCCCGGTATGGCAGCTGCACGAGGTGTATTCGGACGCGCCCACGCGCGACTGGGTGGTGAACGGCTGCACCAGCGCAGGCATCGGCTGCATCGAGTGCAAGCAGCCGGTCATCGACGGCGTGCTGGCGGAGCAGGAGCCGATGCACGAACGCGCCCAGCCCTACCTGGACGACCCGACCCTGGTGCGCGCGATCGTGGCGGACGGCTGCGACAAGGCGCGCAAGCTGGCGCAGGAAACGATGCGCGATGTGCGCGAAGCGATGGGGATTGCCTATACATGATGACGAACTCGCCGATCAACATGATGAACCTGCCGGCTTCACCCTGGGTGGCGCGCTTTGCCCCCATCGTGCCGGAAGGCGAGGTGCTGGACCTGGCCTGCGGCAGCGGCCGCCACACGCGCCTGCTGGCCGCGCTCGGCCACCCGGTGCTGGCGCTGGACCGCAAGCCGGAGGCGCTGGCCACGGCCGCCGGCCAGGGTGTCGCCGCCATGGAATACGACCTCGAGGACGGTTCGCCCTGGCCCTTCGAGGCCGGGCGCTTTGCCGCCATCGTCGTCACCAATTACCTGTACCGCCCCTTGTTCCCGCACCTGGCTGCGAGCCTGCGCCCGGACGGCATCCTGATCTACGAAACCTTCGCGCAGGGTAACCAGGTCTACGGCAAGCCGTCGAACCCGGATTTCCTGCTGGCGCCCGGCGAATTGCTGGCGCTGGCCCAGGCCGGCGGCCTGCAGGTGCTGGCCTACGAGGACGGCCACGTGGACAGGCCGCATCCGGCCCAGGTGCAGCGCCTGTGCGCGGCGGGCCCGGCGTTCGGCAAAACCGAAGCCAGGCTCGACCATATTGTGGCCAGGAATGAACCATAGCGGCGGGCGATCCGCTACAATCAGACTTTTATTTACTTGCACGGTCCAAAGATTATGATTAAGGGCAGCATCGTAGCAATCGTCACCCCGATGTTCGAAGACGGCAGTCTTGACCGCGATTCCCTGCGCAAACTGCTCGACTGGCACATCGCGGAAGGGACCGACGGCATCGTCATCGTCGGCACCACGGGCGAATCGGCCACCGTTTCTCCGGAAGAGCACTGCGAACTGGTCAAGCTGGCCGTCGACCACGTCGCCAGGCGCATTCCCGTCATCGCCGGCACCGGCGGCAATTCGACCGTCGAAGCGATCGCGCTGACGCGCCATGCCAAGGAAGTGGGCGCCGACGCCTCGCTCCAGGTGGTGCCGTACTACAACCGCCCGACGCAAGAGGGCATGTACCGCCACTTCCGCACCATCGCGGAAGCCGTCGACCTCCCGATCATCCTGTACAACGTGCCGGGCCGCACCGTTGCCGACATGGGCAACGAGACCATCGCCCGCCTGGCCCCGATCGACAACATCGTCGGCGTCAAGGACGCCACCGGCAACATCGGCCGCGGCATCGAGCTGCTGCGCATGGTCGACAAGTCCTTCGCCGTCTATTCGGGCGACGACGCGACTGCCATGGCCCTGATGTTCTGCGGCGGCGCCGGCAACATCTCCGTCACCGCCAACGTCGCCCCGCGCGCCATGCACGAACTGTGCGCGGCCGCCATGGCCGGCGACATCGCGCGCGCGATCGAGATCAACAACCGCGTCCTGGACCTGCACGGCAAGCTGTTCATCGAACCGAACCCGGTGCCGGTGAAGTGGGCGCTGGCCGAGATGGGCAAGATGCCGGCCGGCCTGCGCCTGCCGCTCGCGCCGCTGTCCACGCAGTACCACGACGCCGTGCGCGCCGCCCTGGCGGCCGCGGGCGTCCATCCACAGTCCTGAATCCGCCAGGATTCGGGTTCCTCGTACCTGACATCGAACGACATGACTATTCGCAAGAAAACGACCCTGGTTTCCGCTCCCGCCGCCGGCCGTGCGCTGACGCTCACCGCGCTCGCGCTCAGCCTGGCGGCCTGCACCACCGTGTTCGAATCGGACAAGGTGGATTACCGGGGCGCCAAGAAGGCCGCCGCACTGGAAGTGCCGCCGGACCTGACCCAGCTCCAGCGTGACAACCGCTACGCCGTCCCGGACGCCAAGGGCATCGCCACCGCATCCGGCTTCCAGCAATCGCGCGGCGTGCAAGGCGCCGCCCCGGTGGCCGGTGCGGAAACCGTGGGCCCGGTCGCGAGCGAGGCCGTGCGCATCGAGCGCGCCGGCGACCAGCGCTGGCTGGTGGTCAAGCAGACGCCGGAGCAGCTGTGGCCGCAACTGCGCCAGTTCTGGGAAGACATGGGATTCGCCCTCGAGATCGAATCGCCCACGACCGGCACCATGGAAACCAACTGGGTCGAAGACCGTTCGAAGATCCCGCAGGACTTCCTGCGCAACACGCTCGGCAAGGTGTTCGACAAGGCCTGGTCGACCGGCATGAAGGACAAGTTCCGCACCCGCCTGGAGCGCCTGCCGGACGGCTCGACCGAGATCTACGTGAGCCACCGCGGCGCCGAGGAAGTGCTGGTCGGCGTGCAGAAGGAATCCACCACCTGGACCTCGCGTCCGAACGACCCGGGCCTGGAATCGCAGTTCCTGGCGCGCATGGTGGCGCACCTGACCGGCACCAAGGATGTCAAGACCGCCGAAGCGACCGTCACCAACGCGCCGCTGCAGCCTCAGCACGCCAAGCTGGTGGGCGACAAGGTGGAAGTCGACGAAGGCTTCGACCGCGCATGGCGCCGCGTCGGCCTGGCGCTGGACCGCGTCGGCTTCACCGTCGAGGACCGCGACCGCGTGCAGGGCATCTACTTCGTGCGCTACGTCGATCCGGACGCGGCCAAGACCGACGGCTTCTTCAAGCGCCTGTTCACCTTCGGTGAAGACGAGAAGGCCAAGGAAGCGCAGCGCTTCCGCGTGCTGGTCAAGGCGCAGCAGGGCGCGAGCGTGAGCGAAGTGACCGTGCAGACCAATGACGGCAAGCCGGCGACCTCGCCGACCGCGGCCAAGATCCTGAAGCTGCTGAGTGAAGAGCTGAAGTAATCCGGTCCTGCGACCGCAAATGGAAAACCGGCCCTTGGGCCGGTTTTTTTTTTTGCG
The DNA here is from genome assembly GCA_966210615.1 of uncultured Massilia sp. Classification (GTDB taxonomy): domain Bacteria; phylum Pseudomonadota; class Gammaproteobacteria; order Burkholderiales; family Burkholderiaceae_D; genus Telluria. Next base: position 18,850 of record CBIHLT010000018.1, read on the forward strand.
CCGCCGGCATGCGGGCGAACCTGGGCGCGAATCATCGCGCCGCATGCAAAATCATCAGACGAAAAAAACCGGCCCACAGGCCGGTTTCTTCGGAATCAGAAAAATTCTGATTACTGCTTGGCAGCTTCAGCAGCGGTCGAAGCAGCTTGCGAAGCAGCAGCAGCTGCGTCAGCAGCGGTCGAAGCGGCAGCCGAAGCGGCAGCAGCAGCGTCAGCAGCCGGAGCAACGGTAGCGTCAGCAGCCGGAGCGACCGGAGCAGCAGCGGTGTCAGCCGGAGCAGCGACCGGAGCTTCGGTGGTTGCCGGGGTTGCCGGTGCTTCTTCTTTCTTGCTGCAAGCAGCCAGAGCAACAGCCATCAGGGAAACGATCAGCAGGGATTTTTTCATGATTTTCCTTAATATTTCAAAAGTAGTACTGCTTGTTGCGAATAATAATTACCGGTAATTATTGCTCGGCGGAATTCTCGTGCTTCAAAAATAGCAATACTGCCATATAGGCAACGGAACCTTCCTGACCTGATATTATAGCCAAATTTACTGAATCGCAATAGCGAACTCGTTCCGCAATGAAAGTATTTTGTGAAGAGTTAAGCTTCATATTGTTACAAGATGCAACCGAAGCCTGAAACGCTGACTTAGAAGCAAGCTTTTGGCTTCACAAGCCCGTGGTCGTCGGCTGCAGCACGATCCGGGATTCCTCCCAGATTGCCGCGAAACGGTGCGCCGGCAGGTCGCACGCCTCCGCCGAATGGAAGACCGCTTCGCCGCGCAGATGGTCGCTGTGAAAGCGCCGCACCACGTGTTCCCCGTCGCCGATGCAGAACGAATCGGTCAGATTGCGCAGGCCGCGCCCGGTCTGGCGGCACTCGCACAAGTGGCCGTAGTCGCGCAGCAGGCGCAGGAAGCGCGGATACTGGCGCTCGATATGGGAAGGATCATGCAGCGCCAGGCGCAGTACGCCGCCGCCCGCCAGGAAGGCGCGCAGGGCGGCGTCCACGTCCGGCGCGCCGAGTGGGTACACCGCGAAATCCGGATCGAACAGCGCCAGGCTGGCTTTGGAGGCCGCCACGCAGGCGCGGAACTGCGCCTCGCATTCGCGGCGCGTGTCGAAGCGGATGGTGAGCGGCTCGTCCATGCCTGTGCTCAGCCCAGTTCGATCCAGCCGTCCTGGTACCAGGTGTACAGGGCTTCCAGCACGTCGTCGGTGGCGCTGTCCAGTTGCGCGCCTTCCAGGCGGCGTTCGTTGGCCAGCGCGTCCAGTACCACCTTGTCGGCGCGGCCGACGGCGAAGGATTCGCCGTTGATGAACACATGCTTGCCGCGGTAGAGCATCAGGGTCTTGCTGGAGAGCTTGAGGCCGCGCTTGGCCGCGGTCTCCATGAAGCGGCCCACGGTCAGCGGCTTGGCCGGGCCCGTGAAGAACACATTGTGCTTGGGCTCGGACATGTATTCGCCCAGGAAGACGGTCACGTCTTCCTCGTCCCAGCGCACCTTGTTGAGTTCCTCGGTGACGGTGGCGAGCATGTCGCGCGGGATCTCGGCCGGGTTCCTGGCCGGCTGCAGGCCCGGGTCGGCATAGCGGCCGGGCAGGTCGATCGAGTCGGCCATGAATTGCAGGAAGGCTTCGCCCAGTTCCTGGAAGGAGGGCGAGCGGAAGCCGATCGAATAGGTCATGCATTCGCCTTCGGCCACGCCGTCGTGGGCGTAGTGGGGCGGCAGGTAGAGCATGTCGCCCGGTTCCAGCACGAATTCCTCTTCCGGCGCGAAGTTGGCGAGGATCTTCAGCGGCAGGCCCTCGACCAGGCTCAGGTCCTGCTGGGCGCCGATGCGCCAGCGGCGCTTGCCCTGCGCCTGCAGCAGGAACACGTCGTAGGAATCGAAGTGCGGACCGACGCCGCCGCCGTCGCTGGCGTAGCTGATCATCAGGTCGTCCAGGCGCGCGTCCGGCACGAAGCGGAACTGGCGCAGCAGTTCGTCGGCGCGCTCGTCATAGAGATTGGCGCCCTGGACCAGCATTGTCCAGCCCGGCTCGGTGCGCGCCGGCAGCTCCGCCAGCGGACCGTGCAGCATGTCCCACTGGCCGCCGCGCTGGGTCACCAGGCGCGCTTCGACATGGTTCTGCTGCGCCAGTTCGGCCAACTTGTCGAACTTGAGAAAAGGCTTGAAACCAGGAATGGCCTGGCGGATCAGGAGGGGTTTCTTGTGCCAGTAATCGCGCAAGAACTGAGCGGGGGTAATATCCCCAAGAAGCTGTAATTTTTTCATGCGCCATTATAACCAGCGGAGCGGGGCGGTATCCTGTTCGAGGGTATAATCCGCACCTTACAACGAAAGGATGTGCGATGAAGATTGCCAAAGATACGGTCGTGACGGTGAACTACAAGCTGTCGGACGCGCAAAACAACCTGATCGAAGAAGGTTCGCAGCCGATGGTCTACCTGCACGGTGGCTACGAAAACACCCTGCCGAAGATCGAAGAAGAGCTCGATGGCAAGGAACCGGGCTATTCGTCGACGATCCAGGTGGAACCGGAAGATGCGTTCGGCGATTACGATCCTGCGCTGGTGAAAGTCGAAGACCGCAACCGCCTGCCTGAGCCGATCGAAGTCGGCATGCAGTTCGAAGGCATGGCCGAGGGCGCCGACGAAGAGCCGACCATCTTCACCGTGACCGACATCGCCGACGACAAGGTCGTCCTGGACGGCAACCACCCGCTGGCCGGCATGGCGCTGCGTTTCGACCTGTCGGTGATCGACGTGCGCGCGGCGACTGCCGAAGAAGTGCAGCACGGTCACGTGCATGGTCCGCATGGCCATCACCATGGCCATGAACAGACGGAAGACAGCGAAGAGGGCGATCACTTCCGCAGCCAGCCGCTGCAGTGATGCTTTGAGTGAGCCGCGGCGTTTGTCCCTTGCATAGGGGCGGGCTGCGGTTTGCGTTTGTGGTTCGCGACGAACTTGGGTTCCGGCCTCCGCCGGAACGACGGTTTAATGTACGTAGCCTAAAAGCCGTCATTCCCGCCACTGGCGGTAATGACTCCCCGCGAAGGCGGGGACCCAAGTTTGCGTGACTAGCTAGGAGTGCCAGCGTTCACCGTTTCGCATCCCCCACCTCGAACACCGCCCCCTTCTCCGAAGACACCTTCACCTCCACCGCCTTCTCCCCCACGGAAAGCTGCCCCAGATTCCCGCGCCAGGTAATCACCGGCCGCTTGCCCTTGAGCGCGCCGCTATCCACCAGCAGCACCTTCCCCTTGAACCTGGCCGCCCGCGCCTGGATCTGCTTGCGCGTCTCCTCGAACCCGTCCTGCACCGCCGGCTCCCTGCGCAGCAAGCCGCGCAAGCCCTTGCTTTCTTCCTGCAGCAGCGGCTTGACGTCGCCTTCGGCGAACAGCACCAGCGCCTCCGCCTTCTCGTTGCGCGCGATCGCGAACAGCCGGTTCAGCCAGAAGCGGTTGGCCACGGTGCGGTCTTCGTATTCGCTGTTGCGGCCCGCCGCGGGAAGGTAGTGGTTGTTCTCGGCCGGGAGATTGACGGTCGCATACAGCACCTTGCCCACCTGCCAGTGCGCGTTCTCCGCATACGCCCTGAAGCGCGGGCTGCTCGACAGGCGCGATACCGGCAGCTTGTCCTCGCCCAGCGAGGCCGGTTCGCCATACAGCAGTTCGCGCAGGCGGTTCAGGCGTTCGATGGCATTGGTGCGGCCGGCCGAATTGCGGCAGCCGGTCCAGTCGCTGCCGGCCAGCGAGACGATCACCGGCCGCTTCGCGCGCTCGATCAGGTCGCGCCGTTTCTGGTACAGCCGGTCGCCGCAGCTCTCCTTGCCGTCCTTGATGCCGGTGAGGACCACGAAGGCCAGCGACTTCTCCGAGGTCTCCTTCAGCACGCGCTTGAGGCGCGCTTCGCCGTCGTCGTCGGAACTGTTGCCGACAAACCCAAATGCATGCGTCCGTTCGTCCTTGGTTTTTTCCCTGGCGTGGCCGAAGGCCGGCACTGCGGCCAGCAGGGCCGCGGCAAGGAGGAGGGACGGACGCACTACCGGCATCAGGCGGCGAGGCGCTTGAGCTCGTAGAGGCGCTCGAGCGCTTCGCGTGGCGTGAGTGCGTCCGGATCGATGGCGGCCAGTGCGTCGCGCAGGCCGTCGTCCGCCGGCGCATACGCTTCCGGGGCCGCTTCTTCGGCTTCTTCGGCCGGGGCGGCGAACAGGTCGAGCTGCGGCGTGGTGTCGAGCGCCTGGGCTTCCAGGCGCGCCAGGTGCTTGCGCGCCGCCTTGATCACGGCCGGCGGAACGCCCGCCAGCTGGGCCACCTGCAAGCCATAGCTCTGCGAGGCCGGGCCTTCCTGCACGGCGTGCAGGAACACGATGCTGTCCTTGTGCTCGACCGCCGACAGGTGCACGTTGACCGCGCTCGGATGCGTCTCGGGCAGCTGGGTCAGTTCGAAGTAGTGGGTCGCGAACAGGGTGAAGCTGCGGCTCGATTCGATCAGGTGGCGCGCGATGGCCCAGGCCAGCGCCAGGCCGTCGAAGGTCGAGGTGCCGCGGCCCACTTCGTCCATCAGCACCAGCGAATGCTCGGTGGCGCCGTTGAGGATGGCGGCCGATTCGGTCATCTCCACCATGAAGGTCGAACGGCCGTTGGCCAGGTCGTCGCTGGCGCCGATGCGGGTGAAGATGCGGTCGATCGGGCCGATGGTCGCCTGGGTGGCCGGCACATAGCTGCCGATGTAGGCGAGCAGGGTGATCAGGGCCACCTGGCGCATGAAGGTCGATTTACCGCCCATGTTCGGGCCGGTGATGAGCAGCAGGCGGCGGTCGTTCGACAGGCGGCAGTCGTTGGCGATGAAGCGCTCGATCTGGTTTTCCACCACCGGATGGCGGCCCTCGACGATGGTCAGGCAGGGCTCGCTCACCAGCTGCGGCGCGCACCAGTTGTTCTTCAGCGCGTGGCTGGACAGGGCCACCAGGGTGTCGATCTGCGCCAGGCCGCGCGCGATGGTCTGCAGGCAGCCGATGTGCGGCGCCAGGTCGGCCAGCAGCTGGTCGTACAGCATCTTCTCGCGCGCCAGCGCGCGGTCCTGGGCGGACAGGGCCTTGTCTTCGAAGGCCTTGAGTTCCGGGGTGATGTAGCGTTCGCAGTTCTTCAGGGTCTGGCGGCGGCGGTAGTCGTCCGGCACCTTGTCGGCCTGGCCGTTGGTGACTTCGATGTAGAAGCCGTGCACCTTGTTGTACTCGACGCGCAGGTTGGCGATGCCGGTGCGGGCGCGCTCGCGCGTTTCCAGGTCGACCAGGAACTGGCCCGCGTTCTCGGACAGGGCGCGCAGTTCGTCCAGCTCGGCGTCGTAGCCGCGTGCGAACACGCCGCCGTCGCGCACCATCGCCGCCGGTTCTTCCATGATCGCGCGCGTTACCAGGTCGAGGCAGGCTTCCGGCGTGGCGAGGTCGTCGTGGATTTCGCGCAGCAGGCAGGCGTCGCCCGGGATGAAGCAGCGCGCCACCTGCTGGCTGAGCAGCGGCAGCTGCTTCAGGCCGTCGCGCAGGCTGGCCAGGTCGCGCGGTCGCGCCGACAGCAGGGCGATGCGCGTGGTGATGCGTTCGATGTCGGGCACCTGGGCCAAGGTGGCGGACAAGCTGCTGCAGGCATCCGCCTGGGCCAGCGCCTCGATGGCTTCGTGGCGCGAGCGGGCCACGGCCTGGTCGCGGCGCGCGTGGTGCAGCCAGTGGCGCAGCAGGCGCGAGCCCATCGCCGTGCGGCAGCCGTCCAGCAGCGAGAACAGGGTCGGCGACTCCTGGCCGCGGATGGTTTCGGTCAGCTCCAGGTTGCGGCGCGTGGCCGCATCCAGGCCGATGAATTCGTTTTCCTGTTCGCAGGTGAGGCTGCGCACGTGCTGCAGGCCGCGGCCCTGGGTCGATTGCGCATAGCGCAGCAGCGCGCCGGCCGCGCCGAACGCGGCGCCGAGACCGTCCGCGCCGAAGCCGGTGAGGGTCGCCACGCCGAGCTGCTCCAGCAGCGCCTGGTGGCCCTTGATGACGTCGAAATGCCATTCCGGCACGCGCTGGGTGTGGGCGATCGGCGGCGCGTCGAACAGGTCGGCGCCGTCGGCGCGCAGGATCTCGGCCGGGGCGATGCGCTCCAGCTCGTGGGACAGGCGCAGCTCGACCGCGCGCTGCTCGCCCGAGAACTCCATCAGGCGCAGGCCGCCGCTGGCGAGCGACAGCCAGGCCAGGCCGGCGGTGACGGTCTTGCGCTGGTTGATCAGGTAGAGGGCCAGCAGCGGGCGCTCGGCCTTTTCGGGCAGCAGGTCGGAATCGGTCAGGGTGCCGGGGGTGACCACGCGCACCACCTTGCGCTCCACCGGGCCCTTGCTCAGGGCCGGGTCGCCGATCTGCTCGCAGATGGCGCAGGATTCGCCCAGCTTGACCAGCTTGGCCAGGTAGCCGTCCAGCGAATGGAAGGGCACGCCCGCCATCTTGACCGGGTTGCCGCCGGAAGCGCCGCGCGCGGTCAGGGTGATGCCCAGGATGCGGGCCGCCTTCTCGGCGTCGTCGAAGAACAGTTCGTAGAAGTCGCCCATGCGGTAGAACACCAGCATGGTCGGGTAATCGGCCTTGATGCGGAGGTATTGCTGCATCATCGGAGTGTGTTTTTCGGTCGCGCTGTGCTTGAGGGCGGCGGCGTTGATCTCAGTGGGGGCGTTCATGTCTTCGGAATTCGGTACGGCGGGGCAGGTGCGCAGCCAAGGCTTGCCATTTTACCGCGTTCGACTCGGCCGGATGCTGCAAAAATCGCATGCCGGTTTGCGCAAGGCCGGGATGCGGGATGTCGGGTTTCCTTACACTGCATTGTTGTTACGAAACTAATGTTGATTCAAGTTATTGATTTTTCTAGGTTTCGTTCGATTGGTGCGATTATTGCTTACAAGCAGGTATCGACTAGGGAGAACACATGAAACGCAACATCATCAAGATTGCCGGCGCACTGACGCTGGTCTTCGGTGTGGCGCATGCGCAGGCTGGCGTCATCGCCACCGACAGCAGCTACGGCTTGTTCGATAACAGCAGCGGCCTGCGTTACCTGGACGTCCAGACCCACGGCCTCATCGCCGACCTGAACATCCTGGTCTCGTTCGCCAAGTGCGACAACCCGGTGCTGGGGCCGGCCGGCGGCCAGTGCGTCGGCAAGGGCACTCCCTACGAAAACGAAATCGTCCTGCGCCTGACCAGCCCCGGCGGCGTCACGGTCGACCTGGTCACCCAGAACACCTTCACCCAGGGCAGCGCCGGCGTGGGGCAGGTGGCGCTCACTTTCGACGACGAGGGCGCGGTGCGCGGCCCGCAGGTGCAGGCAGGCGCCTTCCGCCCGGTCGGCAGCCTGAGCGCGTTCGACAATTTCGACATGTTCGGCCGCTGGACCCTGAGCATCGGCGACACCAGCCGCCAGGATCCGCTCGAATACTATGCATCCCAACTGATCGTCTCGCTCGAAGGCGAGCACCATGATGGCGATCCGGCGCAGGTGCCGGAACCGGCCTCGCTGGGCCTGCTGGCAGCAGGGCTGGCCGCTCTGGCGGCGCTGCGCCGCCGCCTGGCTTAGGCGAAGTCCGCGCGGCCTTCCATCGCCACGCGGTCCTTGCACAGGGCTGCGAATTCCCCAAGGGCGTTTGTTTCGATCAGGCTCACTTCCGCGCCGAGCGGCACCGGGCTGCGGAAGCGGCACCAGACCGAGGTCACGCGCCGTCCCGCCTCCTTCTCCAGCAGCGCGCAGGCTTGCGCCAGCGTGTGCGCCCCGTGGATGATCGGCGTGCGCATGCCCATCAGGCGCGCGCTCCACGCCCACAGGTGGATCGGATTCCAGTCGCCCGACAAGGCTGCATAGCGCCTGCCGGCATCCCGCGCGAGCGTCCACCGGCCCAGCGGCTTGCCCTCCGGGGGCTCCGTCCGCGGCGATGCGCCGCCGCCGGACTTGCCGCCGCGCTTGACCAGGTAATCGCTGCTGCACACGAAGGCCAGCCGTTCGCCGTCGAAGGCCTGCGTCTCCAGCAGGCAGTGGATGGCGCCGTTCGGCGCGGGCGGCTGCAGGGCCAGCTTCGTCGTGATCGCCAGCGGCCGCGCGGGATCGACAGGCCCGTGCATGACCAGCGCGTTCTCGACGTGGATCAGTCCCGGAATGCGGAAAGGCGCCGGACGGTCCAGCATCGTGGCCAGTTGGGCGCGCTGCGCGATCAGGTACAGGAAGGTGAGGGGGACGGCTTCGCCCTCGAACCCGAATGCGGCCCGATAGCGCCGCACGTGGGCGAGGTCGATACCGGGGAGCAGGTAAGTGGCCTGGATGGCCGCATCGGCACGATGCGCGGGACGCTTGAACAGCGCGCGCATCAGCATGCGCGGGCCGAGAGGAGGGAGGAACGGATGGGTCATCCGGCTAGGATAACCCACCCGCCCTGGTCAAAGCCATCAGGCGGCCTGCTGCGACTCCGCGATGCGCTTGGCGATGTGGGCCAGCGCTTCGTCCACCTGGTCGATCAGGATCAGGCACAGGTCGCCCGCCTGCAGGCGCTCCAGCGCGCGGTCGATGGCGACGAATTCGCCATTGATTTCCTCGACGTGGCTGGTGCGGGTGGCGCCGTCCAGGCCCTTGCGCAGCAGGGCGAGCACTTCGCCGTCGGCGCGGCCGCGCTGGCACTGGTCCTGGTACAGCAGCACATCGTCGAACACCTTGCCCAGGATTTCGGTCTGCTGCGTGATGTCCTGGTCGCGGCGGTCGCCGGCGCCGCTGATCACCACCGAGCGGCGCTTGGCCGGCATGCCCTGCACGGCGGCGCTCAGCGCGGCGATGGCGTCCGGGTTGTGGCCGTAGTCGGCGATCACGGTCGCGCCCTTGTAGTCGAACACGTTGAAGCGGCCCGGCGCGTTGTCGCTTTCGCCGACAAAGGTCTTCAGGCCGCCGCGGATCGATGCCCACGAGGTGCCCACCGCCCAGGCGGCGGCCACCGAGGCCATCACGTTCTCGACCTGGAAGCCGACCGTGCCGTTGCGGGTGATCGGCACTTCGTTCAGCGGAATGCGTTCTTCCTGCTTGCCCCGGGCGCAGACCAGGTGGCCGTCTTCGACGAAGACGACGCGGCGGCCCTGGGCGCGGTGCATCGACAGGATCGGATTAAAGACGTCCTGGGCGAAGAAGGTCACGTCGCCGCGGGTGACTTCGGCCATCGCGGCCACCACCGGGTCGGCGGCGTTGAGCACGGCCATGCCGGTCTCAAGCACGTTCTGCACGATCACGCGCTTGAGCACCGCCAGGTCCTCCAGCGTGGTGATGTAGTTCAGGCCCAGGTGGTCGCCCGCGCCGATGTTGGTCACCACCGCCACCTGGCAGCGGTCGAAAGCGAGGCCTTCGCGCAGCAGGCCGCCGCGCGCGGTCTCGAACACGGCCGCGTCCACGTCCGGGTGCAGCAGCACGTTGCGCGCGCTGCGAGGACCGCTGCAGTCGCCGCTGTCGATGCGGCGTCCTTCGATGTAGACGCCGTCGGTGTTGGTCATGCCGGTGCGCAGGCCCGATGCGGTGAGCAGGTGGGCGATCAGGCGCACGGTGGTGGTCTTGCCGTTGGTGCCGGTCACGGCCACCACCGGGATGCGGCCGTCGTCGCCGGGGGCGTACAGCGTGTCCATGATGGCTTCGCCGATCGGGCGGCTCTTGCCGAACGAGGGCGACAGGTGCATGCGCAGGCCCGGCGCGGCGTTGACTTCGACGATGCCGCCGTGGAGTTCCTCGATGGGCTTGAGCACGCTGTCGCACACCAGGTCGACGCCGCAGATGTCCAGGCCGACCATGTGGGCGGCGGCAATCGCGCGCGCCGCGACTTCCGGGTGCACGTCGTCGGTGACGTCGGTGGCCGAGCCGCCGGTCGACAGGTTGGCGTTGTTGCGCAGGACCACGCGCTGGCCCACTGCCGGCACCGTGTCCGCGTTCAGGCCCTGCTTGGCCAGGGTCGCCAGGGCGATGTCGTCGAAGCGGATCTTGGTCAGCGAGGTGGCGTGGCCGTCGCCGCGGCGCGGGTCCAGGTTGACCTGTTCCACCAGCTGGCGCACGGTCTGCTTGCCGTCGCCCACCACTTGCGGCGGATCGCGGCGCGCGGCGGCCACCAGCTTGTCGCCGATGACCAGCAGGCGGTAGTCGTGGCCCGGCAGGTAGCGCTCGACCATGATGTCGTCACGGAACTCCGAGGCCGCGTGGAAGCCGGCGGTCAGCTGTTCCTTGGTGGTGACGTTGACGGTCACGCCCTTGCCCTGGTTGCCATCCTTGGGCTTGATCACGACCGGCAGGCCGATCTCCTGGGCGGCGGCCCAGGCGTCGTCCGGGTCGGTCACGGTGCGGCCATGCGGCACCGGCACGCCGGCGGCGTCCAGCAGCTTCTTGGTCAGTTCCTTGTCTTGCGCGATCGATTCGGCGATGGCGCCGGTGGCGTCGATCTCGGCGGCCTGGATGCGGCGCTGGCGGCTGCCCCAGCCGAACATGACCAGGCTGCCTTCGGTGAGGCGGCGGAAGGGAATGTTGCGGGCCACGGCGGCCTGCACGATCGAACCGGTCGACGGGCCGAGGCGCACGTCCTCGTCCAGCTCGCGCAGGCGCGCCAGCGCGCCGGCCAGGTCGAAGGGCTGGTCCTCGACGGTGGCCTTGATCAGTTCCTGGGCCAGTTCGAGGGCCAGGCGGCCGACGTCTTCCTCGCTGTACTCGACCACCACCTGGTAGATGCCGCGCTCGAGCGTGGCGGTGGTGCGGCTGAAGGTCACCGGGCAGCCGGCTTCGGCCTGCAGGGCCAGGGCCGCGTGCTCCAGCACCTGGGCCATCGGGACGGTGTCGTCGTGGCCCATCGGCTGCAGCTGGCCGATCCGCGGGAAGCGCGTGCGCAGGCGGTTTTCGAAATCGGGCAGGGCGCCGATCGATTCCTCGTCGGGGGAGCAAGAAACAATCGCCTCGACCGAAGTGTGGTGGCTCCAGAGGTTGGGGCCACGCAGGGCCCGTACGCGTGATACTTCCATAAACCGTCAGTCCTTTCGCGGGCCGCCTCAGCCAGGGCAAAGGCGGACACCAGGGCCCGGCGCCTGCCGGGCCGCATCAATATTAATTGTTTGCTTTCTTCGGGGTCGCGTCGAACGCACGCAGGCCGCCGCAAATCAGGTCCGAAGGCACATCCAGCGCCCAGGCCGCCGCCACCGCCGCCAGCACGTTTTCCGGGTGCCTGACGGTTGCGGGTTTCATCTTCGCCAGCTCCAGCAGCGGCATCTCGTTCTGGCCTTCCGCCAGCACGATGCGGCCGTCGCGCGCGAACACGACGCGCTCGCCCCTGGCGCGGTGTTCGGCCATGACGGCGTTGTGCTCGTCCAGCGCGTAGAAGATCACGCGGCCGTCGCTCAGCTCGGCCAGGGCGGCAACGCGCTCGTTGGCGGCGTTCAGCACGGCCGCGCCTTCCGGCAGGATCACGTCGACCTGGCTGCGGATCACGTTGCGCATCGCCTCTTCGTCGCGGATGTAGAACTCGGCCACGTCATCGAGTCCTTCCATGTCGGTCACCACGCCCACGGTGCAGCGGTCGTAAGGCAGGCCCTCAAGCAGGATCGAGCGCGCGTTCGATTCGAACACGGCGGTCTGCACGGTGCGGTTGATGAGCAGGCGCTGGCCCGCTTCGACGCCGGTGGAGTCGCGGTGCGAGACTTCGCGCGCGTCCAGGTACAGGCCTTCGCCGTTGGCCACGCCCACGTGCTTGCCGGTGATGTGGACCAGGCAGCCGATCAGGCGTGCGATCAGGCTGGTGCCCAGGGTGCCGGTGACGCCCACGACCGGGATGCGGCCATTCTCGTTCGGCCCGAACAGGTGGTCGACGATGGCCTGGCCGACGTTGCGCGGCTGGCCGCTGGCCGGCTTGATGTGGGCCAGCAGGCCCGGGCTGGAATTGACTTCGATGATGGCGCCGCGCTGCTCGGCGAGCGGGCGCGAAATGTCTTCGCACACCAGGTCGATGCCGGCGATGTCGAGGCCGACCACGCGCGCGGCCAGCGCCGCGGCATGCGCGACTTCCGGGTGCACCAGGTCGGTGACGTCGTCGGCGACGTTGCCGTTCAGCTGGATCAGGACCTTCTGGCCGGCTTGCGGCACCGAGTCCGGCGCCAGGCCCTGGCGCTTCAGGTCGAGCAGGATCTCTCCGCTTTCGGCCGGCTTGACCAGGCCGAGCGGGTGCTCCTCGCTTTCGCCGCGGCGCGGGTCGATGTTGATCTGGGATTCGCACAGCTCGGTCACGGTCTGCTTGCCGTCGCCGGTCACCCACAGCGATTCGCCCCTGGCAGCGGCGACCACCTTGCGGCCCACCACCAGCAGGCGGTGCTCGTTGCCCGGGATGAAGCGCTCGACCAGCACCGACTTGCTGTCGCCTTCGACGGCCGCGATTTCATAGGCGGCCTTGACGTCGGCCTCGGTCATCAGGTTGAGCGAGACGCCGCGGCCGTGGTTGCCGTCGATCGGCTTGACGGCCACCGGCAGGCCGATGTCCCGGGCTTCGTCCCAGGCGTCTTCCGGGCTGCGCGCGATCGAGCCTTCCGGCACCGGCACGCCGCAGGAGGACAGCAGGGTCTTGGTCAGGTCCTTGTCGCTGGCGATGCCTTCGCCGATGGCGCTGGTGCGGTCGGTCTCGGCGGTCCAGATGCGGCGCTGCGCGGCGCCGTGGCCGAGCTGCACCAGGTTGCCTTCGGTGAGGCGGATCGACGGGATCTTGCGGTCGGTGGCGGCATCGACGATGTGCGCGGTCGACGGGCCAAGGCAATAGCGGTCCACCAGGTCGGTCAGGTGGGCCACGGTGGCGGGCAGGTCGAAGGGCGTGTCGTTGATCGCGGCCATCATCAGGGCATGGCCGGCGTCGAGGGCGGCGCGGCCGACGAGTTCGTCGCGGGTGCGGAAGGCCATCTTGTAGATGCCGTGCTCGCCGGTGGAGCGGGTCTTGCCGAAGCCGGTCTTCATGCCGGACAGGTTCTGCAGCTCGAGCACGATGTGCTCGAGGATGTGGCCGGCCCAGGTGCCGTCGTTCAGGCGCTCGATGAAGCCGCCGCGGTGGCCGACGCCGCAATGGTGCTCGACCAGGCCCGGCAGCCAGGCGGTCAGGCGTTCGGTGAAGCCGGGCAGGGTGTTCGAGGGAAAGTCTTCAAGCTCGCCGATGTCGAGCCATGCCTCGATCACCGGGCGGTAAGTCCAGATGTTCGGACCGCGCAGGTAGCTGACGCGGAGAAACTTGATGTCGTTCTTCTTGTTCATTTAGCAATGTCTATGTCCACGTGTCCGTTTGCTCACCTGGACGATTACCTTATCGTCGACGCCTGCCGCGGGGACTTTCCGCAACATGCATCATGTATACTTGAGGGGAACGGAGCTTACCGTGCCGCATCATTTTCTGCCAGCATCGCCCTTTGTCATCCAAAGGATAGACGAGAACGTTAAGTCGCTCTGTGGAGCGTTTCACGCAGCGGTGCTGTTAGCAGCCCTTTTGTGCTTGCCGAGCCGGCTGCCTTGCTCATCCCTCCAGAACTTTTGCCTGTCACCGGGCGCAATACATGACAACTCAACAACTTGCTAGTCCGTCGTCGCTGGCGGTAGCCGCCAGTTTTTTGCCCGAACGCTGGCAAAGTGACGTCGCGAAACAGCTTGCACCAGGGGAAAACGTTTTAAGCAGCGTGGAGGTTGACCTCGACGCGAAATTACGTTTCGTGAAGGGGCTGGTCGTGGTGACCAGCCACCGCCTGCTGGCCCGCGCCCCGGGCGACAGCGCCTGGCGCGACTGGCCGCTGCGCGCCGGCCTGGAACTGCGCCACCATGACCACGCCGGCGTCGGCCACCTGGAACTGGTGGACGAGCATGCCTTGCTGGCCTCCTGGCGCTTTACCCTGGGCCAGAACCTGCAGGCGATCCGCGTGGTGGACCAGTTCAAGGACCAGGTCGAGAGCGTGGTCACCGGCATCCCGGTGCAGCCGCCGGAGCAGCATACTTGTCCAAGTTGCAAGGCCCCGCTGGAGCCGGACCAGGAAGACTGCCCGATCTGCGAAAAGGTGCTGCACACCCCGCCGTCCACCTGGACCCTGTTCCGCCTGTGGCGCTTCGCCAGGCCGTATAAAGGCCAGCTGCTCGTCGGCTTCCTGCTGATGCTCGGTTCGACCGGCGCGCACATGATCCCGCCTTACCTGACCAAGCCGCTGATGGACAAGGTCTTGATTCCTTATCAAAACGGCCAGACCATCGACACTTCGCTCGTCTATTTATATATGGGCGGCCTGTTCGGGGCGGCGATGCTGGCCTGGGCGCTGGGCTGGGGCAAGACCTACGTGCTGGCGCTGGCTTCCGAGCGCATCAGCGCCGACCTGCGCTCGACCACCTATGAACACCTGCTGCGGCTGTCGCTCGAATACTTCGGCGGCAAGCGCACCGGCGACCTGATGTCGCGCATCGGCAGCGGTTCGGACCGGATCAGTGTCTTCCTGTCGCTGCACCTGCTCGACTTCCTGTCGGACGTCCTCCTGATCATCATGACCGGCGTGATCCTGTTCAGCATGAATCCCTGGCTGGCGCTGGTCACGCTCGTGCCGCTGCCTTTCATCGCCTGGATGATCCACGTGGTGCGCGACAGGCTGCGCACCGGCTTCGAGAAGATCGACCGGGTCTGGGGCGAGGTCACCAACGTGCTGGCCGATACCATTCCCGGCATCCGGGTGGTCAAGGCCTTCGCCCAGGAAAAGCGCGAAGCCGCCCGCTTCCGCGAAGCCAACAGGCACAACCTGGCCGTCAACGACAAGCTGAACAAGGTCTGGTCGCTGTTCTCGCCGACCGTCTCGCTGCTGACCGAGATCGGCCTGCTGGTGATCTGGTGCTTCGGCATCTGGCAGGTCTCGCGCGGCGACATCACGGTGGGCACCCTGACGGCCTTCATCGCCTACAGCGGCCGCTTCTACGTCAAGCTCGATTCCATGAGCCGCATCGTCTCGGTGACGCAAAAGTCGGCCTCGGCCGCCAAGCGTATCTTCGACATCCTCGACCACGTGTCGAGCGTGCCGGACCCGGTCAATCCGGTGAAGGTGGACCGGGTAGCCGGCGAGATCGAGCTGCGCGAAGTCGGTTTCCGCTACGGTAACCGCGCGGTCAACCGCGGCATCTCGCTCAAGATCAAGGCGGGCGAGATGGTCGGCCTGGTGGGCCACAGCGGTTCCGGCAAGTCGACCCTGGTCAACCTGATCTGCCGCTTCTACGACGTGGCCGAAGGCGCGATCCTGC
>CBIHLT010000019.1:0-33635 GCA_966210615.1 uncultured Massilia sp.
TCTATGCCGCCTGTTCGCGCATCCAGCACCTGAACGGTGCGCCGGCCGGCGCACCCACGGGCAACGGCCTGGCCGTCAACGTCGGCATGCGGCGCTCGTTCTGAACTGCTCACCTGCACGCGGCGTGCGCTGCGCCGCCGCAAGGCAAATTTCAGTACCCTGTCTCCATGGTTCAACGATCATCTACTGGAGGCATCATGACTGGAACTAGCACACTTGATCCGGATAACTTCCCGGAACGTCCGGACCGCAGCCTCGGCAAGGGCCATGGCATCGACGCGCTCGGACCGAGCGATATTTCCGACACCGGCAGCGACGTGGTGGGCGGCCCCGGCTTCGCCGGCAACCTTGACCCGGAGCAGATGCTGGACTTCGACGAAGGCACCACCTCGGACCTGGAGATGAGCCATGCGGGCGACACCGCCGGCCCGGACGTGGGCGACGCCAACTTCTCGGGTGACAGCGACGTGGGCGGCACCGGCGAGCGCGCCGCGGCGGGCCGCGACACGGTGGTCAAGGACGGTGCCGACATCGACACCGACCATATCGAGTCCATCCCCGATCTGCCGCTGACCGAGGAGGACACCGACTTCCTATCGAGCAAACCGCCTGGACAGGGTCCAGGCCGCAAATAAGGCTCCGCCGCCCAGCAGGGCGGTGAGCAGGGGCGTCGCGCGCAGGCTGGCCTTGGTGTACAGGCTGCGCTCGTGGATGTGGCCCGGCATGCCCTGGCGCTGGCGCAGTTCATGCGCCGGATTCGGGCCGTGCAGCGCGTCGCGGCGGCCCGGCTGGGTGGCGATGTCGGATTTCTGCTGGCGGAACATGGTCGCCCGCATGTAGCGGTCGAACAGGCGCGGCATGGCGCGCGAGCCGGCCGAGATCAGCTTCGAGGCGCTCCCCGCGAACACGTCCCGCTTGGGCGCCTGGGCGGCGTGCAGGATGGCTTCGGCCACCACTTCCGGCGCGTAGATCGGCGGCGGCAGGGCCGGTTCCTTGTCCAGGTAGTTCTTCGCATGCTTCACGAACATGGTGTCGATCGCCGCCGGCTTGACCAGGGTGACCGACAGCGGCGCATCTTCCTTTTCCAGTTCCATCCTCAGCGAATCCGTGAAGGCCTTGACGGCGTGCTTCGAGGCCGAGTACATGCCCTGAAGCGGGATGGCGCGGTCGGACACTTCGCTGCCTACATTGATGATGGCGCCGCCGCCGCGCGTCTTCATGCGCTTGACCGCTTCCAGCGAACCGTTGACCACGCCCCAGAAGTTGGTCTGGAACAGGCGATGGTGGTCTTCGGGCGCGACGTCCTCCAGGCGGCCGAAGACCGAGATGCCGGCATTGTTGACCCAGGTGTCGATGCGGCCGAAGCGTTCCATCGCGGCCTGGCCGATGCGCTCGACGTCCGCCGGGTTGCCGACGTCGGCGGCGACCGTGGCGACCTCGACGCCGCGCACGCGCAATTCGCTCGCCAGTTCGTCGAGGGCCTCGGCGGCGCGCGCGGCCAGCACCAGTTTGGCGCCCTGGTCGGCAGCCATGCGTGCCGTGGTCAGGCCGATGCCGCTGGTGGCGCCGGTGATGACCATGACCTGTTCGTTGAGCTTGCGGAGTTTGACTGACATGACGAGTTCCTTTCCTTGGCGGTAGTGCGGAAGGACTGCCGGGGAGAAACGGGCAGGCCACGCATTGACGAACTAATCACGTCGTGGCCGATGGGGGGATTTCAAGGCTTCTTTTTGGACGGACGAAGAAGCCCGCGAGCGGATGCGACAGGCAAGGTAGAGAAGGAGGAGCAGGGGAACACGGCCGCCGGGCGGCAGGGCGGAACGGAAGCTGCCCCCGCCGCCACGTGGTTCACGCCATTATTTACCCGGCTGATAGATCTGATCGAACACCCCGCCATCGGCGAAGTGGGCCTTCTGCGCCTGCGTCCAGCCGCCCAGTTCGCTGATCGGGAACAGCTTGATGTTCGGAAACTGGGTCGCGTACTTCCTGGCGTAGCGGTCCACCGCCGGGCGGTAATAGTTCTTGGCGATGATTTCCTGGCCTTCGACGCTGTACAGGTATTCCAGGTAAGCCTGGGCCACCTTGCGCGTGCCTTTCCTGTCGACGTTCTTGTCGACCACGGCCACCGGCGGCTCGGCCAGGATGCTGATCGACGGCGCGACGATCTCGAACTTGTCCGGGCCCAGCTCGCGCAGGGCCAGCAAGGCTTCGTTTTCCCAGGCCAGCAGCACGTCGCCGATGCCGCGCTCGACGAAGGTGGTGGTGGCGCCGCGGGCGCCCGAGTCGAGCACCGGCACGTTCTTGTACAGCTTGGCCAGGTAGTCGCGCGCGGTTTGCGGCGAGGCGCCCGGCTGGCGCAGCGCGTAGCCATAGGCAGCCAGGTGGTTCCAGCGTGCGCCGCCCGAGGTCTTCGGGTTCGGCGTGATCACGGACACGCCCGGCTTGACCAGGTCGCCCCAGTCGCGGATCTGTTTCGGGTTGCCCTTACGGACCAGGAACACGATGGTCGAGGTATAGGGCGCGCTGCGGTAGGCCAGGCGCTTTTCCCAACCGGGCGCGACCAGCCCACGTTCGCTGATAGCATCGATGTCATAGGCCAAGGCCAGGGTGACGACGTCGGCCGACAAGCCGTCGATCACGGCACGCGCTTGCTTGCCCGAGCCGCCATGCGACTGCTTGACCGTCACGTTGTCGCCGGTCTTGGCCTTCCAGTGCCTGGCGAAGGCGCTGTCGAAATCCTGATACAGCTCGCGCGTCGGATCGTAGGATACGTTGAGCAGGGTGACGTCGGCCGCAAAGACTGGGGCCTGGGCCAGCAGCGTCAGGACTGCCAGCGAACGGATAAAGGTTTTGCGAAACATGTTCTGTCTTTCGGTGGGTTCGGAAACGCTAGAGTAGAGTTCCGGCCCATCCGAAGAGAACGAATAGTTTCGCCTAACAATATGCGGATTTTGCTGCCTGCGGTTTTGGACGCGTGCGGAGCTTGATGCGCGCGCTTCCTGAGAGGTTCGGCCTTGAAGCCTACGGCCCTTGCATGCCGCCGTGCCTGGGCGGCAGCTTACTTGGCCTTGGACAGCACCAGCAGCCAGCGGCGGAACAGCAGGATCTCGACGTGGCCTGCATCGACGCCGGTGTCGCATTCGATGATCGGGTTCACCGCATAGAAGCGCTTGCGGAAATCACGGGTGACGCGGATTTCGCGGCGGCCGATGCGGGCCATAAAAGGGACAGGTGCGTATTCCAGGCCGAAGGAGCTGTTCAGAGTGGTCATGGCGTTTTTCCTTTTATCGTTGTTTGTTGTCGATGAATGAAGAATAGCAACAACTACTGTATATGTCCACAGTACTGTGCAGGCATACAGTAAAAAAATATTTGTGTGGTTTTTTCGCCAATAGGCCCCATATCGCGCAGCATGCTGAACAAGGTCACCCCCCGCCTGCACCGCTTCGCCGCGGCGCGCTTCTCGCCCGAAGGCGAATTCGGACTCCATCTCACGCTCGGGGTCGCCATGCTGCTGGCCGCCATGGCCGTCTTTGCCCGCCTGGCAGGCGCGGTCGTCGCAGGCGCCCCGATCACCCAGACCGACCTCGAAGTCGCCAACTGGCTCCACGATCACGCGCGCCAGGGCGGCCCGCTGCGCGAGGTGCTGCTGCTGGTCACCCACATGCACAGCACGCCCGGCATGCTGGCGCTGACCGCCATCGCGGGCATCTGGCTGCTCCGGCGCGGGCACCGGTACTGGATCGTGGCCCTGATCGCCTCGGTCCCCGGCGGCATGCTGCTCAACGTCGCGCTCAAGCACACCTTCGAGCGCGCCAGGCCGCATTTCGTCGAGCCCATCCTGACCCTGAGCACCTACAGCTTCCCCAGCGGCCACGCGCTGGCCGCCACCGTGTTCTACGGCTTCCTCGCCTGCTACGCGGCGCGCCGCGCGCGCAGCTGGCCGGGGAGGGTGCTGCCCTTCGTGCCGGCCGCGGCGATGATCTTCACGGTGGCGTTCTCGCGCCTGTACCTGGGCGCGCACTACCTGACCGACGTGCTGGCGGGCATGCTCGAGGGCTGCGGATGGCTGGCCGTCTGCATCACCGCCGCCGTCACCTTCAACCGGCGCAGCGCGGCGCGCCAGCGGCGCCGCACCGGCAGCGCGCCCCCTCAGGAAGTCTGAAAGGAAATCCGATGCGTACCCTCGTCCACCTGTCCGACCTCCATTTCGGCCGTGTCGACCAAGAACTGCTGGCGCCGCTGCGCGAGCTGGTCGAGCGCATCGCGCCGGACGTGCTGGTGGTCTCGGGCGACCTGACCCAGCGCGCCCGCCCCGAGCAGTTCGAGGAGGCGCGCGCCTTCCTCGACACCTTGCCGGGGCCGCAGATCATCGTGCCGGGCAACCACGACATTTCGCTGTACAACGTGTTCCGCCGCTTCGTGCTGCCGCTGGCGCGCTACAAGCGCTACATCACCGACGACCTCGACCCGGTCTACATCGACGACGAGATCGCCGTGCTGGGCGTGAACACGGCGCGCTCGCTGACCATCAAGGACGGGCGCGTCAGCCGCCGGCAGGTGGAGGACATCCGCAAGTGCCTGTCCGGCCTGGGGCCGTCCCTCACGCGCATCATCGTGACCCATCATCCCTTCGACCTGCCCGAGCACTTCGAGGAACGCGACCTGGTGAACCGCGCGCCGATGGCGATGAAGGTGTTCGCGGAGACCGGCGTGGACATCCTGCTGGCCGGGCACATGCACGCCAGCCACGCCGGCAGCACGGCGGAGCGCTACGAGATCAGCGAGTACGCGGCCCTGGTGGTGCAGGCCGGCACCGCGACCTCGACCCGCGGACGCGGCGAGGTGAACTCTTTTAACGTGATCAGGGTCGAACAGCAGAAAGTCGAGATCGACCGTTATGGATGGGACGTGGTGCACAAGGACTTCCACGTGGTGAACACGGAGAAGTTCATGCGCAATGGGAATGTGTGGACGCCACACATCGACGGCATGCTGGCGGCCGGGCTGTAGACCGGCTCGGTCGAAGCCTGGACCATCGACCCTGAACCTCAGATCCAATATTCGGTCAGCCGCGACAGCATCTCACGAATGCGGTCCATCCACGGGCGGCGGCGCCATTGTTCGAGCGTGACTTCCTTCGAGTCGCGCAAGTCTTCGTTGAACGCGCTTTCCATGGCGAGCCCGAAGGCCGGATCGAGCACGACCACGTTGATCTCGTAATTGTGAATGAAGCTGCGGCGGTCGATATTGGCCGAGCCGATCGTCGACCACACGCCGTCGATGACGGCCGTCTTCGCGTGCAGCACCGCCACCTGCAGCTGGTAGATGTGCACGCCGCCCTTCAGGAGCTGGTCGTAGAAGGACTGGCCCGCGTACTTGATGAAGTCGTGGTCCGACACGCCGGGCAGCACCAGCTTCACGTCCACGCCCCGCTTGGCGGCGCCGATCAGCGCGTCCACCGTCTGCTGGTCCGGCACGAAATAGGCCGAGGTGATGTGGACCGATTTCTTGGCCTCGTTAATCGCCAGAAGCAGCGCCTTGTAGATCTCGGAATCGCGCTCCGGCGTGGTGGCCAGCACGCGCACCACCTTGTCGCCCGCCGGCGCCAGGTGCGGGAAGTAGTCGACCTTGGGCAGTTCGCCCGCCTCCTGGCTGATCCAGTTGTCGATGAAGGCGTACTGCAGGGCCGCCACCGCCGGGCCCTCGATGCGGATGTGGGTGTCGCGCCAGCCGACCTTCCTGGCGTCGGCGGTGCCGGCCTTCATGCGCGAGCGGAACAGCGAGCTGTTGGCATAGGTCTCGCTGATGTTGATGCCGCCCGTGAAAGCGACCTTGCCGTCGACCACCATGATCTTGCGGTGGTCGCGGTTGTTCAGCTGCCACTTGCCGGGGCGCTGGGCCGGATTCACCGGGTTGAAGATCAGGACGTTGAGCCCGCCCGCGCGCAGGTGCTCGAAGAACTCCTTGGGCGTGGCCAGGGTGCCGACGCCGTCGGCGATGATGTTCACCACTACCCCCTGGCGCCGCTTCTCGATCAGCAGCTCGGCGAACTCCAGGCCCACCGGGTCCTGGTCGAAGATATAGGTCTCGAGGTTGATCGAGGTGGTGGCGGCGCGCGCCGCGTCCATCATGGCGCGGATCGTGGCCGGGCCGTCGAACAGCAGGTCCACCTTGTTGCCGGCGATGAGGGGCACGCCCGTGGCCTGTTCCTCCAGCACCGCAAGCTGCTTGAGGTCGGGCGTGGCGTTGGCCCAGCGCCGCGCCAGCAGGGCGGCGGCCTTTTTCTTGTCGAGGGCGCCGCGCGGGGTGGCGACGGTCGGGGTCGCCTTGGAGGGCTGGTCCGGCAGGCGGTCGGCGTCGGGCAGGGTCTTGCACGAGGCGACCACGCACACGAAGGCCAGGAAGGCGGCCCATGCGCTGAAGCGGTGCTTGTTCATTTCGTTCCCCTCAGGGTGTGCGGGTCGGGCGGCGGCAAGGTCTGGAACTTGGGGCCGATGAAGAACTCGACCGGCGAATAGGCGAAGCGTCGGCCGAGGGCGCGCAGCAGCAGGATGCCGCGCTTGAAACGGATCTTGCGGGCCCGCAGGGCCACCCACAGCGCCAGGCCGAAGCTCACCAGCAGGTTGGCGGCGCCGATCAGGAACACGCCCAGCGCCGCGTTGCCCAGCTGCGCATGGGTCAGGTCGTAGTCCAGGCCGACCAGCGCGGTGGCCACGTTGGCGGTGGAGAAGGTGATGTGGCGGATGTCGAGCGGCAAGCCGAGCAGGTAGCCCACGGTGCCGGTGGTGCCGAGCAGGATGCCGAAGAAGAAGTTACCCATCAGGCCGCCGAGATTGTCCTCGACATACTGGGCGAAGCGCCCCAGGCGCTCGGCGCCCAGCACGCGCCGCAGGCCGCGCAACTGGCGCACGCGCTGGCCCATGCGCGTGTACAAGGCCTTGTTGTCGTAGTAGCCCGAGATCAGGCCGGCCACGAACAGCCAGACGCCGGCGATCGCGGCGTAGAACACGGCCGGGGTGTGGATCGGGTCGACATCGGCCAGCAGGTGGTGGGCCTTGGCCGGGTCCACCAGGTGGCGGCCGGTGAACCAGACCCAGGCTTCGGCCAGGGCCCAGGCCACCGGGAAGGCCAGCAGCACGTTGCCCACCACGGCGACCATCTGGGTGCGGAACACCTTGTTGACCAGCTCCGCCATGCGGTCCACGTCGACCCCGCGCCCGTTGTCGGCGCGGTGCAGCGAGGCGGCGATGCGCTGGGCCGTCATGGCCGGCTGCTTGGTGGCGATGGTGAAATGCAGGATGTGCACCAGCACGAAGCCGAGCGAGTAGTTCATCGAGAACAGGAAGGCCTCGACCAGCGGCGCGCTGCGCAGGGTGCCCAGCAGGATCTTGAACATCGCCATGAAGCCGACGATGAAGCCGGCGCCGCTCGCCGCCCAGAACATGTGGCGCAGGTCGCGGCGGCTTTCGGCGATGTAGTGCTCGCCGGTGCGGCTGGCGTTCTCGGTCACGTTGCGCGCCAGCAGGTCGACGTTGTCGCGCAGCAGGCCGCGGATGCGGTACTTGGTGTTGTGGGCCTCGATCAGTTCCTGGGCCAGGTCGACCGCCGCCAGGCGGCGGTCGCTCACCACCGGCTCGGCCGGCCCCGGCCTGCTCGCGCTGGTGGCGAGGGCGTCCAGGTCCAGGCTGGGAGCGGAGGGCAGGTCGCCGCTCACGTCCACCAGGTACAGCAGCTTGTGCAGGCGCTCGAGACTCTGGTGCAGGGCCACCAGCAGGTAGGTGAGGGCGACGCTGGTGCCGGACGAGAGCGCGCCGCGGCGGATCTTGGCCACCACCTCCTGGCACTGGTCGAGCATCACCAGCAGGTGGCGCGCATCCTCGGGCTGCCCGATCCGGCCCTCGAGGTAGCGGCCGTATTCGTCGAGGTAGCGGTTGACCTCGATGTTCTGCATCAGGAAAGGCGAATCGAAATCCTCGATCTGGCTGTAGCTGTGCACCAGGCGCGGCTCCAGGCCGAGCGCGCAGATGCGGCAGGACAGGGTGCGGATCGCGTCCAGCAGGCCCATCACCGTCACCAGGCGCGCGCGGTCCGGCGCCGCATCCTGGGGCGGCGGGGCGTCGGCGACCACGTCGAACAGCTCCAGCCAGTCGGCGGTGGGCACCTCGCGGATCCATTCGTAGTCGTCCTCGCGGTACAGCACCTGGTCCAGGGCGTCCGACAAATACAGGTCCTCGAGCGCGGGCGGCAGGAAGCGGTAGGTGACGCGGCGTTTCAGCTCGGTGACGAAGCCATCGTTCGAGAGGATCCCGATATCGCTGTACAGGCTGGTATGGCGGCGGCGCTCGAGCAGGGTCGTGACGTAGCGGCGCAGCGCCCAGGCCTGCTCGGGATTACCCTTGAGCAGCTGGGTCAGGGTGCGCACGTTCTTCGCCGGATCGTCCGGCTGCTGCCACAGCCAGCGCTGGCGCGGCCGCAGCTGGCAGACGAGCTGCACCAGCAAGTCGATGTCGCCGGTGTCCGGGTCGATCTGTTCGAGAATGGCTAGCATGGAAGACAACGTTGTTGGAAAGCCTCAGTGTACGCGAGGAGGGCGGTCGACATGGTTCGGCAACGAACAGTAAGCCGGCTGTACAGACTGGACGGATGGCCGCGGAAGCCGATACACTGGACCGATTTTGTTACCAACGTGGAAGAACATGTACCTGACTTATTTCAACGGCCAATGGGCCGAAGGCAACACTCCTCTGTATGGCGCGATGGACCACAGCCTGTGGCTGGGTTCCTCTGTCTTCGACGGCGCGCGCGCGATCCGCGGCAAGCTGCCGGACCTGCGCCCGCACCTGGAGCGCGTGATCGCATCGGCGGAAAAACTGGGCCTGCGCTGCCCGCTGAGCGTGGACGAGATGGAGCAGCTGGTGCGTGAAGGCGTGGCCAGGTTCCCGGCGGACGCCGAGCTCTACATCCGCCCGCTGGTGTTCGGCTCCGAGGGTTTCCTGATCCCGGTGGCCGAGAAGAGCCAGTTCGCCCTGACCCTGTTCGACGCGCCGCTGCCGCCCTTCGCCGGTTTCTCGGCCTGCCTGTCGACCCTGCACCGTCCGCAGCCGAGCATGGCCCCGACCGACGCCAAGGCCTCGGCCCTGTACGCCAACTCCACCCGCGCCATGCGTGAAGCCAAGGAGCGCGGCTTCGACCAGGCGATCATGCTGGACGCCGCCGGCAACGTGGCGGAGTTCGCGTCCTCGAACCTGTTCCTGGTCACCGGAGACGGCAAGCTCGTGACCCCGGCCCTGAACGGCACCTTCCTGGCCGGCATCACCCGCGCGCGCGTGATCGCTTTGCTGGCGCAGGAAGGCGTGCAGGTGGAAGAGCGCAGCGTCAAGCCGGAAGAACTGGACTCGGCGCGCGAGATCTTCAGCACCGGCAACTACGGCAAGGTGACGCCGTGCACGCGCTACGAGGGCCGCTCGCTGGAAGCCGGTCCCGTGGCGCGCCGCGCCCGCGAACTCTACCTGGCCTTCACCGAGGCGTCCTGAGTTCTTCGTTCAGGGCCTGCAGCAGGATCACGGTCTTGGCGTCGCGGATGCCGCCGTCCCGCACCTGCCGCAGGGCCTGGTCGATGTCCATCTCGAGGACTTCGATGTCCTCGCCTTCCTCCGGTTCCCCGCCGCCTTCCTCCTTCTTGCCGGCCTTGCCGTATTCGCCCAGGAAGTAGTGGACCTGTTCCGTCGATGAGCTCGGGCTGGCGAACAGGCTCATCAGCTTGCGCAGCTTGCGCGCCTCGAAGCCCGTTTCCTCCATCAGCTCGGCGCGGATGCGGTCCTCGGGGCTGGCATCGTCGAGTATCCCGGCCGGCACTTCGACCAGGAAGCCGTCGTGGCCCGCCAGGCGCGCGCCCGGGCGGAACTGGCGCGTCAGCAGCACGGTGCGGCGTTCGGGGTCGTAGAGCAGCACGGCCACGCCCGAGGCGTTGGCGTAGACTTCGCGCGTCTGGCGCTGCCAGCTGCCGTCCCGGCGGCGCTGTTCGTAGCTGAGCTTCTTGAGCTGGAAGTAGTTGTCGGAGAGGATGTCTTCCTTGATGATGCGGATGCGGTCGTCGGCGGTCATAAAGCCTCCTGTGCGTATGCGCTCAGGATACCCCTGGGCGCCAGTCGCTTGCGCACCGCTCCAGCTGCCGCCAGCCCGGAGCGACGGTCTTACCGCGGTCGGAAATAAAAAAAGCTGCCGGTCTCCACCGGCAGCTTTCCGCGCAACGAATCGCGGCAGTGCCATCAGCCCTGCGCACGCTCCGCCACATAAATCTCGACACGGCGGTTGCGCGCACGTCCCGACGCATCGTTGTTCGACGCGATCGGTTCGCGCTCGCCGCGGCCTTCGATGGTGATGCGGTTCGGGTTCACGCCGCGGCCGGCCAGGTAGTCGCGGGTGCGCGCGGCGCGGTCGACCGACAGCGGCTGGTTGATGTCCGGGGTGCCGGTGCTGTCCGTGTGGCCGATGATGGTCACGGTGGTGGCCGGATTTTCCTGCAGGGTCTGGGCGAAACGCTCCAGCACCGGCTGGAAGTTGGACTTGATGTCCGAACGTCCGGTATCGAACGACACGTCGCTCGGGATTTCCAGTTTCAGGCGGTTGTCCTGGGTCTGGGTGACCTGCACGCCGGTGCCGCGGGTGGCCTGTTCCATCTGCTGCTTCTGCGCCTCCATGCGCTTGGACCAGATGTTGCCGATCACTGCGCCGGCCGCGCCGCCGAGCACGGCGCCGCGGGTCGCGCGGCCGCTGCCGCCGCCGCTGGTGGTGCCGCCGATGATCGCGCCCAGGCCCGCGCCGATGCCGGCGCCGGTGGCGGTGCCGCGCTGGGTGGCGCTCATGTCGGCGCAGCCGCTGGCGGTGAGTGCCACGAGGGCTGCGGCGACGGCCGATTTGGTCAGTTTGCTATGCATAGAATTCTCCTCAACATAAAAATCCGTTTCGGAGTCGCACCCCGTTCAGGCGCGACCGCGAAACGGATTGGTCTTACAAAAACGGCGCATCGATCAGATGTCGCCTCGCTAGATGCCGCGCCCGCTGATCAGTCGTACCAGAATCATGATGACGGCAACAACCAGCAGAATGTGGATGAAGCCGCCGATGGTGTACGACGTCACCAGGCCCAGCAGCCAAAGGACGATGAGGATAACGGCGATGGTGTAGAGCATAATGGCCTCCTTGACAGAGTATCTTGCGCTGTGTGCGCTGTGATTCCAGTATGCTTTCCGCCGTACTCGAGCACCGTACGATGGCGTACATTAAACACAACTTTTTTCCGTGCGCAATCCGGGGATCCAACCCATCAGGCCCATCAGGCCGGTGACGCCGATCAGGCAGGTCAGCAGGCCGCCCGCCACCAGGAATACGACGTCGTGCGCTTGCAGCGTGCCGCTCGCTTCCGACGGGGGCTCGGCCGACAGCAGGCCGAAACCGGTGATGACCACTCCCCAGATGATGATGCCAATCCACGCCAGGCTGTTCATGTCGCTTCTCCCTCGATGGTTTAGTTGCCTCACCGCCACTTTGTTTCAGCGTGGATCCATTTTCGGGGTAGCTCATCCGTTCTTCCGTGCGCTGCCGCACATTGCCAATTAGAAAATTTTGGCCGGTCTCCTGGCGGAAAACCGGCCCTGTGCTAGTCATGCGTGATGGGTCCGGAGCAGGGGTGCGACGGCTCAGGCGACCGAGCGCAGGCGGCCCTTGACGATGCGCACGCGGTCGCCCGAGCGCCATTGCGGCGGGCTGCTCTGGCGGAAGGTGCGCAGGGTGCCGTCGTCCAGGCGTACCCGGATTTCATAGCTGGTGGTGGCCTTCATGTTGCCTTCGACCTGGTTGCCGACCACGGCGCCGCCGATGGCGCCCGCGGCGGTGGCGATCTTGCGCCCGCTGCCGTCGCCGATCTGGTTGCCCAGCAGGCCGCCCAGCACCGCGCCGCCGGCCGCGCCCAGGCCGCTGCCTTCGGCGCGCTGCTTGATGGTGCGGACCGATTCGACGTTGCCGCAGTTCGAGCACCAGTTGCGGCCGCTGTCGGCGGCGGCGACCTGGGTGGCTTTCCTGGGAGCCGGCTTGCTCACCGGCTCAGGCTCGTGCACCACGGGGGCCGGCGGCTGCGGCTGGACATAGGCCTGCGGCGCAGGCTGCGCCGGATAGGCCGCGCCGGGCTGGGGCGCATAAGCCTGGGCCATGCCGGCCTGCTGCGCGGGCGCCAGCGGCACCACGCCCGGGGCCGGTTGCGGCGCGCCCTGCGGCAGGGCTGCGGCCAGGGCCACGCGGTCGGCCTCGCTCAGCTGGCGGTTGGCGTTGCCGCCGATGGAAGAGGGGATCCAGCCCATGATCGCCGCGGTGCCGATCATGCAGAACAGCAGGACGGCGAGCGCGGCCAGGATCATCAATGGGTGAAGGCGGCCCTTCACGGGGGAAGTCGGGGTGGTGTTCATGTCTTGTCCTTTCGGTTGATCCACGAGGCAGCGCAGCTTGCCCATTCGAGCAAACATTGTCTCTAGGAACGAACTGCACTTCCGTGCGTCACCGTACATACTCGCAGGGGACGCGCCGTTACGCTGGCCTAAATTGTTTGCAAATGTATCCGACATGTCGCCAGGCAGCCCATGAAATCCCACCACGAGGACACGATGAATTTTGCTGTGCCCCCGCAACTCGCCGGGCACCACAGCAACCTTCTGCTCGCGGCCTTGCCGCCTCAGGAGCTTGAGCAACTGCTGCCCCTGCTCGACCCGGTGAAGGTGGAGGTCGGCGAGGTGCTGTGCGAAGCCGGCGACCCTATCCAGCACATCTATTTCCCACACGATTGCCTGGTTTCGCTGCTCGGCGTGGCCGAAGGCCGCATGACCCTGGAAGTGGGCCAGGTCGGGCGCGAAGGCATGCTCGGCGCCACCGTCGCGCTGGGCCACGACACCACCCAGGTGCGCGCGATCGTGCAGCGCGCCGGCAACGCGAGCCGCATGGATAGCGCCCGTTTCCATGCGGAAGTAGCGCGCAATCCCGCGCTGCAGCGGGTGCTCTACCGCTACACCGACCAGTTGCTGGCGCAGGCGATCCAGATCGCTGTCTGCAGCCGTTTCCATGTGCTGGAGGCGCGCCTGGCGCGTTCCCTGTTAGTAACACGCGACCGTCTGCAATCGAGCAGATTCCACCTGACCCATGAATTCCTGGCCCATGCCCTCGGGGTGCGGCGCGTGGGCGTGACCAAGGCGGCCAGCGCCCTGCAGCAGCAAGGGCTGATCAATTACAGCCGCGGGAATATCGAGATCCTCGACCCGGAAGGCCTGGCGGCGGCCTCCTGCACCTGCTACGAGATCGTCAAGGAAGCGGGGGCGCTGCCGGTGCACAGCTTCATGTAGCCGGGGCGGCCCGCGGCCGCCATGTGGTCATTCCGTCATTAACATTCGCTTACAAAAAGACAAACGCCCGGCCATGCCGGGCGTTCGCCTGTCGGTGTACTGCTGGCTTAGTTGGTCTTTTTGACCTGGTTGCCGATCACGCCGCCGACGGCAGCGCCGCCGACGGTGCCTGCCGCGCTGCCGCCGGTCAGGGCGCCGCCGATGACCGCGCCGGCGCCGGCGCCGATGGCGGTGTTCTTGTCCTGCTGCGACATGCCCGAGCAGCCGGCCAGGCCGAGGGCGGCGGTTGCCAGCGATGCGGTAACGACGAGCTGTTTGATGGTTTTCATGGTGAATCTCCTATCGGTGGGTTCTATTTCAGGCGCAGGTCGTTCCTGACCGATTTCACGCCTCTTACGGTACGGGCAGCCGTTGCAGCGGCCGCCACGCTCTCCGCCGAGCTCACGAATCCGCTCAGCTGGACGACGCCTTGATAGGTCTCGACATTGATGTTCGATGCCTTCAATTCCGGATCGCCCACCAACGCCGCCTTCACGCCCGCCGTGATCGCGGCGTCGTCGACGATCTCGGCGACGCCGCGCCCCGGCGCGGTGGAGGCACACCCGGGCAGCGCCCCCATCGCCAGGCAAGCCAGCAGGGCGGCGGTTGGTCCGAAGTGCTGCATGGTGCGGTTTCCGTTCATTCCGGCGTTCAATGTTCGATGACTTGAGGCCAGCATAGCCGCGCACACGATTGTGATCTGTTCGGCAACACACCGATGCGGCACAGTTCGCCACGCGGCGGGCCTGCGCTCAGCGCCGCTGGACCTTGCCCGGCGGCGGAGCGCTCGGTTTTTCCTTCGCCTGGGCCACCAGGCGGGCGCAATCGCTGTCCTCGCCCGGCCCCGCGTTAATCAGGGGCAGCAGGGCGGCCACCGGCGCCGCCGCCGCGGCCAGCGCCGCCGCGCCGCCGGCCTTCAGTGCCAGTACGCCCTTGTCGATCGACACGTCGGGCTTCTTGAACGGCCCGCGCACGTAGAGCGGCGCGCGCAGCGAGAAGATGCGCAAGGCCTTGGTCTGCGGATTGATGCGCAGGTCGAGCTGTTCTCCCGCCAGGTTGACGGCGCCGTCGACCGTGATCAGGGCTTCCTCGGTGTCGACCACGAAGCTGCGCGTCTTGGCGATGCCGTTGGCGACGGCGAAATCGGCCGCCACGCAATTGATCTGGACCTGTTTGTCGCCGAACAGCTTGGTCAGGATGATGTTACCGACATTGAGGCCAGCCATTTCCAGCAGCATCTTGCTCACCGTACCACGGTCGATCACGGCCTTCAGCTCGCCGTTCGAGCGGGCCAGCAGGCTCGCCACCGAGTTGCCGACCGCGGACAGCTGGGCGTCGCCATTGACCTGGCCCACCGTCGCCTGCTGGATCTGCTCGACCTGCGGGAACAGCTGCTTGATCTGGATCTTGCGCGCCGCGACCTTGGCCGTGGACTTGATCGCGTTCTTGCCTTCGCGCCCGCTGCCGTCCAGGCGGATGGTGGAGCGCACCGTGCCGCCCGCCATGCCGAACTCCAGCGGATCCAGGGTGAGCACCGCGTCCTTCATGGTGAGGTGGGTCGACAGCTTGCTGATCGGCAGGGCCTTGTCGCGGATGACGCGGTCGGCGGCGAAGCGCACGTCGGCGTCCAGCACGGTCCAGCGCTCGGTCTTGAATTCCTCGACCGGCAGCACCTTGCCCTCAGGCTGCAGGGTCTCGGCATTGCGCTCCTGCTTGGCCTTGTTGGAATCGGCGCCGATCAGCGGCGCCAGGTCGGCGAACACCAGCTGCTTCGAGCGCACGTTGCCGGAGAGGGTGGGGCGCTTGCCGCCGGTGACGTATTCGAGCCGGCCGCCGATGTCGCTCGACCCGACCTTGCCCTTGAAATCCTCGTAGATCCAGCGCTTGCTGTCCTCGCCGAGCGTGCCCGTCAGGTGCCCCGAGGTCGAGAATGGCCCGGTGGTGGGCAGCAGCACCTTGGTGAAGTAATACAGCTGGTCCATGCTGGGGCCGGCCAGGTCGAGCCTGAGGTCGAGCGCCGCCAGCTTCGCCGGGCGCGTCACCGTGCCTTCGACGGCGATCCGCGTTTTGCCGGAGCGCATGTCGGCCTGGATGGGGTAGGGCGTGCTCTGCTGCTTGAGCGAGAGCACCGCGCCTGCCTTGCCGCCGCCCTTCACAGGGGCGCCGTTGTAGGTGCCGCTCAGGGTCCAGCCGACGCCGTACTTCGGGTCCTTGTCGAGAGTGCGCACCTGGGCCGTGACGTCGGCCTTGGTCACGGCATCCTTGATGTGCACCACGCCGTCGGTCAGGACCACGCGCTCCAGGTCGAGCTTCCAGCGCGACTTTTCCTGGTTGCGCTTGAAGGTCCAGTTGTTGTGCGTTTCGTCGGTGCGCAGCAGGTCCACGCGCGGCGCATCGAAGCGCAGCAGGGGAATGTGGATGGTCTTGCGCAGCAGCGCGAACGGATTGAGGGAGAACGAGAACTGGCGTACGCTGGCCATGTCGCGCACCGGCATGCTGGCGGGGTTGCCCACGTACACATCGTTGGCGTAGAGATAGGGCCAGGGGATATGGTCGCGCCAGCTGCGCTCGGCGGGCGCCATGGACTTCGCGGGGCTTTCCCACTCGACCTCGAGATTGCCGCGGATCGCGAAGGGACGGTCGATCGCGTCGCTGACCCGGGTGTTGATCCAGGGGCGCGCGCGGTTCCAGTCGAAGGTGAGGATGAAGACGATGGCCAGCACGGGCAGCGCCACGGCGATGCCCAGGATGGTCAAGAGGATCTTGTTCTTGCTCTTGCGGCCGGCGTGGGGATGCGTGGCCGCTGGCGTCGGCGTCTCGGCCATGGCGGTCCTTCCTGTAGGGATTGTTGGGCCGAGCGTAGCGCAAGCAGGGCGGTATTGATGTGCGGTGCCGCACCCATAGGGGAAAGGCGGAAGCCTTCGCTGGGGCAATGTGCGCCAGCGAACCGAGTGATTCCGATAACAGGTTTATAACCTTGTCTAAACTTATCTTCACCAGGAGAGTTGCAATGGACAAGAATCATCCGACGAAGCAGCTGGCCCGTCTCGGCTGCCTGTGCGCGGTGCTGGCGCTGGCCGCTTGCGCGAGCGAGCAGAAGGCGCCCGCGACTGCCGACGTGGCGGTATCGCGCCATGCCGTCGAAAACGCCGTGGCCGCCGGAGCCGCCGAGCTGGCCCCCGAAGAGGTGTCGGCAGCGCGCTCGAAGATGCTGCGCGCCAACCAGGCCCTCGCCGCCAAGGACTACAAGCTGGCGCGCGAACTGGCGATCCAGGCCCAGGCCGACGCCAAGCTGGCCCAGAGCAAGGCCACATCGGCCAAGGCCAACGCCGCCGCCAACCAGCTGAGCGAAGACCTGCGGGTGCTGCGCGAGGAAGTCGACCGCGCCAATGCCGGCAGCACCCAGATGGGCACCAGCCAGTCGGGGACTACCCAGCAGCCGCCGCAACAGCAGCGGTAAGCGTCCAGCCGCCGGCGCCCGGCCGCAGGAGGCCGGCGCGCCGGCCACCATGCGTCCGCGCCCAAGGCGCCCGAACAAGAAGAGGACCAGACCATGAACAACCGTAAACCCGTGATCTCGATGCTGGCCGCCGCCGTGCTGGCCGTTGCCTGCGCCAGCGCCCCGGTGACCACGCCGACCCTCGACCAGGCCAGGGCCGATTTCGTCGCCGCCAACAATAATCCCCAGATCGCCACCCATGCGCCGCTCGCATTCAAGCAGGCCAGCGATGCGCTCGACCAGGCCAACGCCGCCGCCGCGCGCCGCGAGAGCCTGAACGACATCGACCGCCTGGCTTACCTGGCCAAGCAGAAGATCGCCACCGCCCAGGAAGTGGCCAAGACCAAGGCCGCCGAAGCCGACATCGCGAATGCCTCGCGCGAACGCGACGCCGTGCGCCTGGAAGCCCGCACCGCCGAGGCCGAACGCGCCCGGCGCGAAGCCGAGGCCGCCCAGGCCCAGGCCGCATCGGCACAGGCCCAGGCCGCAACGGCGCAGCAGCAGGCCGCCGCCGCCCAGGCCCAGGCCGAGGCCGCCCAGCAGCAGAACGCGGCGCTGGCCCAGCGCGCAGCCCAGCTCGAAGCCCTGCTGGTGGAACTGCACGCGGTCAAGACCGAGCGCGGCTATGTGGTGACGATCGGCGACGTGCTGTTCGGCACCGACAAGTCCAGCCTGACGCCGAACGGCATGGCGACCTTGCGCAAGCTGGCCGACGTGATGGCGCAGAACCCGAACCGCAGCGTGCTGGTCGAAGGGTTTACCGACAGTGTCGGCAGCGAGACCTATAACCTGGAACTGGCGCAGCGCCGCGCCAACGCCGTGGCCACCGCGCTGGGCCAGCTGGGCGTGCCGCGCGAGCGCATCGCGATGCGCGCCTATGGCGAAGCCTTCCCCGTGGCGCCGAACGATAGCGCGGGCAACCGCCAGCTGAACCGCCGGGTCGAGATCGTGCTGTCGAACGAGGGCGCGCAGATTCCGCCGCGCGCGGGCGGGCGCTGAGGCGGTTCCGGGCCGCCCGGCCCGGTGTTCACCGCAGGCTTTTACCGTCTTATAAGGATTGACTATGGAACAGAAGACCAAGCTGGCGCACGGCTTCGACATCGCGGCGATCCGCCGCGCCGCGGCCAACCTCGACGAAGGCGCAGTGACCGAGGGCTACCAGGCCGACCGCGAAGCGGTCATCGCGATGCTCAACGACGCGCTCGCCACCGAGCTGCTGTGCGTGCTGCGCTACAAGCGGCACTACTACACGGTGAGCGGACCCAACACCGGCCACATCAAGGCCGAGTTCCTCGAGCATGCCCAGCAGGAGCAGGACCACGCCGACCGCATCGCCGAGCGCATCGTCCAGCTGAACGGCTCGCCGAACTTCAACCCGGCCACGCTGACCGCGCGCAGCCATGCCGAGTACGACGAATCCGAGGACGTGCAGGCCATGGTGCGCGCCGACCTGATCGCCGAGCGGGTGGCCATCGAATCCTACCGCCAGATGATCGCGGCCATCGGCGACAAGGATCCGACCACGGTCAAGATGCTCACCGACATCATGGCGGTCGAGGAGGAGCACGCCGACGACATGCGCGACCTGCTGTCCTGAAGCAGGCCGGACGATACCACCAATCACAACGACACAAAGGAGTACATCATGCATCACACTCACCGCTCTTCCGGCAACGACAGCCAGCACCCGATCAGCGGCGCCACCTACGCCACCCAGTCCGACATGAAGGCGCTGGTGCGCGATGCGCAGTCGATGCTGCATGCGGCGGCCAACCTGACCGGCGAGAAGGCCGACGAGCTGCGTCACCGCGGCATGGAAATGCTGGACCGTGCGCTCGGCAAGGCCAGCTACATGCAGGGTCAGGCCGTGGAAAGGAGCAAGGAACTGGCGCACGAGGCCGATGTCTACGTGAAGGACAACCCATGGCGCACCATGGCCGTCGCGGCCGGTGTCGGCATCCTGCTCGGTGTGCTGCTCAGCCGCAATTCCAAATAATCCGCGCCGGGGGCTGCCATGGAAAAAAACGATACCGTAGTGCACAACCCCGGCCTCATGGGCGGGATCTCCAGCCTGGGCAAGAGCGTGTTCGGCCTGCTCGTCTCGCGGGTGGAACTGGCCGCGCTCGAGCTGTCCGAGGTGCGCAACCACGTGATCGAGCTGGTGGCGGTGTTTGCCGTCGCCGTGCTCTCGATCTGGTTCGCCGTCGCCTACGGCA
Source organism: uncultured Massilia sp. (assembly GCA_966210615.1). GTDB lineage: Bacteria > Pseudomonadota > Gammaproteobacteria > Burkholderiales > Burkholderiaceae_D > Telluria. The sequence continues at coordinate 19,143 of CBIHLT010000019.1, forward strand.
CGGCCATGGTGGTGGCGCTGGCCTGGGACGCCATGGGCTGGAAGATCCTGTTGATCATGTTCGTCATTTTTCTTCTCGTCACTGCGGTGCTGGTGGCGAAGGGACTGTCCATGCTGAAGCAAAACAAGCTGGCACTCCCTGCGACCATGAAGGAACTGAAGAACGACCGCGACATGCTGCTCTAAGCGGCGACACGATGGGGAGGAATCATGCACAATCATGACGGAACGACTGGTTTGGCGGGTCACAGGCATAGCCTGGATCCGGTAGCCCGCAAGCAGGAGCTGCTGCGCGAAGGAGAGTTCTTCCGCGCCGGCGTGGCGCACGCGAAGGCCCATATCCGGCACGCGGCCCGGCCGGAAGTGATGCTGCATTCGGCGATCGACCATGCCACCTGGGCTCTGCGTGCGCGCGCCGACGCGCTGCTCAAGCCCACGGGCACGAACGTGTCGGTGCTGATGCCATACGCGCTGGCCGTGGTGAACTTCGTCCGCCAGCGCCGGCTGGGCAAGCCGGTGGCGGGCGCGGCATTGGCGGTGGGGGCGCTGGGCTGGTATCTGAATCGCAGGAAGGCGCGGCAGCAGTTGACGCACTAGCGGCACTGCACTGCGCGACAAGAAGCACAAGAAGTCTGCCAGGAATATGGTGGGGCTTGAGCGGCGTCTCAATCGGGGATTGGACGCCGTCTTTTTTTGTGCGCCCTGCATGCGCTGCGATCCGCTCCGGCGGCGGCCGACGGACACCCGGGCATGCAGCGGCTGCGGTCGCTGCGCGGTGTTGCGTGGGGATGAAAGAAGGCCCGCCATCGATGCGGTCCTGGCGGCTCAGCCGCCGGAGCGGCAGTCCTTGGTCACGTCATTGCTGCCACCGTTGATGCATTCGCCGATGTCGCGCTCGGCAGGCGGGCTGGTCTGGCGGCTTCGGTGGCGACGCCCTGCGGGCACATGGGGAGGCGGGCACGGACCGCCGGCGCCGGTGGCGGGAAATTGGTCCCGTAGAACGATGTCCACCGACGCCAAGGATGCGGTGAGGGCGCCGCGCGGACGCGCCGGGCACGGACGCAAGCGGGCCGGCCGCAAGGCGGCCAGCCTGTTCATCGGGAACCCGGCTCACGCCGGCTTCATTGCTCCTGGTCGAGCTGCGCCTTGGCCTGGGCCATGTCCTGCTGCCAGGTCGCGCGCGCTTCCTTCATGCAGGCGCTGCGCTCGGAGGACGGGCGCTTCTTGCACGCATTCTGCGCTTCCTGCAGCGCCGCGCCGATTTCCTTTTGCAGGGTCTTCATTCTTGCCTGGCGGCTCGGATCGTCGCGGTACCAGCGCGCCGGATCGCCTTGCGCGATCTCGCGCGCCTGTTGCCGCGCGACGGTCGGGTTGACCACGGCATCGGTGTTGCGCGTGGCGGCGCCGGTGTCGGACCGGGTCTGTGCTTGTGCCTGCGCTTGCGGCGGCTGTTGCGCCTCGGTCTGCGCCTGCGCCGCGAGCGCGGCCGTGCCCAGTGCGCAGGCGCAAACGCCGCGCACCAGGCGGTTCAAGTGTTCCATGCTTGCCTCCAGCCCCGAGGGCCGTTCAGTCTACAGCCATCCGGTCAGCAGCAACACGACCAGCACGATCACCAGCACGCCGGTCACGCCAACCGGGCCATATCCCCAGGTACGGCTGTGGCTCCAGGTCGGCAGTACGCCGACCAGGGCCACCAGCAGGATGACGAGCAAAAGCGCGCCCATCGCTGCCTACCGCCTGAGGCGGGTCAGTAGCGATAGACGCGGCCGTCGACCAGGCGAACCCGGTTGCCGACACGGAGGTCATATACGCTGTCCTGGGTCACCGTGCGGTATTCGCCGTTGTCCATGCGGATGTTGATCTGGTACAGCTCCTGGCCGGTGGCGTTGCGGTTGCCTTCCACGCGGTTGCCGATCGCTGCACCGGCGACGCCGCCGGCCACGGTGGCGGCGGTACGGCCGCTGCCGCTGCCGACCTGGTTGCCGGCCAGTGCGCCGACCACGCCGCCCAGCAGTGCGCCGGTGCCGCTGGTGCGGCCGTTAGCCTGGGTCACCTGGATCGACTCGATGGTGCCGTAGCCCATGTTGGCATTGTCGTAGCGGGTGCCGCTGGCATAGCCGCCGCTGGCATAGCCGTCGTTGTACGGCTGGCTGCTGTTGCTGGCGCAGCCGGTGAGCAGGGCGGCGCCGGCCACGACGACGGCGGCGAGAGTGCGGGTAGGTTTCATGTTGTTCTCCTGGCAAAAATATGATGCCAGATTAGCCATGCGGGCACAGGGGGTCTGTGCGCTGCCGCACCCACCTTTGGAGACAGCTGAGCCGGACTGTTGTGTCCTGTTGAATGTGTTCGATACCGAACAGAAAACGCCGGGCGTGGCTGGTACAAAGTGGCTTAGCGTGTTGACAAATGGAGAAGAAAAAATGAAAACCTCGCATGCGCTATTGCTGCTCGGCGCAGCCCTGAGCTGGACCGCACAAAGCCGTGCGCAGCAGCCGGTGCCCGATGCGAAGACGGCCTACGAACAGGCACGCGAGTCCGCCGAAGCCAACTACAAGGCGGCGCGCGCGAAGTGCGACCTGATCGCCGGCAATCCCCACGATCTGTGCGTGGCCGAGGCGCGCGCCGCCCGCGTGCGCGTCGATGAAGAGGCCACTGCCGCCTACAAGAACACCCTGGCCGCCTATACCCAGGCGCGGATGCGCATCGCCTCGGCCAACTACGACCGCGACAAGGTGCGCTGCGCGGCCCTGACCGGCAACGACCGCGATGTCTGCATGGAACAGGCCAAGGCCGTGCTGGTGGCGGCCCAGGCCGACGCCAAGGCCGACCGCAAGACCATCGAAGCGCGCCTCGATGCGCGCGAAGACAAGATTGCCGCCGAATACAGGGTGGCGCTGGAAAAATGCGACGCCTTCGCCGGCGCCGCCAAGGACCAGTGCGTGAACGCCGCGAAAGCCGCCTTCGGCAAATGAAACCGCGCGCCGGCCGGCGCCGGTGCTGCACAACCCGCCCGACAGGGCACAGCTGTACCACTGACCACCAACAAGGAGCCATCATGAAAATCGCACAACGCCTCATCACCGCCGCCTTCACCGCCGCCGTCGCCATTACCGCTGTCGGCTGCGCATCGAACAACCCGGATTCGACCACCAAGACCGCCGGCGAATATGTCGACGACGCCGTCATCACCACCAAGGTGAAGGCAGCCCTGGCCGCCGACCCGAACGTGAAGGCGACCGAGGTGAACGTCGAGACCTTCAAGGGCGATGTCCAGCTGTCGGGCTTCGTGGCCCAGCCGGGCGATGCCCAGCGCGCCGTGGAGATCGCACGTGGCGTGAAAGGCGTGACGTCGGTCAAAAACGACATCCGTGTGAAATAATAGCGGGTCACCGGGGCGGCCCGGTTTATTGTTCAGGCGTTTTCCATGCAGCTAGCCAAACCCGATCCGGCGTCCCAGACGCCGGTCCCTCCCTTGCCTGACCAAGATCAAGCCGCCCCGGACGCGCATCCCGACGGCCTGGAGTCCCCTCATGCCGAGGAGGACCTGGCCCTCCACGCCGGCGGCCTGCGCCTGCCGGTGCACGTCAACGCCCGCGGCCTGTCGCTGGGCATCCTGGCCACCATCGCCTGCGTGTTCGCCCTGCAATGGGCGCAGAAGTTCTTCGTGCCGCTGCTGCTCGGCATCCTGATCGCTTACACCCTGAACCCGGTCGTGCTGTGGCTCGAGCGCCTGCATGTGCGCCGCATCGTCGGGGCCACCCTGGTCACCGGCGTGATCGTCGCCCTGATGGCGGGCACCATGTACCGGCTGCAGGACGAATTCTTCAACATCCTCGACGAGCTGCCCACGCTCACCCACAAGATCACCAAGATCCTGACCAACAACCCCGGCGGCCAGCGCTCGACCATCCAGCAGGTGCAGGCGGCGGCGGCCGAGATCGAGCGCGCCGCCAACAATGTCGGCAGCGATACGCGCAAGGCGGCGCCCAAGCGCCAGTCCCAGCTGCCGCCTGCCGCGGCCGGCTCGAATATCCGCGTGATGGACTGGGTGCTGGCCGGCTCGGTCGGCCTGGCGACCTTCCTGTCGCAGGCGACCATGGTGGTGTTCCTGGTGTTCTTCCTGCTGCTGGCGGGGGATACCTTCAAGCGCAAGCTGGTCAAGCTGACCGGACCCTCGCTCACGCGCAAGAAAGTGACGGTGCACATCCTGGACGACATCAACACCTCGGTCCAGAACTACATGTTCATGCTGCTCGTCACCAACGTACTGCTGGCCCTGCTGATGTGGGGCGCCCTGCGCGCGATCGGGCTGGAGAACGCCGGCGCCTGGGCCGCGTTCTCGGGCGTGGCGCACCTGATGCCGTATTTCGGGCCGCTGTTGATCACGGCCGCCACCGGCATGGTGGCCTTCCTGCAGTTCGAATCGCTGCGCATGGTGATCCTGGTCGCCGGCGCCTCGCTGGGCATCGCGACCCTGGTCGGCATGGTGGTCGCCACCTGGATGACCGGCAAGATCGCCAAGATGAACCCGGCCGCCGTGTTCGTCAGCCTGCTGTTCTGGGGCTGGCTGTGGGGCGTGTGGGGCCTGCTGCTGGGCGTGCCGGTGGTGATGGTGCTGAAGGTGGTGGCCGAACGCGTCGAAGGCATGGAGTGGCTGGCCGAGCTGCTGGGCGAATAGCGCCGGCGCGCACGCCGTCCGGGAGGGAAGGGCGGGCCCTGGCCCGGCCCTTCGCTCTTTCATGTTCCGCGTCCGGCCGTATCCTCAAGCGCCGCCCGGCATCGGGGCCTTCTTCTTGTCGCCGGTCTCGTACGCCGGCTTGTGGCGCAGGCTGCCCATCTTGAGCGCGTACTGGCGCGCGAATTCCGCGCCCAGGAAGAAGATCTGGGCCGAGTAATACACCCACAGTAGCAAGGCGATGAGGGAGCCGGCGGCGCCGAAGCTGTCGGCCGCGCCGCTGTTGCCGATATACAGGCCGATGCCGAACTTTCCCAACGTGAACATGGCGGCGGTGCCGAGCGCGCCGATGGTCACGTCGTGCCAGGACAGCTTAATCTTCGGCAGCAGCTTGTAGATCACCCCGAACAGGGTGGCAATGACCAGGAAGCTGATGCCTGATGCCACCCAGCCGAGCACCACGGCCGCCTCTTTCCACATGCCGCCGATGTAGCGCTCCACCACGGCCAGGCCGGCGCTGACGACCAGCGAGACCATCAGCAGGAAACCCAGCACCAGGATCAGGCCGAAGGACAGCAGGCGGGTGCGCACCACGTTCCAGACCCCGGACTGGGTGGGCTTGGGCACATCCCAGATCTCGTCGAGCGAGTCCTTCAGCTCGGCGAACACGGTGGTGGCGCCGATGAACAGCAGGATTGACGCGACGATGGTGGCGAAGCGCCCGGTTTCCTTGTTCTGGGCCCCGGCCAGGATGGCCTGGATGGTTTCCGCCCCCTGCTTGCCGACCAGGCCGCGCAGCTCGCTGAGCAGCTGGCCCTGGGCCGCTTCGGCGCCGTAGAAGAAGCCGGCCACGGCGATCACCAGCACCAGGATGGGCGCCAGCGAGAACAGGGTATAGAAGGCCAGGGCGGCGCCTTTGCTCGACGCGCGGTGGTCCAGCCATTCGGACACCGCACAGCGCAGCACGTGCACGATCTGGCGCGAATACGGGAGCCAATTCTTGACTGCCATGTGCCTTCCTCCAAATGAAAAGGGGGCCGCAGCCCCCTTGGTCCGAGCGGCAGTCCGCTCACGGACTGCCAGGGCTCGGGATTACTGCACCTTGCGCTCGACGGTGATCTGCTCGACCTCGACGCGGCGGTTCGGCTCCAGGCAGGCGATCAGCTCTGCGCGCTTCTTCTGGTTGCAGGTGACCAGCGGGTTGGCTTCGCCCTTGCCGTAGGCCTTCAGGCGGTTGCCGTCCACACCCTTGCTGACCAGGTAGTCGCGCACGGCGTTGGCGCGGCGCTCCGACAGCTTCAGGTTGTACTTTTCCGAACCCAGGCGGTCGGTGTAGCCGGTGATGTCGACGTCGGTGACGCTCGGGTCGGCCTGCAGGGCGGCGGCGATTTCGTCCAGCTTCGGCGACGGCAGGATGATCTCGGCCTTGTCGAAGTTGAACAGCTTGGTCGCTTCCAGGGTGATCTTCTCGAAGCGCGCCGGGGCCGGAGCCGGTGCCGGGGCGGGGGCCGGAGCCGGGGCCTCGACGACCGGCGCGGTTGCGGTGGCGACGGTGGTGGTGGTCGCGACAGCTGCCGGCGGCGGGTTCAGCATGTAGTTCAGGCCGATGGCGAAGTACTTGTTGTTGCTGCGCTTGAAGCCGAAGGCCTCGTCGCTGTTCAGGAAGCCGCGCACGCTGCGCAGGTCGGCCTGGAAGGCCAGGCGCGGGGTCAGGTCGGCCTGGAAGCCGATGCCGGCGGTGGCGAACGGGGAGCTTTCCTTGACGTTGCGGATTGCGTTGGCGACCTTGTCGCGCTGGACGCCGATACCGAACAGGACGAACGGACGGACATTACCGCGCGACAGCATCAGCAGCGCGTCGGCGCTGATGGTGCTCTGGTTGTAGCGGGCGCCGCTGTCGTCGAAGCGGGTGTGGGTGCCGCCGATCTGCACGTCCCACAGCGGGCTGACCACCTGGCCGAAGCGCAGGCCGCCACCGGTGTCGCGGTCGTTCACGCCGAAGTCGGCGTCCGGCTTCACGTGGACGATGCTTGGCTGCACATACCATTGTGGGCTGACGTTCTGGGCGAGGGCGGCGCCGGCCGAGCACACCATTGCGATGGCCAGGGCGATTTTCTTCGAATTATTCACAGGTAACTCCCGTAGGTTGAAAAAGATGACATCTCATGAATAGACAGGGATGTTGGATAAACATTAACAGTGCAAGTTCCGCAATTTCGGTGCGATAGCGCACCTAAGCGGAGCCCGTGTGCAATTCTACAACAGTGACGGAAAACCCACATTTCTCTACGGAACGCACCGAAATGGTGCATTTTGTGTTGAGCGGAAACAAAAGAGGCCGAAAAGCTGCCACCGACGTGGGCAAAAATGCTTGTCGGAATGTTGTCGAATGTTGGATGGCGCACAGACCGGACGGGCTGGCGCAGGCAATCTTGAGTCCAGTTAAGCGGAACCCGAGGTGTTGTCAGGGTGTCATACGAACACACAGCGACCCGGACCACACAGTCTCACTCTTTCATTGGAGCTCAAGAATATGCATGCAACGACTCACCACAACGCGGCCCAAGGCGAAACCGGCGCAGTGCACACTTCCAGCAACTCGGCACTGATCGAACGCGTCCCGCCGCAACCGACCGAGCGCGCCCCGATCTCGCTGGCGCCCATCGAGCGCGTGCGCTCGACCTCGGCCACGCAGCGCCGCATCGAGAACATGCAAAAGCTGATCAATGAGCTGTCGAACCATGAAATGCTGGCCGACGAAATCGCCTGGTTCCTCAAATTCTCGCCGTCGGGCGCCCGCAAATACATCCGTGACCTGCGCGAAGCCGGCGTGATCGAACTGGCCCGCTACATCGAGGGCACCGCCACCTACCTGGGCAAGGCCGTGTACCAGATCTCGCCGGATCCGGAGCGCGTCAAGGCCTTCCTGGCGGCGATCTGCCAGCCGAAGCGCGAGGGCACTACCCCGCGCAAGGAGCGTCCGGGCCTGCGCGAGCAGAACATGGCCGGCAGCGGCCGCCACTTCCACATCCTGGCCGACGATACCCACTACGCGATCCGCGTGAACCGCAGCCCGGTGTCCCGCGACCCGCTGGTGGCCGCACTGTTCGGCCCGGCGCCGAGCCAGACTGCCAAGGAACGCGCCTGAGTGCGCCCCCGGAACCTGCGCGGCAGAGACCCGCGCCGGTTCCGGTCCGACGATCGCTGTCGTCATTTCACCGCGCCCCGTGCGCGGTTTTGTTTTTTCGGGCGTCCTTGCACAGTGTTTGCGTGAACAACTATTTGCATCGAGCACGTTGAAAACCGGTCAATAATCCTCACCTGTCCGCCATGCGACGGTCTCCGGACCGCCTGTTCAACCGATAAGGAGTGACGATGTTACCGAGTGCCGAGACCCTGCAGGGCAAGCGCGTGCCGGACGTGACGTTCAAGGCGCGTCCCGACGACCAATGGCGCGACCTGAGCACGGACGAGCTGTTCAAGGGCAAGACCGTGGTCGTGTTTTCGCTGCCCGGCGCTTTCACGCCGACCTGTTCCTCGACCCATTTGCCGCGTTATAACGAGCTGGCGCCCGTGCTGCGCGACAACGGCGTCGACGATATCCTCTGCATCTCGGTCAACGACGCCTTCGTGATGAACCAGTGGAAGGCCGGGCAGGACGCCGCCAACATCACCGTCATCCCCGATGGCAATGGCGACTTTACCGAAGGAATGGGCATGCTGGTCGACAAGCGCGACCTGGGTTTCGGCAAGCGTTCCTGGCGTTATTCGATGCTGGTGCGCGACGGCGTGATCGAGAAAATCTTCATCGAGCCGGACAAGGAAGGCGACCCCTTCGAGGTGTCGGACGCCGACACCATGCTCCGCTACCTCAACCCGGAGGCCGTGGTGCCGGAGCCGGTGGTGATGTTCTCGCGGCCCGGCTGCCCCCACTGCGCGCGCGCCAAGCAGGCGCTGGGCGAGGCGGGCATTGTGTTTACCGATATTTCCGAAGACCAGAAGATCACGGCAAGCGTGCTGCGCGGCGTCACTGGCCGCCTGACCTGGCCGCAGGTGTTCGCCGGCGGCCGCCTGATCGGCGGGGCGGACGAGGTGGCGAGCTGGCTCGGCGCGCGGGCGCAATGATGGACGCCTGGATTCTTGCCGGGCTGGCCCTGGCTGTGCTGCTGGCCTGGCTGGTGCCGGCGTGGCGGCGCCGCCGCGCCCTGGCGCAACCCTTGCCGCCGGAGCAGGTGGCGGTACTGGCGCGCAACGTGGCGCAGTATGCCGGCATGGACCAGGCCCAGCGCCGCAAGCTGGCGCGCATGGTCCGGCAATTCCTATTCGAAAAGAAATTTGTCGGCTGCGCCGGCCTCGAGCTCACCGACGAGATGCGCGTGACCATCGCCGGCCAGGCCTGCCTGCTGCTGCTGGGCCGCGCCGCGGAACAGGGGCCGGCGGTCCTGTATCCGGCGCTGCACACGATCCTGGTCTATCCGGGCGCTTTCCTGGTGCCGCGCAAGGAGGTTGACGTGGCGGGCGTGGTGACCGAAGCCCGCCAGGACCTGCTGGGCGAATCCTGGGGCGACGGCCGCGTGATCCTGTCCTGGGACCATGTGCGCCGCGCCGGCCACCCGGAGCCGCCGAACCACAACGTGGTGCTGCACGAGTTCGCGCACCAGCTCGACAGCGAATCGGGCAGCACCAACGGCGCGCCCTACCTGGGCAGCCGCGAACGCTACCGCAGCTGGTCCCAGGTGCTGTCGCGCGACTACGCCAACCTGCGCCATGAGGCCATGTTCGGCATGCGCGGCGTGCTCGACCATTATGGCGCGAGCAGCCCGGCCGAGTTCTTCGCCGTCGCCACCGAGAGCTTCTTCGAGCAGCCCTACCAGCTGTCGGCGCGCCATCCGGCCCTGTATGGGGAGTTCCTCAAATACTACCGGATCGATCCGCGTCAATGGCAGCCCGAACCGGTGGCCATCACGATGGAACCGGATCCGCCTGGCATGGTCTACGGTCAGTGGCGCTGACGAGGCCTGGGGCCGCCCTCATGGCGCCTGCCCGGTCCCGAGGGCCGCGCCGCTCGCTCGGGACCGGGCAGGCGGCTTGCGTGCGTCTGCGTACAGAGCGGCGAACGCGACAGGAGCATGCTTGAGCCACCACGATCCAGGAGGAATCGCTATGTCCACCATCATCGCAGGGCACGTACAGCTTCAGGAAGACGTCGAACGCGCGCGCCGCGCGCTGGTCGACGCGGGATTCGACGCCGACCGCGTCAGCGGCTTCTACGTCAGCCAGCCCGGCCAGCACGACACCACCCCGATCGGCGGCGACAACATCCTGTCCCCGGGCGCCAGGGAAACGCCGGAAGGCGTGGTGAAGGGTGTCGCTACCGGCGGCGTGGTCGGCGCGGCCATCGGCGCAGCCACGGTGCCGGTCACCGGGCCGCTGGGGCCGATCGTCGGCGGCCTGGTCGGCGGCCACGTCGGCTCGCTGTTCAGCTTCAGCAAGATGAAGGAAGCCGGGGAGCACGAGAAAGGCGGCGACGAGAACGAAATCCCGCCGCGCCTGACCGGCATGCTGGTGGCGGTCGCCTTCGACGACACCGGCCTGGAAAGCAAGGCCGTCGACATCATGCGCCAGCTGGGCGTGCAGCGCATCGAACGCGCGCAGGGCAATATCATCGACGGCGACTGGGCCGATTTCGACCCCACCTGCAGGCCCGACGTCATCGCCTGAAGCGCGCGCCGCACTGCCGTCCTGCCCGTGCGGCGCGCGCGTCCGTCCTGCACGTCCGTGCAATAGGGACGATGTTTGATCGCCCTCAATAGACCTGTCTCAACGCTTCCCTACACTCCCGAGTTCGCGCTGCGCATGAAGCGCAGCGATTGATCCAAGGGGAGGGAAGTATGAGCAAGCAAGTAGCCCTGGTCACGGGCGGACTGGGCGGGCTTGGCACGGCAGTGTGCCGCCGCCTGCACCAGGAAGGATTCACCATCGCAGCCACCTGTTCGCCGTCGAACGGCCAGCGTCATGCCTGGCTGTCGGCGCGGCGCGATGAGGGCATGGACGTGCTGGTGGTCGAGGCGGACGTCGCCGACGACGGCGCCTGCGCCAGGGCCGTGCAGCGCGTGCTGGCGGAGACCGCGCAGATCGACGTGCTGGTCAACAATGCCGGCATCACGCGCGACCGCAGCCTGCGCAAGATGGGTGTGGACGACTGGCATGCGGTCATGGGCGCCAATCTGGACAGCGTGTTCAGCATGACCCGCCATGTGCTCGAACCAATGATCCAGCGATGCTGGGGCAGGGTGATCAATATCTCCTCGGTCAACGGACAGCAAGGGGCTTTCGGCCAGGCCAATTACGCGGCGGCCAAGGCGGGCATGCACGGCTTTACCAAGGCGCTGGCGCTCGAAGTGGCGCGCCACGGAATCACGGTCAATACGGTCTCGCCGGGCTACCTGGATACGAAGATGGTGCGCGAAGTGCCGGAGACCGTCATGAAGGAACGCATCCTGCCGAAAATTCCGGTCGGGCGGCTGGGCGCGCCGGAAGAGGTCGCGGGGCTGGTGGCCTATCTGGCGTCGGAACAGGCCGGGTATGTGACGGGCGCGAATATCGCGATCAATGGCGGGCAGCATATGTGCTGATGGCCTGGCTGCCGGTGCCGGCATGGGTGGGGGCGTGCATGGCCGGTGGCCTGGACGACGCCGCCATTTTTGTTGGGCTGTGGTGGCGCCGGCCGGCGATGCGGCGCTCCGCCCCTGGACCCTCATGCCGCCGCGGACGGCGGTTTCGGCGCGACCGCCTCGATGATCTTGATCTGCTTGGCGATCTTGTCCAGGGCAAGCAGGATCGGCGCCGGCTGGCCGGTGCCGACGGCGCCCGCAAAGGCCAGCAGGCCCGCGACCAGCGTGGTGACTTCGGCGATCAGGCCGATCTTGCGTATCTTTTCGGCGGCATCGGCGGTGAGCGCCATCAGGTGGCCTTGCGGCTTGCCCAATCCCTTCACGATCACGGTGGCGGCGTCGGCGTACAGCCCGTTGGCGCGCTGGCGCAGCAGGATCTCGTCTTCCAGCAGCTTGCGCATCGTCGCCTGGACCCTGTCGGGAACGGGGCCGCCCTGGTAGCCGCGGATCTCGCGCATGATGCGCTCGTGGAGCTGGTCGGCGCAGGACGAGAGCTGGTCGGCCAGTTCGGTGACCTGGTCCACGCTGGACAGGCCGCCGGACCGGGCCGCTGCCGGGGCAGCGGGCGGCGTCCGCGCAGGGGCGCGGTCCGCGTTGGCGGCCGGCGCCCCTGCGGCAGGCGTTACTGGAGCCGGCTTTTCTTCCGCCGCAGGCCCTGCGGACGGCGAAGCGGAAACGGAGGCAGCGTCGGTGCGCGCGCCGGAGGAAGAGGGAGGATTGCTGGTCATGGCATGCCTTTCAATCGCCGGACAGGTTCTCGCGGATGGCGCGCAGGTCGCGGCCGACGTTCGCGAGCAGGCGCCGGACTTCGTCGCCGGTGAGCTTGTTCAGGTGCTCGCGCATCTTCTGGTGGCCGAGGGCGACCTTGGTCAGGCCCTGCAGCGCCAGTTCATAACGGCGGTCGATCAGCCGGTACTCGGTCGACTTGTTCAGGTAATGGACCTTGGCCAGGGTCACCAGCATGCGGTCGGAAGTGCGCGTCGAGAACGGGATCTCGACATCGAAGATGCCCAGCACGGTCTTCTTTTCATTCTCGTTGGTCTTGTAGTAGAGCCGCGTGAGGGAAATCATGGCGTCGAGCAGGGTCTGGACGTCGGCGTCGCCGTCGCGCACCATGGTCTCGACGCTGCGGTTCTGGTAGCCGGAGGCGATCACGCGCGTGAGGAGGCGGGTCAGGCCGGTATAGGCGGCGATATGGCGCTGCTGCAGGCCGGAATCGGCATTGGCCTTCAGTCCATTACCCAGGTCATCGATACGATCGGACAAGTCGTAGCGGCCATCCCCCGCCAGCAGGCTGAGGGTTTGCATGTAGAGCACCAGCGTCTTCTGGATGGCGACGAAGTCCTCGTAGACGGCGCGACGCTTTGCGTCGTTGTCGCGCGCCAGCTTGTCGGCGGGCGGCGACAGGTAGGGCTGTTCGCGTTCGTAGGTATCGCGGTAGCGGCGCGCCAGCTCGGCATAGCCGCCCAGGCGGGCGGAAGCGTCCGCGAATTCGCGCACTTCCTGCAGGCTGACGGGGCCGGTGGTGGCGCAGCCGGCCAGCAGCAGGCTGGCCAGAAACAACAGGCGCAAAGCAAGGCGTTGGCGCATCGAAGGCTCTCCCCGGCCGCGCAACGGGGCGGCCTGAACCTCCTCATTCTTTCAAACCCGGATGCGCCTGTTCTTGCTAATCGTCAACTCAGGCGAGCTTGGCCGGATCGAAGTGCGGGTTCTGGATGATGCCGAACAGGTTGCCGAAGGGATCGCGCACTGTGGCGACACGGATGCCTTCGCCCACGTCGGCGACGGGGGAGTCGACCGTGGCGCCGAGTTCGAGGAGGCGCGCGAGTTCGGCGTCGGCGTCCTGGGTGCCCCAGTAGGCGGTGGCGCCGCTGGTGCCCGGCTGGCCGTCGGGGATCAGGCCCAGCTCGAAGCCGCCGATCTCGAAGCCGACGTAGAAGGGCTGGTCGAAATAGGGAGCCTTGCCGGCGACGCGCGCATACCAGGCGGCGGCCTCGGCCAGGTTGGCGACGGGATAGATGACGGTGCGCAGTCCTTGGATCATGGCAGCTCCTATGGTGAATGAGTGAGTGAGAAGCGGCGATGTTGCCGGATTGTCAGCAGCTTGTCTAGCGGCCCCGGCGGGCTTCCTCGAGCCAGCCCAGCGAGGCCAGCGTTTCGCCCTGAGGCACATACTCGCAGCCTACCCAGCCCTCATAGCCGAGCTCGTCCAGCAGGCGGAACAGGAAGGGGAAATGGATTTCGCCGGTGCCGGGCTGATGGCGGCCGGGCACGTCGGCGAGCTGGATATGGCGGATGAGTGCGAAGCGTTCGCGCAAGGTGGCTGCGAGATCGCCCTCCATGCGCTGCATGTGATAGATGTCGTACTGCATGAACAGGTTCGGCGCCCCGGATTCCGCGATGATTCGGGCCGCCTGGCCCGTCCCGGTCAACAAATATCCCGGCACATCACGGTCATTGATCGGCTCGATGAGCAGCTCGATGCCCTGATCGGCGCAGCGGGCCGCGGCGAAGCGCAGGTTCTCGACATAGGTGGCATGCGCCCGCTCGGGCGCCACCCCATGCGGCACCTTGCCCGCAAGACAATGCAGGCGCGGTGACCCCAACTCACCCGCATACTCCAGGGCGAGCCCGACGCCGTCCTGGAATTCCCCAACGCGGCGCGGATCGCAGGCGATCCCACGTTCCCCGGCCGCCCAGTCTCCCGCCGGCAAGTTATGGAGGACGAGTGAAAGCCGATGCCGTTCAAGCCGCTGCGCGATGCTGTCGGCCTCCACCCCATACGGAAACATGCATTCCACCGCCTCGAACCCCGCCTCCCGCGCCAGCGCAAAGCGTTCGAGAAAAGGGACTTCGGTAAACAGCATACTCAGGTTGGCGGCGAACTGGGGCATGGCTCAAATGCAAGCAAGACAGAACGCTATGCTACCCCAACTAGGGTCGGAGTCGAATTCTTTGGCAACTTTGAGAAATTTCCCAACAATTCGACTCTGACCCTCATTAATTTTGTCGCCCCAGCTCAAGTTTTTGCCTTAGCGCCATGGCTCCAACAACATAAATTGCTGAACTCCAGCTTTCCGTCGTTTTCCGATGCCGCCGAGCAAAAAAATAATGGGGGTCAGAGTCGAATTATTGGGCAATTACC
>CBIHLT010000020.1:0-32973 GCA_966210615.1 uncultured Massilia sp.
GCTGCTGGCCGACCCCTGGCTGGAGGGCACGGTGCTGGGCGGGGCCTGGAGCCTGCTGGATCCTTCCACCAGCAGCAGCGCCCTGATCGCCGAGCTCAACGGCTGCGGCCTGCCGGTGTTCGTGTGGTGCTCGCGCGCCACGCCGGACCGGCTCTCGCTGCCCTTCCTGCGCAGTTTCAAGGCTGGGTTCCGGGGCATCGCCACCTTCCTGTACCGCCAGGGGCGCGACTGGCGGCTGGCGGACGAGCTGCGTCGCCACCGGCTCGCGCTCGCCGGGTGCCGGGACGGGCAGCCCGTGGCGCTGGGCAAGGACCTGCGCCTGACCGCCTTCGCCAACGGCGAGGCCGATTCCTGGTGCCTGATCCAGGCCGGGCGCCGCAGCATCCTGCATCTCGGGGAGCGCGCCCTGGGCACGCGCGCGGCCTGCGCCGGGGCCGCCGCGCAGCTGCGCCGGCGCGCACCCCGCATCGACTTGCTGCTCTCGGGCTTCGCCGACATGGCCTGGCGCGGCAATCCGGAGCGGTTCGCCCGGCGCGAGGAAGCGGCCGCGAAGGGGATTGCCCGGCTGGCGCTGCAGGCCGAGGTGTTCCGGCCGCGCCTGGTGGTGCCGGTGGCCTCGTTCGCCCGTTTCGCGCGCGCCGACAACGCCTGGCTCAACCATGGCCGGCGCAGCCCGGCCGGAGTGCTCGACGCGCCGCAGCTGGAAACGCTGCGCCCGCTGATCCGCTTCCTCGCACCCCGCACCACGATCGACCTCGAGCAGGCCAGTGCCGCCAGCCTGGAGGCGCACAGCGCGGCGGCGCTGGCGCACTGGACCGCTTGCTGGCGTGCGGCGCCTGCGCCCCTGCCGCGCCCGCTCCAGGCGGGTGTGGCGGAGCTGCGCAAGGCTTTCCAGCACTACCGCGCGCGCGCCGGCGCCGGCCTGTACGGGTTGCCGCGCATGCTGGAGGCGGCAGGCGCGCTGCGTCCGCTGGCGATCCACCTGGCCGACGCGCGGCAGACGGTGGAATTGTCCTACCAAAGCGGCTTGCGCCTGCTGGCGCGCGACGGCCCGGCGGACGTGGCGATGTGTTCCGGCACCGCGCTTGGCCTCCTGAAGGCGGAAGACGGGTTCGACACCACCTGGGCGGGCGGCTGCTTCCGGGAGCTGCGGCCCGGCGGCCTGTCGGCTTTCGCGCGCTTCTTCCTGCCGCAGCGCATGGCGTGGCGCGGGCTGGACCGGCGCCGGCCCTTCGCCATGGGCCGGCTGATGCTGCGCACCGTGCTGGCCAGGATGGCGCGCGAGATCCGGGCGGCGCTGCATTGAGTGCGCCCCGCCACGGCATGGTGCGAGCGCGGGAATGGCCCGCGACGCAGGTATGATGTGTTTTTCTCGCTAAACGACATCCATGGCAAACGACGAACGACTCACTCCCGACGCGCTGGCCGCCCTGCGGGACCGCTTCCAGCACCAGTCGCGCAAGGCCCAGGCGTATTACACCGTCATGCACGAAGCCCGCCGCCTGGTCGCCGGCGACGATGCGGCGAGCGCCTGGATGAACCAGCCGCTGGCGGCATTCGAAGGCAAGACGCCGGCCCAACTGGTCGGCGAAGGACGCGAGATGGAGCTGCTTGCCCATGTACGCGCCCGCGCCAGCGGCGCATAAAAGCGCCGGACAAAACCTCCAGGGCACGACGCTGCAACGCCGCCATGGAGGTTTTGTCAGGCGCCTGAGCCGGCGTCCTGGGCCCAGGCGGGCGCCATCCGTCCGCTGGATTGCCGCTCGGATGCCGACTGTGTTTTCCACTTGCCATCCGTGTGGTGGATGCGGTGCCCATCGGTGCGAAGAATCTCAAGGACGAGATCTTCAGTTCCTGGAAGTGCGGCTGCTCAACAAGACGATGTTGCCCCGCGCCATGCCGCGCAAACAAACTTTGCCAACTCGTACCGTGCGCGCTCAAACAGGCGCATAGTGCCCTTGTTCGCATGATCCTTCACCGGATTTGCATCCTCCGCGGCATATCGCCGCATTCCCAACGACCCGCCAAGGCCTGATCGCCTCCAGTCACACTGTGGGTGGCGTTGTCATGCGGTTCGATACTGACAAGGATTCCATGTTTACTTATTCCCCCTCCAGCAACCCCGCCGCGCGATCCCACATGGATTCGCAGTTGGCCTTCTTCCACGACCTGAACCAGGCCTTGGCCGGATCGTTCCAAGCCGTCTGCGAAGCCAACCTGAAGCTTGGTCAGAGCATGATCGAGGAAACCATCAACGCCGGCCAGCGCATGCTGTCGAGCGAGGGTGCCCTCGACGCCATGAGCGCGGCCGCGGCCCACGCCCAGCCTGCCTCCGACAAGCTGCGCGCCTACCAGCAGCATCTTTCGCGTCTGGCGGCCGAGGTCCAGGTGGAGCTGGCGCGCGTCAACCAGCAGCATGGGCCGGAAACGGCGCGTACCGCCCAGGCCTTGGCGGACGAGGTAACGCGTGCCGCCAGCGAGGAAAACGCGCGCAGCATGCAGCAGCAGAAGGAAGTCCTGAAGACCTTCCGCGATCCGTTCAGCCCGACCGATGCCGAGCGCGGCAACGGTCATGCCCCGGATGGCCCGGCGCCCCACGCCGATCGGGCAAGCGCGAGCACGGGCGCCGGCGCGGGCGTGAAGTTCGAGGGCCTGGCGGACAACGGTTCCGTGCAAGGCCACGTTCAGGGTCCGTCGCTCCAGGCCGCGGGCAACAAGCCGCCACGCAAACCGGGCTGAGCCTGTTCAGCGGGAGCCTTGCCGCTTGCAATTGCCGGCGGCTGCTCCATCGAGAGCGCTTCCGGCCGGCTCGACACATCCAGCAAACAGCATGGCTGTGCGTTCCATGGAAAAAGAGGCGCCAGGCAGTAGCGCTACCTGAGGCCGGGCTGCTGCGCACCACGCGAGAACGGCTGCGAAGGCATTGCGGGTCGTCCGCGACCCCGCAAGCGCGAATCAGACCACCGAACCCAGCTTGAAGATCGGCAGGTACATGGCCACCACCAGGCCGCCGATCAGCACGCCCAGGATCACCATGATCAGCGGCTCCATCAGCGAGGACAGGGCGGCCACCGCCTCGTCCACTTCGTCCTCGAAGAAGTCCGCCACCTTGCCCAGCATGGCGTCGAGCGCACCCGATTCCTCGCCGATCTGGACCATCTGGGTGACCAGGCTCGGGAACACGTCCGCGTTCTGCATGGCCATGGTCAGGCTGGTGCCGGTGCTGACCTCGGTCTGGATCTTGCGCGTGGCGTCCAGGTAGACCGCGTTGCCCGAGGCGCCGCCGACCGAGTCCAGCGCTTCCACCAGCGGCACGCCGGCCGCGAACATGGTCGACAGGGTGCGGGTCCAGCGCGCGATGGTCGCCTTGCGGATCACCGGGCCGAAGATCGGCAGGCGCAGCAGGACCCGGTCCATGGCCTGCTGCATCTTGAGCGAGCGGCGCCAGGCCTGGAAGAAGAAGTAGATGGCGCCGAAGATGCCGCCGAAAATCAGGTACCACCAGTTGACGAAGAATTCCGAGATCGCCATCACCATCAGGGTCGGGGCCGGCAAGTCGGCGCCGAAGCTCTGGAACACCTGCTTGAAGGCCGGCACCACCCAGATCATGATCACGGCCGTGACCACGAAGGCGATCGCCAGGATCGCGATCGGGTAGGTGAGGGCCGACTTGATCTTGCTCTTCAGGGCCAGCGTCTTTTCCTTGTAGATCGCCAGGCGGGTCAGCAGGTCTTCCAGGATACCGGCCTGTTCGCCCGCGCCCACCAGGTTGCAGAACAGCGGGTCGAAATACACCGGGTACTTGCGGAAGGCGTTGTTCAGGCTGGTGCCGGTCTCGACGTCGGCGCGCAGGTCCAGGATCAGCTTGGCCATCGACGGGTTGGCGTGGCCCTTGCCCACGATGTCGAAGGATTGCAGCAGCGGCACGCCGGCCTTCATCATGGTCGCGAGCTGGCGCGTGAACATGGTCAGGTCCTTGTCGGTGATCTTCTTGCCGCTGCGGTAGACCTTTTTCTTGACCTTGGTGACCATGATGCCCTGGCGCCGCAGGGTCACGTTGACGATCGCCTCGCCGCCTGCGCGCAGCTCGCCGCGCACGGTCTTGCCGGTCTTGTCCTTGCCTTCCCAGGCATAGACCTGTTCCTTGACCTGGGCGCCGGCACGGCTGCGGGTGGGTGCGGAAGTTGCCATATGTTTCCTATTCGTTGGTGCAGCCGAGCACTTCCTCGAGGCTGGTCAGTCCTTGTTTCACTTTCATCAGGCCGGAGCGGCGCAGCGAATTCACGCCTTCCTTCTCGGCCTGCTCGGCGATCTGCATCGAGTTGCCGTGCGCCAGGATCAGCGCCTCGATGGCCGGGCTGATCGGCATGATCTGGTAGATGCCGACCCGGCCCTTGTAGCCCGAGCCCAGGCAGCGGTCGCAGCCGACCGGGCCGTAGGGTTTCCACGAACCGTCGATGTCGCTCTCGCGGTAGCCGGCCGCCAGCAGGGCCTCATGGCCGATTTCCATCGGCTGCTTGCAGGTGCACAGGCGGCGTGCCAGGCGCTGGGCGGTGATCAGGATCACCGACGAGGCGATGTTGAACGGCGCCACGCCCATGTTCATCAAACGCGTCAGGGTCGAGGGCGCGTCGTTGGTGTGCAGGGTCGAGAACACCATGTGGCCGGTCTGGGCGGCCTTGATCGCGATGTCGGCGGTTTCCAGGTCGCGGATCTCGCCGACCATGATGATGTCCGGATCCTGGCGCAGGAAGGATTTCAGCGCTACCGGGAAGGTCAGGCCGGCCCTGTCGTTGACGTTCACCTGGTTCACGCCGGGCAGGTTGATCTCGGCCGGGTCTTCCGCGGTCGAGATGTTGATGCCCGGCTTGTTCAGCAGGTTCAGGCAGCTGTACAGCGACACCGTCTTGCCCGAGCCGGTGGGGCCGGTCACCAGCACCATGCCGTAGGGACGGCTGATGGCGTCCAGCAGCAGCGCCTTCTGGTCCGGATCGTAGCCGAGCGAGTCGATGCCCATCTGCGCCTGGGTGGCGTCGAGAATACGCATGACCGTCTTTTCGCCGAACAGCGTGGGCAGGGTGCTGACGCGGAAGTCGATGGTGCGGGTCGGCGACAGGATCAGGCGCATGCGGCCGTCCTGCGGCACGCGCTTTTCCGCGATGTCCAGGCGCGCCAGCACCTTGATGCGCGAGACCAGCTTTTCGCGGATAGACAGCGGCGGCGTGGCGTGGTCGCGCAGCACGCCGTCCACGCGCATGCGGATGCGGTAATACTTTTCGTAGGGCTCGAAGTGGATGTCCGAGGCGCCCAGGTTCACCGCGTCCATCAGGATCTTGTTCAGGAAGCGCACGATCGGCGCATCCTCGACTTCGTTGGCGGCATCGACCGCCGCGGCCGGCGCTTCCTCGTCGGCGAATTCGATCTCGGCGTCGTCGCCGGCCAGCTCGTTCAGGCTCTGCTCGGCGCTCTTGGACAGGTTGGCCAGCAGGGCCAGCAAGGCGTCGTGGGGCACGATCACCGGCTCGACCGAGGCTTCGCTCTGGAACTTGATCTGGTCCAGGGCCTGGCTGTTGGTCGGGTCGGACAGGGCCACCGACATCTTGTTGCCGCGCTTGGCCAGCGCGATCACGCGCTGCGCCTGCATCAACTTGCTGTCGATGGCGGCCGGCGGCAGCATGTCCGGGGCAAACGCCGACAGGTCGAGCAGGGGATAGCCGAAGGTTTCGGAGCAGAACACGGCCAGCGCGCGCGCATCGATGGCGCCGCTGGCGAGCAGCGTGTCGATGAAGGGGCTTTTATCCGCGGCCGACTTCTTCTGCAGCGTGTCGGCCTGCGCGGTGTTCAGACGGCCCGCCTGGACCAGCGCGCGCGCCAAACCCGACAACGGCGTGCCTGTGGTCGTGTTGGGGATGACTGCTGCCATAGAGAACCGTGCGGAGCCGTGGTTTTAAGGGAAACAACAAGGGCGCCGGGCGGGCGCGACCCACCGGCGGACTCTCTGGATGATGCCTACAGGCATCAAATTTGTAAAGTACTTGCTGTGCATGAGATGCGTCCGCGCCACGTAGACGATTTGGCACTGCAGCATGGCTCAGAACGGCAGCAGGCGCCTTGACGCGGCCGGGCGCAGCAACTTGACCACCTTGATGGCCTGGTTCTGCACCTGCACCACTTCGATCACGCAAGGACCGATCTTGAGCGCGATCGGCGCCTCGGGGATGTCCTGCAGCTGTTCCAGCAGCAGGCCGTTGATGGTCCTGGGGCCGTCCAGGGGCAGGGACAGGCCCAGTTTCCTGTTGATGTCGCGCAGCGGCGTGCCGCCTTCGAGCAGGCATTCGCCCTTGGCGTTCCAGGCAAAGGCCTCGCGCGCGGTGCCGGGCATGGAGGTGGTGAAGTTGCCGATCATTTCCTCGATGATGTCGTCGAGGGTGACCAGGCCCTGCACCTCGCCGTATTCGTCGACGATGATGCCCATGCGTTCGCGCTGCTCCTGGAATTGCCGGAGCTGGTCGAGGGCGCCGGTGTCCTGGGGGATGAAATAGGGTTCGACCAGCAGTTCGCGCAGGTGGTCCTTGGTCAGTTCGTCCGCTTCGCGCAGCAGGCCGACCGCCTTGCGAACGTGCAGGATGCCGACGATGCGGTTGATTTCGCCTTCATGGACCGGCAACTTGTTGTGGTAGCAGGTGGTCAGTTCGTCGAGGATCGTGGCGATGGGTGCGGCCAGGTTCAGGGCTTCGATCTGGGGGCGCGGGATCATGATGTCGTCGACCGTGACCGTTTCCAGGTCGAACAGGTTGAGCAGGATACTGCGGTGCTTCTGGGGGACGAAGTTGCCGCTTTCCAGCACGATGGAGCGCAATTCTTCGGGCGACAGGCGGTTTTGCGGGGCGTCCGCGCCGGTGCGGATGCGGAACAGGCGCAGCAGGGCGCGCACGAACAGGTTGACGAAGCCGACCACCGGCCTGGCCAGGCGCAGCAGGGCCTGGAGAGGCAGGCTGGTGCTCATCGCGATGGGTTCGGGGTAGGTGGCGCCGATGATCTTGGGCGCCACTTCGGCGAACACGATGAGCAGGAAGGCGACCAGCGCGGCGGCCGCGGTGATCACGCTCTCCTCGTTGCCGTACATGTCGATTGCGACCACGGTGACCAGGGCGGCGGCCATGGCGTTGAGCAGGATGTTGGCGATCAGGACCAACGACAGGAAACGGTCGGTGCGCGCCAGCAGCCACAGCGTGGTGAGGGCGCCGCGGTTGCCGCCTTCGGCCAGGTGGCGCAGGCGATATTTATTGGACGCCATCAGGGCCGTTTCGGCCATGGCGAAGAAGGCGGACAGCAGGATCAGGAAGGCGAGTGCGAGGACGAGCACCCAAAGGGGGATGGTATCCAAGGCTGACGGGAGTAGCGGGATGGGGGATTGATTTTAGGGCAAGTGTTGGGGTGGTGCAAGCGGGGGGCTTGCGTGTGGCGGTTGTGGTACGCGTGCAAACTTGGGTCCCCGCCTGCGCGGGGATGGCGTTGATAAGGGGTGCGTAAATATCCATTAGCCCAGATTCGGATATGTGCGCAAGAACGTCATCCCCGCGAGGAGGGGACCCAAGTTTGTTTGCGTTACTGCAAAATAAAAAAGCCGCCCGAAAGGCGGCTTTCCATTACAGCAAGCAAATCTCAGCGCAAAGCCAGCCGCTGCTTCCCCACATTCGCCGGCGACACCGGCGCATGATCCAGCTTGAACACCGACAGTGCCCCGGTCAGCTGCCCGGTCTGCTCGGTCAGCGACTCCGCCGCCGCCGACGCTTCCTCGACCAGCGCCGAGTTCTGCTGCGTCATCTCGTCGATGCTGGTGATCGCGCGCCCGATGTCCTCGATGCCCGCGCTCTGGCGCGCACCGGCGGCGCTGATCTCGGCCATGATGGTCTGCACCTTGCGCACCGATTCCACGATCTGGCCCATGGTCACGCCGGCTTCGTCCACCAGCGCGCTGCCGGCGTTCACCTTCGCCACCGAGTCGCCGATCAGTTCCTTGATCTCCTTGGCCGCCGCGGCGCTGCGCTGGGCCAGGTTGCGCACCTCGCCCGCCACCACCGCGAAGCCGCGGCCCTGTTCGCCGGCGCGCGCCGCTTCCACGGCGGCGTTCAGCGCCAGGATGTTGGTCTGGAAGGCAATGCCGTCGATCACCGAGATGATCTCGACGATCTTGTTGGCCGAGGAATTGATGTCGCCCATGGTGCTCACCACGCCGCCGACCACCTGGCCGCCGCGGGTCGCGATACTGGTGGCCGACTCCACCAGCGAGTTTGCCTCGGTCGCGTTCTGCGCGTTCTGGCGCACGGCGCCGGTCAGCTCTTCCATCGCGCGGGTGGTGCGGTCCAGGCTCGAGGCCTGGGATTCGGTGCGGCGCGCCAGGTCGGCGTTGCCGGTGGCGATTTCGCCGCTGGCGCTGGCGATGGTGTCGGCCGAGGTCTTGATCTCGGCCACCAGGGTCGCCAGGCGGGCGCGCATTTCCTTCAACGCCACCAGCAGGCTGGCGTTGTCGCCCGCCTCGAGGCGGATGTCCATCGACAGGTCGCCCGACGCGACCGCCTGCGCGATCTCGCGCGCGTACTCCGGCTCGGCGCCCAGCTGCTGCCAGATGGTGCGCACCACGAACCACGAAATCACGGCCAGGCAGGCGATCACGATCAGCGCGGTCAGGATCATCGCGGTCAGCACGCGGTTGACGCTTTCCTTGCTGCTGGCGATGCCTTCGGTGAACTGGCGCTTGGCCGCTTCATTGGTCGCGGCCAGGTCCTTGTTGAGGACGGCCAGGGCCGACTGCATCTTGCCGACGGCAGCCTGCGGGTCGCCTTGCTCCATCTCGAGCATGATGCGCGCCGACGACAGGGCGGGCGCGTAATAGGCGTCGAATTCCTTGCCCAGGCGCGTGAAGGTCTCGCGCTGGCCCGGGATCTGGCTGTATTTGTCGAGCTTGGCGCGCAGCTTGGCGGCCTGCTCGCCCACTTGGGCGATCTTGTCCTTGTCGCCCTCGGCGACGGCGTCCTGCAGGCCGTCGGTGACGGCGGCCACGTCCAGGGACAGGGCCTTGGAGGCATCCAGGACCGGATAGTCCACGCTCTCGGTCGTGGTGATCGAGTCCAGTGCGCCGGTCGCGATCATGGCGCTGGCGCCGGCCCCAAGGCCGAAGATAATGGCGG
This sequence comes from uncultured Massilia sp., assembly GCA_966210615.1. Lineage (GTDB taxonomy): Bacteria > Pseudomonadota > Gammaproteobacteria > Burkholderiales > Burkholderiaceae_D > Telluria. The sequence goes on from CBIHLT010000020.1 coordinate 9,192, forward strand.
AGATGACGGGCAGTGCCCAGATCCTGCGCTTGATGCTCATTGTTGCCTCCAGAATGCGTGACCCGCCGACCGGCACACAGGCCGGCGGCGGGCATGTCTTACCGGATTACTCCGGTTTATTGGGCGCTGTAGACGACCTTGACGGTCGCATCCACTGCGCTCTTGTCGATATAGCCGATGGCCTTCGGATTGGCGGCGAGGGCCGCCTTGACGCCGGCGTTGTCGCCGACTTCCTTCGGCATCGTGGCCTTGCCGGTGAACACCAGCTTGGACCACAGGGCCTTGGCTTGCGCCGCGTCCTTGTCCGCCACTTTCTTGTAGAACTCGGCGCGGATCGGCGACGAGTCCGACTGGTCGATCGGGGTCATCGCGGTCGACTTACCCAGGAAGAACTGGGCGACCTGTTCCTTGGTCATGGTCGATTCGGCGGCCTTGGCGTTCACCACGACCACCACTTCGGCCATGGCCGGCGCGGCGGCGCCGACAGCGGTTGCCGCGATTGCGGCCAGCATGAGTTTCTTCATCGCCCGCTCCTTAGAACACGAAGTCGAGGGCGACGGCGCCCACGGTCACCGGGCCGGTAAAGCCCGGCTTGGCGTTGACGAACAGGCCGTTGCCGTTCTTCGGCTTGACGCGGTCGATCTGCGCCTTCAGGGCCACCGAGCTGGCGAAGTCCCAGCGCACACCGATGCTGTCGGTGGTCTGCTCGCCCTGGCCGACGCCGGTGTTCGGCAGGCGGCGCACGCCGGCGCCGAGCGCCTGCATGGTCGGGGTGCAGGCCGCCGGGTAGCCGGCCGGGCAGGCCGCCGGGACGGTGTTGACTACGGCGCTGTCGACCTTCAGGTTGGCGTGCGAGTAGTAGGGCAGGAACTTGCCGAAGCGGTAGCCGCCCATCACGTACCACGAGGTGGTGTCGTTGATGTAGGCCTTGGTCTTGCGCTTGGCGAATTCGGTCTGGACCACGATGTTGTTCCAGTCCATGGCCAGGCCCAGCGAGCTGAAGTGGGCTTGCTTTTCCTTGGCTTCGATCTCGTCAGCCAGGGTCGCCAGCTGCGGGAAGCGGTAGCCGGCGCCGGCGGCGCGCAGGCCGGCCACCAGGGTGTTCAGCGAGGTGGAATCCTCGACGGTGATCTTGGCGCGGGCGTGGCCGGCACGCACGATGAACGGACCGTGTTCGGCCGACACGTTCAGGGCGGCGATCTGCTTGCCCTTGGCGTGGATGTCGCCCGACAGCGGCGACTTGACGCTGCCGTAGGCCAGCTGCGAAGTCAGGGTGGTGTCGCCGACGCTGTGCTGCCAGGTGATATCGGCGCCGTCGATGCTGTTGAACGGCACCTGCGAGTAGATCTCGGCCGGCGGACGCAGCATGGTGTTGGCATAGCCGACGTTGCGGTAGTCGGAAATCATGAACACCGGCAGGCCGACACGGCCCACGCGCACGCTCAGTTCGTCGTTGATGCGCGCCTTGGCGAATGCCCAGCCCAGTTCGGCGCCGTAGTGCTCTTCCGCATCCTTGCGCACCAGCACCTGGCCGGTGAAGGACAGCCAGCTGTTGACCGGCATGTCGGCCTGCAGGCCCAGGTTCGAATCGATGCCGGTGCGGACATTGTCGGCAGCGCCGCTGACCTGGTTCGGACGGGCGAATTCCGCGTGGTCTTCATTGGTCCAGGTCAGGGCGCCGGTGCCGAAACCACTGATTTTTACTGACGGAAAACCGGAGCTCTCCTGGGCGAAGGCCGCGGGCGCGACCAACGGGAGTGCCAGCAAGCTGGCGAGGATCTTCTTGTTCATAAAGGCTTCGTTGCGTGGGCTGCTCGTGGAAAAGAGGCGCTGACGATGAGGCAGCAAAAGCGGTAAGCGCCGTGAATCATTGAAATGATTCTATCCACGCGGCAATTTTCGCAGCAACACATTTATGACAATTGGAGAGAATCCTCTACAAAATGACAACGCCTTTGTTGTTTAGTTGAAACACGCAATTGTCAGAACTAATTCCACCAGTGACAGGTCGTACCCTGGCCGGGTAGGCGGGCCTGGATGGCGTCGTGGACGATGCCGGCTTGCACCGCTTCTTCGGCGGTAAAGATGCGGGCCTTGCCGGTGAGGTTGGCGCGGATGTCGGTTGCGTGTCCCGCTTCGCGGGTGGCGTCGAGGAAGATGGTGGCGTAGCGTTCGGCGTCGAAGTCGAGGCAGTCGCGCCATTCGGAGACGCGCGCATGGTCGGCCGCCACCAGGCTGCCGAAGCCCCAGTGCAGGGGATGGACGAGGAAGCGCGTGCCCGGGCAGGCGTAGCGTTTTTGGCCGGCCAGGAAGATCACCACGCCGACCGATTCGACGCTGCCGATGTTGTGGGTCGTGAGCGGCAGCGGCAGCGACTTCAGGAAAAAGTAGAGCGCGAAACCGGCCGTCATGTTGCCGCCTTCGGTGGACAGGTGCAGTTCGATTTCGGTGGCGCCGTTCTGCAGCGCCTGCAGGCAGCAATTGCGTACCGCGCAGGCGGAATTGTGGTTGATGGGCCCGATGAAATGAACGATGTGCAGGGACATGAACTTGCCTCGTTGGCTCTCCTGAGCGGTGAGCCAAGCATAGCAAGTTTCACCGCCGGGCCGCGTCCTGCTGGGCGGCGGGATCGGCCGGGCAGGAGGCTTTGTGGTCGACGAATGGCTCCACGGCGACCCGTTGGCCGGCGATCTCGAGATCGGCCAGGCGTGAAGGCACGGTCCGGACCTTGCCCTCGCGCAGTGCCTGGCGCATGGGTTTGCACAAGGATGCCGCTGCAAGGCTGGCCTGCATGCGCCATTGGCCGCCGGGGGCCTCGCTGAACACTGCCGACTGCGCCCACTTGCCGTCCCCGACCAGCAGCACTTCCGGTTTGCCGTCATGGTCGAAGTCGATCAGGAAGGCGTCGCAGCCGACGCCCGGGCGCTCCAGGCAGTCCGGCAGATGGACGTTGTCCATGCTTGCCCAGTTCGTGGCCAGGAAGGAGGGCGGCAGGGGCGTGCCGGCCGGCCAGGCGCGCAGGTTGCTGGCCAGGTTGGCCGGATCGTGCAGCGCGTCGTAAGGGCTGCGCATCGCCCGGACCGCGGCAATGCGCGAGCGTACCAGGGCGGCCTCCGGGCCGGCCGCCTGCGCCTCCAGCCGGTCCAGCGCTTCGCGTCCATAACGGCCGCCGTGGAAACGCAGGTAGGCGTAGTCGAAATTCGCCACCTTCACCTTGCCGTCCCGGAGCCGGGCCAGCTGGTCGTTCACCGACAGGCGGCCGGGATCGGCGAATGGCGAGAACAGCGCCAGCAGCACGGCCGGCACCACGAAGGCGGCCGCGATGTTCACCCCGGCGAGGCCGGGCAGCCAGCCCTTGCGCAGGCTGGCGGCTGCGTAGCCGCCCGCGTAGCAGCTCGCCACCAGCATGCAGGCGGCCGCGATCACGCGGTCGTTGCTCCATCCGTGGTCCTGCACGCGCAGGGCCAGGGCGTAGATGGCCAGCAGGACCACGGGCACCAGCAGCAGGCCGGCGATCCTGGCCGCCAGCGCCACCGGCCGCGCCGCCGGCGCGGCGCCGTTCTGCCAGGCGGCATTCACCAGGATGACGAAGGCGGCGGCGGTTCCCAGCAGCACGGCGCCCGCGCTTTTGGTCGCCCACAGCGCATCCAGCCCGGTGAAGGGCAGGCTGCACAGGAAGCCCGCCACCAGGAGGGCGAGGACCGGCAGGACCCACGACAGCAGCACCAGCAGCAGGTTGCGGATGCCGCGCACGATGGCCGGCCGCAGGTCGGTCAGGTGCATGGCGCAGGAGAAGGCGAAGGCGGTCACGGGAATCGCGAACCACGGTTTCTGGATGGTCTCGCGCACGAAGGCGAGCTTCACCAGCATGAACAGCTCTGCGCCCAGGTGCAGCACCAGCCAGGTGGCGCCCACGAACAGGCCGGAGAAGGCAAGCTGCACGCCCAGCTTCCAGGCGAGCTCGAAATAGGTGGTGTAGGCGGCGATCCTGCGCCGGTCCTGCGCACCCGACAGCACCAGCGCGTGGGCGATGAAGAAGCCCGCGGCCATGAACACGCACAGCTCTCCCGACGGCATGGTGGGACGCCACTTGTCCTTCAGGTAAGCAGGCAGGGGAGCACCGAACTGGTCCCAGGCGTCATAGACGCCCAGCAGCGCGATCAGCGCCGCCGCTGTGCCGCTCCAAAGCAGGAGCTGGCGCCGCGTCAGTTGGCCGAGGCCGCTGATCAGGATCACGGGAACCAGGGCAGCCAGCAGCAGCAGCGGCACGAACAGCAGGGGCTGGGTGGCCGGCCAGGCGCGGTTCTCCCCCGCCTGGTACAGCAGGTACAGGACCAGGCCCTGCACCAGACCGATGCCGATGCGCCATGCGGCGAGACCCGACGGCTGCGCCTGTTCGTAGGGATAGTCTGCGGCTGCGCTAGGGTGCATGGCGGGCTCCAAATTGAATTGCGTAAATATTACGTTCGTTCAAGCCGGCCCGCTACTGGCAGGATGGCTAGCTGCCCCGGTAGGTCGAGTAGGACCAGGGCGTCACCACCAGCGGCACGTGGTAGTTCTGCTCGGGGTCGAAGACGCCGAAGGCGATCGTCACCCGGTCGAGGAAGCGCGGGCTGGGCAGTTCCACGCCCTGGGCGGCGAAATAGTCGCCCGCATGGAACACCAGCTCGTACTGGCCGGCGCGCAGCTGGGCGCCTTCGAGCAGGGGCGCGGCGCAGCGTCCGTCCTGGTTGGTGAGCGCGCTCTTGACCAGGGTGCGGCCACAGGCATCGATGGCATACAGATCGACCTTGACCCCGGCGCCCGGACGGCCGTGCGCGGTGTCGAGGACGTGGGTGGACAGTTTTCCCATAAGGCTCCTATATGTGATCGATGAATTGCCGTATGCGGGCAATCATATACCGTTGTGCTTCCAGCAATATATGATCGCCGATATACCCACCTCAGGCGCTTTCCAATGGACACCTACGCGAATTACCCGCGCGACCTGGTCGGCTACGGCCGCAATCCTCCCCATCCGCAATGGCCGGACGGCGCCCGGATCGCCCTGCAGTTCGTGCTGAACTACGAGGAGGGCGGCGAGAACAGCGTGCTGCACGGCGACCCGGCCTCGGAAACCTTCCTGTCCGAGATCATCGGCGCCAGCGCCTTCCCGATGCGCCACATGAGCATGGAGTCGCTCTACGAATACGGCTCGCGCGCCGGCCTGTGGCGGGTGCTGCGCCTGTTCGAGGAACGCGGCCTGCCGCTGACCGTGTTCGGGGTGGCGATGGCGCTCAGGCGCAATCCGGAGGCGGTGGCCGCCTTCCGCGAACTGGGCCACGAGATCGCCTGCCACGGCCTGCGCTGGATCTCCTACCAGAACGTGGACGAAGCCACCGAGCGCACCCACATGCGCGAGGCGGTGGACATCATCCGCGAACTGACCGGCGAACCGCCGCTGGGCTGGTACACGGGGCGCGATTCGCCCAACACCCGGCGCCTGGTGGTCGAGCACGGCGGTTTCGCCTACGACGCCGACCACTACGGCGACGACCTGCCGTTCTGGCAGCGGGTCGAGCACACCGGGCCGGACGGCGCCCTGCACACGAGCCCGCACCTGGTGGTGCCCTACACGCTCGACACCAACGACATGCGCTTCGCCGCCATGCAGGGCTTCAATTCCGGCACCCAGTTCTTCGATTACCTGAAGGACGCCTTCGACGTGCTGTACGCGGAAGGCGATCCGAAAGGGCTGAACCGGCCCAAGATGCTGTCGATCGGCCTGCATTGCCGCCTGGTCGGCCGGCCGGCGCGGGCGGCGGCGCTGGCGCGCTTCCTCGACTACGTGCAGCGCCACCAGCATGTCTGGGTCGCGCGCCGCATCGATATCGCGAATCACTGGAAAAGCGTGCACCCTTACGTAGAATGAAGTGTGCATCTGAATCTTGATATTGGATTTTGATTATAAGCAATATCGGATTTTGATTATATGAAGGACGGCCGTGGATGCTAGCCTTCCGCCCTTGCGCGTTTGAATTTCACTGCGAGACCAGCATGTCCGAACCGATCCGATTCTTCTACCGCGGAGCCGTCCACGAAATCCGTGACGCGGCGCCCACGCAAACCATCCTGCAGCACCTGCGGGAGGACCTGCATTGCACCGGCACCAAGGAAGGCTGCGCCGAGGGCGACTGCGGCGCCTGCACCGTGGTGATCGGCGCGCTGGAAGACGGCGAGCTCAGGCTCAAGGCGGTGAATTCCTGCATCCAGTTCACGCCCACGCTGGACGGCAAGGCCTTGTTCTCGGTCGAGGATCTGCAGCAGCCCGACGGCACGCTGCACCCGGTGCAGCAGGCCCTGGTCGAATGCCATGGTTCCCAGTGCGGCTTCTGCACCCCGGGTTTCGCGATGTCGCTGTGGGGCATGTACCTGAAACAGGAAGGCAAGCCGGCTCCCCGCTGCCAGATCGACGATGCGCTGTCGGGCAACCTGTGCCGCTGCACCGGCTACCGTCCCATCATCGAGGCCGCGCGCCGCATGGCCGAGCTGCCGCCGGCCGCATTCGACCGCGCCGCCCTGGCCGAGCGCCTGCGCGGCCTGCAGCGCAGCCACGGCTTTTCCTACACCGCCCACGGCCAGCGCTTCCACGTGCCGCGCACCCTCGAAGAACTCGCAATCCTGCGCGCCGGGCATCCAACGGCCGTGCTGCTGGCCGGGTCCACCGACGTCGGCCTGTGGGTCACCAAGCAGATGCGCATGCTGGACGATGTGATCTACCTGGGCCAGGTCGAAGCCCTGCAAGGCATCCGGGAAGACGAGGGCATGCTGGAGATCGGCGCCGGCGTCAGCCTGGAAGACGCCTACGCGGCCGTGTGCCGCCATTATCCGGAGGAGCTGTCCGAACTGCGGCAGCGCTTCGCCTCGCTCCCGATCCGCAACGCGGGCACCCTGGGCGGCAATGTCGCCAACGGCTCGCCCATCGGCGACTCCATGCCCTGGCTGATCGCCCTCGGCGCCCAGGTGGTGCTGGGCAGCGGCGGCGGCCAGCGCGTGCTGGCGCTGGAAGACTTCTACCTCGGCTACCAGCAGAAGGACCTGCGTGCGGGCGAATTCGTGCAGGCCGTGCGCGTACCGCTGCCGCGCCCCGGCGTGCGCTTCCGCACCTACAAGCTGGCCAAGCGCTTCGACCAGGACATCTCGGCGGTGTGCGCGGCCTTCGCCTTCACCCTGATCGGCGACACCATCGCCAGCGCGCGCATCGCCTTCGGCGGCATGGCCGCCACGCCCAAGCGCGCGAGCACGGCGGAAGCCCTGTTGGCGGGCAAGCCGTGGAACGAGGACACGCTGCGCGCGGCCATGGCCGCGCTGGCCCAGGATTACGCGCCGCTGTCCGACATGCGCGCCTCCAGCAGCTACCGCATGCAGGCCGCCCGGAACCTGCTGCGCCGCTTCTGGTTCGAGACGCGCACCATTGATCCGCTGCCGGCAAGCAGCGTCAACGCCTTCGCGGCGGCAGGGAGTGCAGCATGAACGATAGCGTTGTGCCTGAACTGAAGACCTGGAAGGAAGTGGGCCGCGCCCGCTTCCACGAATCCGCCGAGCTGCACGTGCTCGGCCAGGCCACTTATACCGACGACATCCGCGAGCTCGCAGGCACCCTGCACGCCGCCCTCGGCCTGTCGGCGCGCGCGCATGCGCGCATCGCCGCCATCGACCTGGAACCGGTGCGCGCCAGCCGCGGCGTGGTCGCGGTCCTGGGCGCCGCCGACATCCCCGGCACCAACGACTGCGGCCCCATCATCCACGACGATCCGATCCTGGCCGACGGGCTGGTGCAGTATGTCGGCCAGCCGATCTTCATCGTGGTCGCCGACACCCACGACAACGCGCGCCGCGCGGCGCGCCTGGCCCAGGTCACCTACGAAGACCTGCCGGCGATCATGACGCCGCAGGAAGCGCGCACCGCCCAATCCTATGTGCTGCCGCCGATGCGCCTGGCGCGCGGCGACGCCGAGCAGGCATTTGCCCGTGCACCCAAGGTAGTCAAGGGCGAGCTGTATGTCGGCGGCCAGGAACAGTTCTACCTCGAAGGCCAGATCGCCTACGCGGTGCCGGGCGAGGACCGCGGCATGCACGTCTACTGCTCGACCCAGCACCCGAGCGAGATGCAGCACGTGGTCGCGCATGCGCTGGGCCTGCATTCGCACCACGTGACCGTGGAGTGCCGGCGCATGGGCGGCGGTTTCGGCGGCAAGGAATCGCAATCGGCCCTGTGGGCGTCCGCCGCCGCCATCGCGGCCGCGCGCCTGCGCCGCCCGGTCAAGCTGCGCGCCGACCGCGACGACGACATGCTGGTCACCGGCAAGCGCCACTGCTTCCATTACCTGTACGAAGTCGGCTACGACGAGTCGGGACGCATCGTCGCGGCCAAGGTCGACATGGTCTCGCGCGCCGGCTTCTCGGCCGACCTGTCGGGGCCGGTGGCCACGCGCGCCGTCTGCCACTTCGACAACACCTATTACCTGTCCGACGTCGAGATCCGCGCCGCCTGCGGCAAGACCAACACCCAGTCGAACACCGCCTTCCGCGGCTTCGGCGGGCCGCAGGGCGCGATCGCCATCGAGTACGTGATCGACGAGATCGCGCGCAACCTGGGCCGCGACCCGCTCGACATCCGGCGCCTGAATTTCTACGGCCGCAGCGAGCGCAACGTCACGCCCTATGGCCAGGAAATCGTCGACAACGTGATCCACGAACTGGTGGCGGAGCTGGAGGGCAGCAGCGAATACCGCGCGCGCCGCGCCGCTATCCAGCAGTTCAACGCCGGCAGCCCGGTGCTCAAGAAAGGCCTGGCGCTCACGCCGGTCAAGTTCGGCATCGCCTTCAACGTCACCCACCTGAACCAGGCGGGGGCGCTGGTGCATGTGTACGTGGACGGCTCTATCCTGGTGAACCACGGCGGCACCGAGATGGGGCAGGGCATCAACACCAAGGTGATGCAGGTCGTGGCCCACGAGCTGGGCGTGGACCTGGGGCGGGTGCGCGCCACCGCCACCCATACCGGCAAGGTCGCCAACACTTCGGCCACCGCCGCCTCCACCGGCGCGGACCTGAACGGCAAGGCGGCCCAGGATGCGGCGCGCACCATCCGCGAGCGCCTGGCGGCGTTCGCCGCCCAGCAGTACGGCGGCGAGGCCAACGAAGTGCGCTTCGCGGCCGACACCGTGTTCGTGAACGGCCTGGCGCTGCCCTTCGGCGAACTGGTCGCCAAGGCCTACCTGGCGCGGGTGCAGCTGTGGTCCGACGGCTTCTACGCCACCCCGGGCCTGCACTGGGACCCCAAGACCATGACCGGCCATCCGTTCTCCTACTACGCCTACGGCGCGGCGGTGTCGGAAGTGGTGGTCGACAGCCTCACCGGCGAATGGAAGCTGGTGCGCGCGGACGCGCTCTACGACGCCGGCCGCTCGCTGAATCCCGCCATCGACATCGGCCAGGTCGAAGGCGCCTTCATCCAGGGCATGGGCTGGCTCACCACCGAGGAGCTGTGGTGGAACGCCTCCGGCAAGCTGATGACCCACGCGCCCTCGACCTACAAGATCCCCGGCGTGTCGGACTGCCCGGAGGACTTCCGCGTGAAGCTGTTCGAGAACGCCAACGTCGAGAACAGCATCCACCGCTCCAAGGCCGTGGGCGAGCCGCCGCTGCTGCTGCCGTTCTCGGTGTTCTTCGCGATCCGCGACGCCATCTCGGCGGTGGGCGGGCACAAGGTGAATCCGCCGCTGAACGCGCCGGCGACCTGCGAGGAGATCCTCAGGGCCGTCGCCGCCGTCGAAGCCGCAACCAGTCAGGGCGCTTGAATGGAAGACTGGCTGACAGCCGCACCGGATATCCCCGCGGTGCTCGTGACCGTCGCGCGCGTGGAAGGATCCGTGCCGCGCGAACCGGGCGCGCGCATGCGGGTAGAAGCGGACGGCTTCCTCGGCACCATCGGCGGCGGCCATCTCGAACACCGCGCCCTCGACATCGCGCGCGCCATGTTGCGCGAAGCCGGTGCCAAGGCCTGCCTGGAACGCTTCCCGCTCGGCCCCAGCCTGGGCCAGTGCTGCGGCGGCATCGCCTATCTCGCCTTCGAGCCGGTGGACGCGGACCAGCTGGCGCTGCTCGGCGCGCGCCGCAACGAAGACAGCTGGCGTCTGGTGGCGCTCGACGGCGAGCCGCAGTGGGGACTGTTCGACGGCCACGGGCGCCTGCTGGCCGGCGAAGCCGGTCCGGCTTTCGCCTTCGACGCGGGCACCCACGTGCTGCTCGATGCGGGCGGGCGGCGCTGGCTGGTCGACGCCGTGCTGGCGCCGCGCGCCCACCTGATGCTGTTCGGCGCCGGCCACGTGGGCGCGGCCATCGTGCGCGCCCTGGGCGAGCTGCCCTGCCGCGTGACCTGGGTCGACGAGCGCGAGGAGGTCTTTCAACACGCCTTCCCGGCCGGCGTGCCCGCCAACGTGACGGTCGAGGCGACCGACACGCCGGAGGCGCTTGTTGAAAAAGCGCCACGCGGAACCACCTTCCTGGTCATGACCCACAGCCATGCACTTGACCTGCGCCTGTCGCACGCGATACTGTCGCGTCCCTGGCAGGATTGGTATGGCCTGATCGGCTCCGATACCAAGCGCCGCCAGTTCGAGCACCGCCTGCGCGAGCGCGGCATCCTCGAAACGCGCCTCGAGGCCATGGTCTGTCCCATCGGCCTGTCCGGCATTGCCGGCAAGGCGCCGGCCGTGATCGCGGCCTCCGTCGCGGCCCAGCTGCTGTCCCTGTGGGAAGCGGCCGCGCACCCTGAACCTTCTTCGGAATCCAACTGATGTCCACCGCACCGCAACACGTGCAAGCCTACCGTGCGAGCTTGCTGCATTTTCACGCCGACCCGGCTTTCGACGAGAAGGCCTATGCCTGGCACGAGGACGGCCTGCTGGTCGTCGAAGACGGCAAGGTCAAGGCGGCCGGCGATTACGCGCAGCTCGCATCCACCCTGCCGCCAGGGCTGGAGCCCGTCGACTACCGCGGCAAGCTGATCACGCCCGGCTTCATCGACACCCACCTGCATTACCCGCAGACCGACATGATCGCCTCGCCGGCCCCGGGCCTGCTGCCCTGGCTGGAGACCTACACCTTCCCGACCGAGCGCCGTTTCGAGGACCCGGCGCATGCGCGTTCGACCGCCGAGTTCTTCCTCGACGAGCTGCTGCGCTGCGGCACCACCACCGCCGTGGTCTACTGCACCGTGCATCCGGGCTCGGTCGACGCCTTCTTCGAGGCCAGCGAGGCGCGCGGCCTGCGCATGGTGGCCGGCAAGGTGCTGATGGACCGCCACTGCCCGGACTTCCTGCGCGACCTCGAGGGCGACCTGGGCCAGAGCGAAGCCCTGATCAACAAGTGGCACAAGCGCGGCCGCTCGCTGTATGCGATCACGCCGCGCTTCGCCCCGACCTCGACCGAGGCCCAGCTCAAGCTCACCGGCGAGCTGGCGGCCCAGTACCCGGACACCTTCATCCAGACCCACGTGTCGGAGAACAAGGACGAGTGCCGCTGGGTGGGCGAGCTGTATCCGGAGGCGCGCAGCTACCTGGACGTGTACGAACGCTTTGGGCTGATGCGCCCGCGCGCGCTGTTCGGCCACTGCATCTGGCTCGACGACGAAGACTTCGCGCGCATGGCGGCCACCGGGTCGGCGGCGGCGGTGTGCCCGACTTCCAACCTGTTCCTGGGCAGCGGCCTGTTCGACTTCGAGCGCGCGGACGGCGCGAAGGCGCTGCTCTCGCTCGGGACCGACGTGGGGGCGGGGACCTCGTTCTCGATGCTGCAGACCATGAACGAGGCGTATAAGGTGGCGCGCCTGAAGGGCAGCTACCTGCCGGCGCTGCGCATGTTCTACCTGGCCACCTTGGGCGCTGCGCGCAGCATGCGGCTGGAGGACACGATCGGCAGCTTCGCGCAAGGGGCGGAGGCGGACTTCGTGGTGCTGGATCCGAAGGCGACGCCGCTGATGGCGCGGCGCACGTCGCACTGCAACTCGCTCGAGGAGCTGCTGTTTGCGCTGGCGCTGCTGGGGGATGATCGGACGGTGGCGGCGACGTATTCGGGTGGGAACAAGGTGCACGGGCGGGGTGAGTGAACTTGGGTCCCCGCCTGCGCGGGGAAGACGTGCAGAAATGTGTTGGCCTAAAGACCGTCATCCGGCGAAGGCCGGGATCCAGGTTTGCGTGATCAGCGTCAGCTCAAACCCATCAATATTGCCAACCTTGAACGAAGCAGTTAGAGTTGCCGCGATCCCGGCGCCATCCGCGCCCTCCACCAGAAAGCACCATATGAGCAAATACCTGACCGCCGGCGCGATGCTGGCGCTGGCCGTCGCCGCCCAGCCGGTCCTGGCCAAGGGCCCGGCCGCGAAAGCCAACGAAACCGTCACCGCCAAACACTACGCCTCCCTGATCGCGGGCGAGCCGAAGCTGGCCGAGTTGACCCTGTTCTTCACCCAGATGCCCAAGGGCGGCGACCTGCACCACCACTATTCCGGCGCGATCTACGTCGAGCAATACATCGACTTCGTCGACAAGCAGGGCTATTGCGTGAGCAAGCAGACCTACCAGATCGAGACGAAAAAGGAAGTCATCGCCGCGGAACGCGCCAAGCCGGTCGCGGAGCGCACCTGCCTGACGGGCGCCGAGATCTATGCCGACGACCACACCTGGCGCGAGCTGCTGCAGCGCTGGTCGAACAAGGACTTCGGCAACCACGGCGCGCTGCAGCCGCCGCCGGACCGCCTGTTCTTCCAGACCTTCGGCTTCTTCGGCCCGGTCTCGAACAGCAACTTCCGCGAAGGCCTGCAGGAACTCAAGAAGCGCGCCATCGCCGAAAACGTCGGCTACATCGAGACCATGTTCAAGTCGGCGCCGGCGCTGCCGAATCCCGAATTCGACAGGCAGGCCGCAGCCAACGCGAACAACGACGCCGCGCTCGACGCCCAGCTGGCCGCCGCCTGGGCCGCCCTGGACAAGGACGAGGGCTTCAACAAGTCGATCCACAAGTTCGTGGGCACCGTCCACGAGTCGGCCGAAGGCATCGACGACGAGCGCTTCACCATGCGCTACCAGACCTATGTGTTCCGCCTGATGAGCCCTTCGCTGGTGTTCTCGTCGATGATGGCCGCCTTCAAGTCGGACGTGGCGAGCGACAAGATCGTCGGCGTCAACATCGTCGGCCAGGAAAGCAGCCACATCGCGATGCGCGACTATGCGCTGCACATGAAGATGTTCCGCTTCCTGCGCGCCAGGTACCCGGACGTGAAGGTCGCGATGCACGCAGGCGAGCTGGCGATGGGCGACGTGCCGCCGGAAGGCCTGAAGTTCCACATCGACCAGGCCCTGGTGGTGGCGGGCGCCCAGCGCATCGGCCATGGCCTCGACCTGGTGCATGAGACCAATGCGCCGGCGATCATGAAGAAGATGCGCGAGGACGACATCCCGGTCGAGATCAACCTGACCTCGAATGCCTTCATCAGCGGCATCGAAGGGGCGAACCACCCGATCAACCTCTACCGTCAATACGGCGTGCCCTACGTGATCTCGACCGACGACGCCGGCGTGACCCGCCACACGCTGTCGAACGAGTACGTGCTGTTCGCCAGCCGCTACAAGCCGGGCTATGCGGAAATGAAGAAGGCCTCGTACAACAGCATCCGCTACGCCTTCCTGCCAGTGGCGGAAAAGCAACGCCTGACCCGCCAGCTGGACCAGCGTTTCACTGCTTTCGAGGCCGGCATCGCGGCCCTGGCAAGGTCCGCCAAGCGGGCGCGTTGAGTCTTCCTACACGGTCCGGGCGCCCCGCCCGGACCGCCTGCCGGTTACGCCGGATTAGTGACTTTTCGATCACTAATTGTCTATAAGTCAATATTTGTGGCCATCCCGCTACAAAAAATTGCGTCTTCTGCCTGCTTTGGTGAATTTTTCATCAAAAAAATTTCCGTCTATTTCGCGATACGTATAATCCCGCCTTGGAATTTGCTTGAGGAAACACCCGCGTTGTAGCGTAATTACAACGGCGCACAGGCCATTTATATCTCGAACATATAAATAACTTAGCGAAAACGAATTTGCCCGCTTGTTGACACTAATGCATATTGCCGAAAGTAATATGGCTTAGTGTAGATGTTGCCCAGCTCGTAACTTCGTTGTCATATAGGAACGCTACAATCGCCGCCGCCAGCAGGTAGGCCGCCGGTCCAGCAGCAAATAAGGTTTGCAGTACTGAAAGAGGGGCCCGCCGGGTTCCCGTATATAACTATTAGTTCTTTTTGGGGTTATCGATGATCACTCAACAACAGATCCGGCTCACCAAGTTGGCGCTGGCTTTGTCGGTTGCACTGGCGGCGTCGCCGTCGTTTGCACAGAACACCACCTCGGCCATCGGCGGCCGTATTTCGAACGCCGACGGCAAGCCGGCAGCCGGCGCCCAGGTGTCGATCGTTCACGCCGAGTCGGGTTCTGTCAGCAATGTCACCACTGACGCGGAAGGCCGTTACGTTGCACGCGGCCTGCGCGTGGGCGGTCCTTACACGATCATTATCACGAAGGACGGCGTCACCGAGCGCCGCGAAAACGTGTTCGTCGAGCTGGCCGAGACCGCAGCGGTCGACGCCACCCTGGGCCAGAAGATGCAGACCGTGACCGTGACCGGCTCCGCCGCACGCTCGGAAATCTTCTCGCGCAACACCATGGGTGCGGTCACCGCGATCAGCCGCGCCGACCTGGAAACCCAGGCATCGATCAACCGCAACCTGCAGGACTTCGCGCGTATCGACCCGCGCGTGTCGCAGACCGACAAAGAGCGTGGCGAAATGTCGGTGGCCGGCCAGAACTCGCGCTACAACTCGATGACCATCGACGGCGTGGCCGTGAACGACACCTTCGGCCTGGAAGCCAACGGCAGCCCGACCGCCCGCCAGCCGATCTCGATGGAAGCCATCGCCTCGGTGCAGGTGAACGTGGCCAACTACGACGTGACCCAGCGCGGCTACACCGGCGCCAACGTCAACGCCGTCACCAAGTCGGGCACCAACGTGTACCACGGCGGCGCCTACTACGTCACCCGTGACGACAACCTGGTCGGCGACCGTTTCAACGCCACCACCGGCGACTACACCGAAGCCCCGGCCTTCAAGGAAAATACCAAGGGCATCTGGGCCAGCGGCCCGCTGGTCAAGGACCGCCTGTTCTTCTTCGCCCTGGCCGAAAACCACAAGAGCAGCCGCTCGGCGCCCGACTTCGGCGCCATCGGCACCGGCACCGGCACCACCGTGCCGATCAGCCCGAACCAGATCTCGCGCCTGCAGCAGATCGCCAAGGACACCTGGGGCATCGATCTGGGCGGCACCGACGTGCCGGCCGGCTCGAACATGACCACCGAAGAGCGCACCATCAAGTTCGACTGGAACATCAGCGACGACCACCGCGCGAACTTCCGCTACTCGAAGACCGACCAGAAAGAGCCGATCTACCCGGGCTTCTCGCAGACCGGCGTGTCCCTGAGCTCGCAGTTCTACAACCAGGAAAAGAGCATCGAGACCATGGTCGCCCAGGTGTTCTCGGACTGGACCGCGGACTTCTCGACGGAATTCAAGGCCTCGCTGCGCGACTATGACTCGGTGCCGAAGAACAATGCTCGCCTGCCGACCATGTCCTTCCAGTTCACCGGCCCGCTGCCGTCGGACGCACCGGCCGGCTCGCGCACCGGCAGCCGCTTCCTGAACACCGGCACCGAGAACAGCCGCCACAACAACGTCCTGGGCACCAAGACCCTGGACCTGTACGCAGGCGCCAACTACCTGTGGGGCGACCACGAGTTCAAGGCCGGCGCGGACTTCACCAAGAACGAGGTGTACAACGCGTTCCTGCAGAACGTGTTCGGCAACTACACCTTCCAGTGCGATAACAACTTCACCTACACCTTCGGCACCGTCAACTGCTCGACCGGCACCGCCGCGCAGATCGAAAACGCCGTCTACGAAAACTTCACCCGTGGCCGTCCGTCGTCGTACACCGTGCAGATGCCGGTCGCAGGCGGTTCGCTGAGCAACGCGATCGCCCAGTTCACGATGAAGAACACCGGCGTTTTCCTGCAGGATAACTGGAGCGTCAACAAGAACCTGACCATCAACGCAGGCGTGCGCCTG
The DNA here is from genome assembly GCA_966210615.1 of uncultured Massilia sp. GTDB lineage: Bacteria > Pseudomonadota > Gammaproteobacteria > Burkholderiales > Burkholderiaceae_D > Telluria. The sequence continues at coordinate 25,399 of CBIHLT010000020.1, forward strand.
GACGTGACCGGCGTGGACAACACCCCGCTGCGCAATACCGCCGCCGCACAGCCGACCGTTGCAGGCAACCCGGCCACCTTCGCCCGCCAGACCGGCGGCTTCGGCGTCGACAACACCCGCACCTTCGACGGCAACAAGCTGTGGCAGCCGCGCGTGGGCTTCAACTACAAGTTCGATTCGGCGCGCATGATGCAAGTGCGCGGCGGCGCCGGCCTGTTCCAGGGCGCGGCAGCGACCGTGTGGATGTCGAACCCGTTCTCGAACCCGGGCGTCGCTACCCGCATCATCACCTGCTCGGGCTCCGGCGCGACCAAGTGCCCGGCGACCGACGGCACCTTCAGCCCGGATCCGGACGCACAGAAGACCGTGACCGGCGCCACCCCGGCCGCCAACGTCGACGTCCTGGCCCCTGGCCTGAAGCAGCCGTCGATCTGGAAAGCCAACCTGGCCTTCGATCATGAGCTGCCATGGTACGGCCTGGTGTTCGGCGCCGAACTGCTGGCGACCGAGAACAAGGACGCGATCTTCTACCAGAACCTGAACATCGGCGCACCGACCCGTACCGGCGTCGACGGCCGTCAGCTGTACTGGAACGCCAACGGCCTGGATGCGAGCTGCTACTCGTTCACCAACAACGCCGTGACCGTGGCGAGCCGCTGCACCACCACCAACAAGGCCCTGTCGAACCGCGACTACGGCAACGTGCTGATGGCCCAGCGCACCAGCAAGGGCGACGCCCAGCTGGTGACCCTGTCGCTGACGAGCCCGACCCGCAAGGGCTTCGGCTGGTCGGTGGCCTACACCCACACCAAGGCAACCGAAGTGTCGCCGCTGACCTCGTCGACTTCGAACTCGAACTGGTCGGGCCGCTCGGTCTTCAACCCGAACGAGGAAGTCGCCGCGAACTCCTCCTACCTGGTGAAGGACCGTATCAACGCCCGCCTGTCGTGGGAGAAGAAGTTCTTCGGCGAATACCGCACCCGTCTGGGCGTGTTCTATGAAGGCCGTGAAGGCAAGCCGTACAGCTGGACCTTCAACAACGACCTGAACGGCGACGGCCTGGCCGGCAACGACCTGATGTACATCCCGAAAGGCATGGGCTCGGGCGAAGTCGTGTTCTACGGCGACACCGCGACCAACAAGGCCAACGAGACCAAGTTCTGGGACATCGTCAACTCGAACAAGGCACTGCGCAAGGCAATCGGCGGCGTGGTGGCGCGTAACAGCGACTTCTCGCCGTGGACCAACAGCTTCGACGTGAAGATCACCCAGGAACTGCCGGGCTTCATGAAGAAGCACAAGGCCAGCTTCGCACTCGACATCCTGAACTTCGGCAACCTGCTGAACAAGAAGTGGGGCCGTATCGAGGAAGTGGGCTTCCAGTCGGCTGGCGCCCAGGCGCGCAGCTTCGTCGACTACGTCGGCCTGGATGCACAGGGCCGCTACGTCTACGCCGTGCGTAACAACGTGGAAGACCTGAACGTCCGCCAGTCGAAGGGCGAGTCGCAGTGGGCGATCCAGGCGACCGTCAAGTACGAATTCTAAGCATCGAATTCGCCGCTTGAAGCAAGCCAGGACGGCCGGTGGAAACACCGGCCGTTTTTCTTTTATAAGGTGAGTGGGCACGATGCCACGCCGGGCTGCTGTAAGGATTTCCGGCGCCGCGGGGGCGTGCCATAATTCGTCGCTTCACGGCCGCCGCAGGGCAGGTCGTTTGCATAGACAGAGGATTTCATGACCGTTTCGCGAAGCGCTTGCGCACGCCTTTCCCCCCTCGCGCTGGCATTGCTGCTGGCCGGCTGCGCCAGCACCGCCAGCCAGGGCCCGGTGACCATCAACCTGGTCGCCATGAACGACTTCCACGGCAACATCGAGGCGAGCCGCTACGTCCCGACCGGGGCCGACGGCGCGAAGGAAAAGGCGATCCGCGCCGGCGGCCTCGAGGCGGTCGCGGCGGCGCTGCAAGCCTGGCGCAAGGAAGACCCGGAACTGCTGTTCGTGTCCGCCGGCGACCTGGTGGGCGGCAGCCCGGCCATGTCCTCGCTGTGGGCCGACGAGCCGACCATCGAGGCGATGAACATGCTGGACCTGCGCGCGAGCGCGGTCGGCAACCACGAATTCGACGCCGGCCGCAAGGAACTGCTGCGCCAGCAGCATGGCGGCTGCGACTCGCCCCGTCCCGCCAAGGCCTGCCAGATGAGCAAGGACTTCAAGGGCGCGAAGTTCACCTACCTGGCCGCCAACGTGATCGACAGCGCCACCGGCAAGCCCTTCATCCCGGCCTTCCGCATCGAGCAAGTGAAGGGCGTGAAGGTCGGCCTGGTGGGCGTGGTGCTGCAGGGCGCCGACTCGGTCGTGATGGCCTCGGGTATCGCCGGCCTGAAGTTCGGCGACGAGGCCGAGGCGATCAACAAGGCGGTTCCCGCCATGCGCGCGCAAGGCGCCGACGTGATCGTCGCGCTGGTGCACGAAGGCGGCACCACGAAGGAAGCGCCGCTGCAGCCGGGCTGCACTGGCCTGGAAGGCGCTATCGTCGACATCGCCAGGAAGCTCGACCCCGCGATCAAGCTGGTGATCTCGGGCCATACCCACCAGGGCTTCCTGTGCCAGGTCGACGGCCGCACCGTGACCCAGGCGGCGACCGCCGGCCACCTGTTGACGCGCATTTCGATGAAGGTCGATCCGCGCACCGACACGGTGAGCGATCTGCAGGCCAGCAACGTCGTCATGACCCCGGACCTGTACCCGGCCGACCCACGCATCGCGGCCTTCGTGGCCAAGGTCAAGGAAGGCAGCCGCGCCGCGCTGGCGCGCCCGATGGCGAAGCTGGGCAGCGCGCCGGTGCTGCGCAAGAAGAACGAGGCGGGCGAATCGGCCCTGGGCGGCGTGATCGCCGACGCCGTGCTGGCCGCCACGCGCGAGCAGGGCGCCCAGATCGGCTTCATGAACGAAGGCGGCATCCGCAAGGACCTGGAAGCGGGCGAGGACAAGGTGGCCAGCTTCGGCCAGACCCAGGCCGTGCTCCCGTTCGGCAATACGCTGGTGGTGATGGACCTGACGGGCGCCCAGCTGCGCACGCTGCTGGAACAGCAGTGGGCGCGCCCGGCCGCCTCCGACACCTCGATGCTCCAGGTATCGCAGGGCTTCAGCTACCAATGGGATGAAAAGCGTCCCGTCGGCAGCCGCGTGGTCCCGGGCAGCATCACACTGAACGGCGTGGCGATCGAGGACGGCAAGACTTACCGCGTGGTCGCCAACAACTTCCTCGCCGAAGGCGGCGACAACTTCCCGGAATTCTCCAAGGGCGGCAAGCGCGTCGAAACCGGCCTGCTGGACCTGGACGCCTTCACCGACTACCTGAAAAAGAACGAAGGGCAGGGCGCCGCGCTGGCCCCCGCCCCGGCGCGCATCCTGAAGCTGAATTAATCGAAGCTGAACCAGGCGCGCCATCACCCGATCAAGGAAACATCATGAAAAAACTCGCATGCGTGCTGGCGCTGACCAGCGCCTTCGCCTCCTTCGACGCCATGGCCTGGGGCCGCGACGGCCACCGCGCCGTGGGCGCCATCGCCGACAGGCTGCTCAAGGGCAGCTACGCCCAGCAGCAGATCGCCGCGCTCCTGCAGCCGGGCGAGACGCTCGAATCGATCGCCAACTGGGCCGACTGCGTGAAGGGCAGCTACTGCGGCCCGCAGACCCCGGAGATGGTCGAGTACGTGAACGGCAATCCGAAGCACAGCGAGTACCACTACACCGACGTGCCCTTCCAGCTGGAGAAGTACCATGACCACGGCGTGGGCACCTCGGAAGTCGACATCGTGCAGACGCTCAAGCAGTGCATCGCGGTCCTGCAGGGCAAGACCGATCCTGCCCTGAACCCGCACAAGTTCAGCAAGCGCCAGGCCCTGATCCTGCTGGCCCACTTCGCGGGCGACATCCACCAGCCGCTGCACGTGGGCGCGGCGTTTGTCAGCAAGGACGGCAAGTTCGTGGTGCCGAAGACCCACGCCGAAGTGGACGAGGCCACGATCTTCGATTCGCGCGGCGGCAACAACCTGCTGCTGGACGACGCCAGGCTCGCCGGCCTGGCCGCGGGCCTGATTCCGCCGGGCGACCCGGCGCCGGTCAAGGAAGGCGTGCCGAAGGCGCTGACCAAGCCTTTCCACTCGTACTGGGACAGCACCACGGTGGACTATGCCTTCCGCCGCATCCAGGTCAAGACCCCGGAACAGTTCGCGCAGGCCGCGATCGCGAGCAATCCGCAGGTCGTTCCCGCCAAGGGCGACCCGATGACCTGGCCCTACCAGTGGGCGGACGACGCGCTGGTGGTGTCGAAGCTGGCCTATGCCGACGTGGTGCCGGGCAAGCTGACCCCGCAGACCAGCAAGAAGGGCGAGACCTATTACACCTTCGCGCTGGAAGTGCCGGCCAACTACCCGGTGCCGAGCTCGGCGGTCGCCAAGACCCAGCTGATCAAGGGCGGGTATAACCTGGCGGCGCTGCTGCAGGCGATCTTCCCCGAGAAGGCTTGACCGCGGGAATGGCCGGCAGGCTTTCCTGTTGGCTACAAAATGCCGGGCGGATCCGCTCGGCGCTAGAATGCGTGCGGGACAATATCGCCTCGCGCGCCAGCATGCTCTATCTTCCTGATTTCTTAGCGGCCTTCGGCATGGCGCATTGGCGCCGCATGCTGCCGGTCTTGCTGTCGACGGCGCTGCTGTGCGCCAGCGGACTGGCGGCCGCCGAAAACGTGGCGGCGGCACTCGATGATCTCGACCGGCACGGTTACGCTTCGCCGCTGCTGGCGATCCAGCGCCTGCAAGCGGCGCAAGACCGTCCCGGCCCCGCCGCGCCCGTCGCCCAGCAACTCCGCTACCACACCACGCTGGCCCTGCTGGCCGTGCACGGCCAGCACAAGCGGGAGCTCGACGCCGCCATCGGGCAGCTGGAGCGGCTGGCGGAAAGCGGGCGCTGCCCCGCCTGCGGCCCCCATCTGCTGGCCCTGAAGATCGGACGGGCGGACCTGGCCAACGAGCGCGGGGCGATTCAAGCCTTGCTGGACCGGCTGGCCGCGCTGCCGGCCTCCCGCGACCTGCGTTTCGAGGCCTTGCGCCTGGGCGCGCTGGCGCGCGCGCGCGCCTTGCTGGGCGAGGATGCGGCGGCCCTGGTCCTGGGGCTGCAGGCGGTGGAGGCGGCGGAGCGGGCCGGGCTGCGGTCCTCCGAAGCGCGCCTGATGAACGCGCTGGCGGGCGTGCACTTCGCGCGCGGAGACATGGCGAGCGGCTTGCGCGTGGTGGAGGACAGCTATGCGCTCGCCGAGCGCATCGGCTTCCGCTTTGCAATGGCGCAGGCCCGCATCAACCAGAGCTATGCCTATGGCACGCTCAAGCAATCCGGCAAGGAATATCAGGCCCTGCTCGACGTCTTGCGCATCACGGACGGCACGCCCGGCACCGAGGCGCTCGCGCAGATCGCGCAATCCAATCTCTCGGCCTACTACATCCACCAAGGCAAGTACGCGCAGGCGATCGCCGCAGCCCAGGCCGCCGAACAGCTCGCGCGCCAGTCGGACGACGAGCTGGGGCTCGCCTTTGCCTTGAGCAACCGCGGCAGCGCCCTGGCGCGCAGCGGCCGCGTCGACGAAGGCATGGCGCTGATGCGGGAGGGGATGGCGCAGGCCGAAAAGGCGGGCGGCCGGCGCGAAGTGGTGGATCTGCTGTCCGAACAGGCGAACGTGCTGGAGCGCGCCGGCCGCCACCGCGAAGCCCTGGCCGCGCTGCGGCGCGTGCTCGAGCTCTCCGGCGACATCACCACCGCCGAACGCGAGAAAGCGGTGCTCGAGCTGCAGGAGAAATTCTCCGCCGAGCGCAAGAACCGCGAGATCGAGCGCCTGTCGCTCCAGAACGCCCGCGCGCATGCGGAAGTGGCGGCCCGCGCCTGGCAGCAGCGCCTGTGGGTGGCGCTGGCGCTGGTCCTGCTGCTGTCGGCCGTGCTGCTGGTGCTGTGGCTGCGCGAGGCGCGCCGCCGTAACCGGGCGCTGCTGGTCGACAATGCCGCGCTGGCCTCGCAATCCGTGCACGATCCGCTCACCGGCGTGTTCAACCGGCGCCACTTCGAACAGCTGATGACGCAGCAGGAAGCCACCGTCCATGGCCGCTCGCGCGACCGCCATTACCAGGCCGCCGTCGGTTTGCTGCTGCTGGACGTCGACTACTTCAAGCGCATCAACGACAGCTACGGCCACGCCGCCGGCGACGCGGTGCTGAAGGCCGTTGCCGCGCGCCTCAGCGCGCTGGTGCGCGAGCAGGACGCGGTGGTGCGCTGGGGCGGCGAGGAATTCGTGCTGGTGTTGCCGGGTGTCTCGTCCGGCGGCTTGCCGGTGATCGCCGCCAAGGCGCTCGCCGCGCTGGGCCGCGAACCGGTGCTCCACGACGGCCGCGAGATTGCCGTGCGCGCCTCGGCCGGCGCCATCGCCTGGCCGGCCTGGCCGGGCCAGGACTGGATGGACGCGGTCAACGTGGCCGACCTGGCCCTCTACCTGTCGAAGTCGGGCGGCCGCAACCGCGCCACCTGCTTCATGGGCATGCGCGAAGGCGCGGACCTCAGCCGCATACACGGCGACCTGGCCGGCGCCGCGGCGGCGGGGGAGGTCGAGCTGCAGGTGGTGCCGGGCCCGCCTTGATCTGCGCGGCGCGCCGAAGCAGGGCTTCTGGCTAGAATGCGGCACACCATCCATTCCTTCCTCGCGCCATGAACTCCATCCTCAAGGCGGCCTGTTGCGCCGCTTGTGCCCTGCCGCTCTCCGCCAGCGCGCAATCCGACGAACGCAATCTTCCCCTATGGGAAATCGGTATCGGCGCGGCCGGCCTTTCCACGCCCGCCTACCCGGGCGCCGACGACCGCTCCTCGCGCCTGCTCGCGCTGCCCTTCATCCTGTACCGCGGCGAGGTGCTGCGCGCCGACCAGTCCGGCATTGGCGCACGCCTGTTCCATTCCGACCGGGTCGAGTTCGACGTCGGGCTGGCCGGCGCGCTGCCTTCCGATTCCGACGACGTCGAGGTGCGCGCCGGCATGCCCGACCTCGGCACCCTGCTCGAATTCGGTCCGCGCCTGAAGGTGAAAATCGCCGACATCGACCGCTCGACCCGGCTGCGCGCCGAACTGCCTTTGCGGGCCGTGATCGAGGCCAGGGGCGGGTTGCGCCAGCAGGGCTGGACCTTCGAGCCGCGCCTGGTCTACGAGCGCGTCGGCGAGGGCGGGGCCTGGACCTTCCAGGGCCAGCTGAGCGCCGTCGTCGGCAACGGGCGCATCCAGCGCTATTTCTACGAGGTGGCGCCGCAGTACGCGAACGCCGCGCGGCCGGCCTATGCGGCGGATGCGGGCCTGATGTTGACGCGGATCGGGGTGTTCGGGACGCGCAGGATCAACCGCGACCTGCGGCTGTTCGGTTTCCTGCGTCTCGAGAGTTATCACGGCGCGGCGAACCGGGACAGTCCGCTGCATCTGCGCGACACGGGCGTGTCGGGCGGGGTGGGGTTTGCCTGGACCTGGAAGCGTTCCAGCCGGCGGGCCAGC
>CBIHLT010000021.1:0-32282 GCA_966210615.1 uncultured Massilia sp.
CCCCTCCCCTTTCGCCACGCCCACGATCAGCGAGATATCCAGCCCCAGCTCTTCGAACACCTGGCGCGCCATCTCGACCTGGCCCTTGCCGCCGTCCACCAGCACGATGTCCGGCACGACGCCCTCGCCGTTCGCCACCTTCTCGTAGCGCCGCGTGAGCACCTGGCGCATGGCCGCGTAGTCGTCGCCCGGCGTGATGCCGTTGATGTTGAAGCGCCGGTACTCGCCGTTCTGCATCTGGTGGTGATGGAACACCACGCACGAGGCCTGGGTCGCCTCGCCCGCCGTGTGGCTGATGTCGAAGCACTCGATGCGCAGGGCTTCCAGGTCCTCGTTGTCCAGCTCCAGCGTATCGGCCAGCGCCTGGGTGCGGGCCTGCTGCGAGCCCTGCTCGGACAACAGGCGCGCCAGCGCGATCTCGGCGCCCTTGCAGGCCATCTCCAGCCACTGGCGGCGCTGGCCCTGCGGCTGGAACACCAGGTTGATGCGGTGCCCGCACTGCTCGGCGAGCGCCATGATCAGCTCCGGCTGGTCGAACTCGATGTTCAGGATCAGGGTGCCTGGAATGAACTGGCCGCTGTAGTGCTGGGCCAGGAAGGCGCACAGCACCTCGACCTCGATCGGGCACTCGCCCAGCGATTCGCCCACATGGGTCGGGAAATAGGCGCGGTCGCCCAGGTGGCGGCCGCCGCGCACCATCGCCAGGTTGACGCAGGCGCGCCCGCCCTGCACCACCACGGCGATCACGTCGACGTCGGCGTCGCCCGTGGTCTCCATGCTCTGCGCGTGCAGCACCTTCGAGAGCGCCTGGATCTGGTTGCGCACCGAGGCCGCCTGCTCGAACTTGAGCTCCATGGCGTAGCCCTGCATCTTGGCCTGCAGGTCGTCCAGCACCTCGGTCTGGCGCCCGCGCAGGAAGCGGGCGGCGTTGTCGACGTCGCGCTTGTAGTCGTCCGGCGCGATCAGGTTCACGCAGGGCGCGCTGCAGCGGCCGATCTGGTGCAGCAGGCAGGGACGCGTGCGGTTGCTGTACACGCTGTCCTCGCAGGTGCGCAGCATGAAGACCTTCTGCAGCAGCTGCATCGATTCCTTGGCCGCCCAGCCGCTCGGGAAGGGACCGAAGTACTGGTTCTTCTTGTCCAGCGACCCGCGGTAGTAGGACATGCGCGGCGCTTCGCCGCTGGAGATCTTGATGTAGGGGTAGGACTTATCGTCGCGGAACAGGATGTTGTAGCGAGGCTTGAGCGACTTGATCAGGTTGTTTTCCAGGATCAGGGCCTCGGCCTCGCTGCTGGTCACCGTGGTCTCCAGGTTCGCGATCTGCGACACCATCATCGCGATGCGCGGGCTCGACAAGGTCTTCTGGAAGTAGCTCGACACGCGCTTCTTGAGGTTGCGCGCCTTGCCGACGTAGAGCACCCCCTGGTTCGCGTCCAGGTAGCGGTAGACGCCCGGCAGGTCGGGCAGCCTGGCCACCGTCGCCAGCACCTGTTCGCGCGCCGAGGCGCTGGGCTGCACGCCTCCCTCGGCGTCCTTGCTCAGGGTCGCCGCCATCTCTTCCTTCATGGCTTGCCAGGCGTCCGGACGCACGCGCGGCTCGGACGCGTCGGCCTTCGGCTTGCGCGCGCGCGCGGGTTTCGCCGGTGCGGGCATGGCGGCGCCGGCCGCGGCCGCGTAGCTCGCGGGCGCCTCCGCCACTTCATCGGTCGGCGCCGGCACGTCCGGCTGCGCTGTGGGTTGAACTTCCTTGGTCACTGGCGATTCGCTAAAGGGTAAGCTGGCTGAGATCCTGGGTCACGATCACGAAGGCGACGCCGTAGTCGGCCTCGTCGCTGATCGACACCTGGGCGCTGAGCCGGTTGTCGCGCATGAATTGTTCGAGTGCGCCGCTGCAGACGATCATCGGCTTGCCGCTGGGGGCATTCAGCATCTGCATCGCGCGCCAGGTCATGGGCATGCGCATGCCCAGGCCGATGGCTTTCGAGAACGCCTCCTTGGCCGAAAAGCGGGTGGCCAGGAAGCGCAGGCCGCGCACGGCGTTCTTGGCGCTGCGCGCGTGGTATTTTTCCAGCTCCTGCGGGCCCAGGATCTTCTCGGCGAAGCGCGGGCCGCTGCGTGCGAGGGCAGCCTCGACACGCGAGATCTGGACGATGTCGGTGCCGATGCCGTAGATCACCTCAGCCCCCGACTTTTCCGTTCGCATACGCCACACCGAGGCGCGCCGCGACCATGATCGCCTTCATCTCGCGCACCGCGTTTTCCCAGCCCGCGAACAGCGCGTGGGCGACGATCGCATGGCCGATGTTCAGCTCGTGGATGTCGCGGATCGCGGCCACCGGCTGCACGTTGGTGTAATGCAGGCCGTGGCCCGCGTTCACGCGCAGGCCGCGCGTCACGCCGGCGTGCACGCCCGCCTTGATGCGCTCCAGCTCGCGCTGCGCTTCCTCGCCTTCGGCTTCTGCATAGCGGCCGGTATGCAGCTCGATCACGGTGGCGCCCACGGCGCGCGAGGCGTCGATCTGCTGCTCGTCCGCGTCGATGAACAGCGACACGCGGATGCCTTCCTGCTTGAGCTGGCGGACGGCCGCTTCGACCTCGTGATAGTGGCGCACCACGTCCAGGCCGCCCTCGGTGGTCACCTCTTCGCGGCGCTCCGGCACCAGGCACACGTCCTGGGGCTTCACCCGGCAGGCGAAGTCGATCATCTCGCGGGTTACCGCCGCTTCCAGGTTCATGCGGGTGGCCAGCTGCGGGCGCAGCGCCAGCACGTCGGCGTCCTTGATGTGGCGGCGGTCTTCGCGCAGGTGCAGGGTGATCAGGTCGGCGCCCGCCTGCTCGGCCAGCAGCGCCGCGCGGATCGGGTCCGGATACACGGTGCCGCGGGCATTGCGCACGGTGGCGATATGGTCGATGTTCACGCCCAGGTCGATCACCGGGCCGGCAGGTTGCAGGAAGCTCATGTTCGTCGTTTCTCAGGTTTTGCAGACTACAGTTGCATCAAATCGATCAGAATCTGGCGTGTGTTCAGCGGCTGGCCGCCAAGGTGGTGCGCCAGCAGGAAGCGCATCAGCTGCTTGCTCTGCGCCAGGGTGGCCTGGTCGGCGTAATCGTCGCGCTCCATGTCGAGCAAGCACTTGCCGCTCACCACAGGCCAGACGTCGCTGGGCATGGCCTGGCGCGGGCCGCGCTCGGGGTCGACCACATAGCGGCCGTCCGGCTCCACCGGCGCACGGGTCGTGGTGCAGCGCTCCAGGTCGGCGGCGACGCCCGTTTCCTTAAGTAAGGCCCTTTCGAACTTTCGCAAGACAATTTGCGCAGGTTCGCCGTGGGCCAGCTGGTTCAGGGTCGAGACGTAGTGATCGAACAAGGCCGGGTGCCTGTCGTCGCGGGCCAGCAGCTTGACCAGCAGTTCGTTCAGGTAGAAGCCGCACAGCAGTGCGGTCTTTTCCAGGGGCAGCATGCCGCCCACCCATTCGGCATCGACCAGGGTGCGCAGCTCGGACTTGCCGCCGAAGGAGACCGACAAGGGCTGGAAGGTCTGCAGCACCCCGCGCAGCTTCGACAGCGGGCGCTTGGCGCCCTTGGCGACCAGGCCCACGCGGCCGTGGTCGCGCGTGAACATGTCGACGATGAGGCTGGTTTCCTTGTAGGGATAGCTGTGCAGCACGAAGCCGGGCTGGCCCACCACCCTGCCCTCGCGCACCGGCGTGCGCGGGCGGATGCGCCGCTCGGGCGCCGGCGCCGGCGCGCCTGCGGGAGCACCGGAAGCGATCAGCGCTTGCGCATCGTCGAGGTCGTCGTGGCTGGGCATGCGTTCCTGGAGATCCCCCTGCAGCGCTTACTCGTAGCCGTAGGCGCGCAGGCCCGCTTCGTTGTCGGCCCAGCCGGATTTGACCTTGACCCAGATTTCCAGGTACACGGGGCCACCGAACAGCTTTTCCATGTCCAGGCGCGACTGGGTCGAGATTTCCTTCAATCGCGCGCCCTTGTTACCGATGATCATGGACTTGTGCGTATCGCGCTCGACCAGGATGGCCGCGAAGATGCGGCGCAAATTGCCTTCCTGCTCGAACTGCTCGATCAGCACGGTGCTGGTGTAGGGCAGCTCGTCGCCCAGCAGGCGGAACACCTTTTCGCGCACGATTTCGGCGGCCAGGAATTTCTCGCTGCGGTCGGTGATGTCATCCGGCCCGAAGATCGGCGCATTTTCCGGCAGGTGGCGCTTGATTTCGTTTTCCAGGGCGTCGACCTGGAAGCGCAGCTTGGCCGATACCGGCACCACGGCGGTAAAGTCGCGCAGCGCGGCGATCTTCTGGGCAAAGGGCATCAGGACAGCCTTGTCCTTCACGCGGTCGGCCTTGTTGATCACCAGGACCACCGGCACGTTCTTGGGCAGCAGGTTCAGCACCTGTTCGTCGGCCGGGCCGAAGGTGCCGGCTTCCACCAGGAACAGGATCACGTCCGACGAGGTCAGCGTGTTCGAGACGGTCTTGTTGAGCGTCTTGTTCAGGGCGTTCGCGTGGCGGGTCTGGAAGCCCGGGGTGTCGACGTAGATGAACTGGGCGTCGTCGCGGGTCTGGATGCCGGTGATGCGGTGGCGCGTGGTCTGGGCCTTGCGCGAGGTGATCGACACCTTGGCGCCGATCAGCACGTTCATCAGGGTCGACTTGCCGACATTGGGACGGCCGACGATGGCGATGTAGCCACAGCGGAAGGCTTCTTGGGTGCTGCTCATGATGGGGTGGTTCCTGGTTGTTCCGCCGGTACTGCAGGCGCGTCGCTCTGGATGGTGGCGATGCCCGCCAGCTTGAGCTGGGCGGCGCGGGGTTTGGTCTTGCGGCCGGACGGCTTGCTCAGGGCCTGCTGGGCGACTTCGAGGGCGAGGCGGGCCGCGGCCTGCTCGCCGGCACGGCGGCTGCCGCCGCGGCCGAAGACCTGGACGTTCAGCTTGGGCACCAGGCATTCGACTTCGAATTCCTGGCTGTGGGCGGCGCCGTGGGTGGCCACCACGTTATAGGTCGGCAAGGAGATCTTTTTGCTCTGCAGGAATTCCTGCAGCAGGGTCTTGGCGTCCTTGCCCAGGGTAGCCGGGTCGACCGTGTCCAGCAATGGCAGGTAGAAGGCGCGGATCACCGCGCGCGCCGCCTCGAAGCCGGTGTCCAGGAAGATCGCGCCGAGCAGCGCTTCCAGGGTGTCGGCCAGGATCGAGGGGCGGCGGAAACCGCCCGACTTGAGTTCGCCCTCGCCGAGGCGCAGGAACTGCGACAGCTCCAGCTTCTGGGCGATCTCGAACAGCGACTGCTGCTTGACCAGGTTGGCGCGCAGGCGCGACAAATCGCCTTCGTCGAGGCTGGTGAAGCGTTCGTACAGGATCGAGGCCACGACGCAGTTCAGAATCGAGTCGCCCAGGAATTCCAGGCGCTCGTTATGCAAACTGCTGTGGCTACGATGGGTCAGGGCTTGCTGAAGCAGCCCGGCATCCCGAAACGTATACCCCAAGCGTGTTTGCAATAACTGAAGATTCATTGTCGATGCCGTCTCTCGCCCGGCGCAGGGCCGGGTCCTTTCTGATGTGTTACTGGGCTGTGTCGGCAGCCGGCGCGGCCGCGGCCGGGTCGGTGCTGCCGGCGAAGTCGATCACGAAGCTGACGTTGCCCATCAGCGGAACCCGCTTTTCATAGGCGAAGCTGATTTCCGGCTCGCCGCTCTCGCGCGAAATCACCAGGTCGCGTCCGCGCACGACGTCGATGCTGTTGATGCCGGCATTGCGGTCGTAGGCCGCCATCATCTCGCGCGGCGTACCGCCCGCTTCCTTGGCCTTGACGATGGCGTCCTTGATCGTGTTGTATTCGAGATAAGCCGGAACCAGCTTGATGGCGAACAGCGCCATCACGCACACTACCGCCAAAACGGCGATCAGGCCGGTCAGCGACATGCCTTTTTCGGCGCCCACGAAAACCTGCTTCTTGTTCCCTTGCATTGCTTGCGCTCCCCGCGTTACCGGATGCCGCCAATCCGCTTCGGATTGCCGAAATTCATCCAAACGACGATCGCCTTGCCAACAATGTTCTTGTCCGGGACGAAGCCCCAATAGCGGCTGTCCTGGCTGTTGTCTCGGTTATCGCCTAACATGAAATAGTTGCCCTCCGGTACGATACAGGTAAATTTATCGTACGAATAGTCGCAAGCTTCACGGTTCGGGAAGTTCTCGACATTGCCGAGATCGAAGCTGGGACGGCCGTCGGAATTCAGGATGCGGTGCGCGACCTCGCTATCCTTGCCCGGGAGCTTTTCCACCAGCTGCTTGTGGTAGACGGGGTGCTGGTCGTCGAGGTAGTCGTCCAGGGGCGTGTACTCGACCGGCTTGCCGTTCACCGTCAGGCGCTTGTTCTCGTAGGTGATTTTATCACCCGGCACACCAATGACGCGTTTGATGTAGTCCTGGCTCATGTCCTTGGGGTACTTGAACACCATCACGTCGCCGCGCTGGGGATCATTGATCTGGATGATCTTTTTGTTAATGATCGGCAGGCGGATACCGTAGGTGTACTTGTTCACCAGGATGAAGTCGCCCACCAGCAGGGTCGGCACCATCGACGAGGACGGGATCTTGAACGGCTCCCACAGGAAGGAACGCAGCACGAAGACCAGCACGATCACCGGGAAGAAGCTGCCCGAGTATTCGATCCAGGTCGGCTGGCGCAGGTGGGCCTGCTCGATCGCCGCGCGGTTGCCGTTGTTGTCGACCTGGATCCCGTCCGCCACCAGCTTGGCGGTGCGGGCGTCGTACTCGGCCAGGGCGGCGTCGGCCTGGCGGCGGCGCTGCTTGGCCAGGTAGAACACATCCAGGCACCAGATGACACCGGTGATCACCATGGCGACGAACAGGATCAGGGCAAAGTTGCCCAAGATAGGTTGCAGGTTCATTTATTTTTCTTCCACCTGGAGGATGGCGAGGAAGGCTTCCTGCGGAATCTCCACGGAACCGACCTGCTTCATGCGCTTCTTGCCGGCTTTCTGTTTTTCCAGCAGTTTCTTCTTGCGGCTGATGTCGCCGCCATAGCACTTGGCCAGCACGTTCTTGCGCAGCGCCTTGACGTTCTCGCGCGAGATGATGGTGGCGCCGATCGCGGCCTGGATCGCCACGTCGAACATCTGGCGCGGGATCAGTTCGCGCATCTTGGCCGCCACCTGGCGGCCGCGGTAAGGCGCGTTGGCGCGGTGCACGATGATCGCCAGCGCGTCGACCTTCTCGCTGTTGATCAGCATGTCGACCTTCACCACGTCGGCGGCGCGGTATTCCTTGAACTCGTAGTCCATCGAGGCATAGCCGCGCGAGGTCGACTTCAGGCGGTCGAAGAAGTCCAGCACGATCTCCGCCATCGGGATCTCGTAATGCAGCTTGACCTGGCGGCCGTGGTAGGCCATGTCCATCTGGACGCCGCGCTTGCCGTTACACAGGGTCATCACCGCGCCCACATATTCCTGGGGCATGTACAGGTTGACGTCGACGATCGGCTCGCGCACTTCGTTGATCTTGGACGGCTCCGGCATCTTCGACGGATTGTCGACCCGGACCATGGAGCCATCGCGCATCTCGACCTCGTACACGACGGTCGGCGCGGTGGTGATCAGGTCCATGTCGAATTCGCGCTCGAGGCGTTCCTGCACGATCTCCATGTGCAGCAGGCCCAGGAAGCCGCAGCGGAAGCCGAAGCCCAGCGCCTGCGAGACTTCCGGCTCGTACATCAGGGCGGCGTCGTTCAGCTTCAGCTTTTCCAGCGAGTCGCGCAGCGCGTCGTACTGGTTCGCTTCCACCGGGAACAGGCCGGCGAACACCTGCGGCTGGACTTCCTTGAAGCCCGGCAGCGGTTCGGGGGCCGGCTTGCCGGCCAGGGTGACGGTATCGCCCACCTTGGCGGCAGTCAGTTCCTTGATGCCGGCGATGATGAAGCCCACCTGTCCTGCGGACAGTTCCGGCAGCGAGACCGAACGCGGGGTGAACACGCCCACGCTCTCGACCAGGTTGACCGAACCGGTCGCCATCAGCAGGATTTTCTCTTTCGGGCGCAGGGTGCCATTCACCACGCGCACCAGCATCACGACGCCCACGTAGGGGTCGTACCAGGAGTCGACGATCAGGGCCTGCAGCGGCGCGTCCGGGTCGCCCTTGGGCGGCGGGACCTTCGCGATCAGGGTTTCGAGCACGTCTTCCACGCCCAGGCCGGTCTTGGCCGAGCAGGTGGTGGCGTCCGACGCATCGATGCCGATCACGTCCTCGATTTCCTTCTTGGCGTTGTCCGGGTCGGCGTGCGGCAGGTCGATCTTGTTCAGGATCGGCACCACTTCCACGCCCAGGTCGAGCGCGGTGTAGCAGTTGGCCACGGTCTGGGCTTCCACGCCCTGGGACGCGTCGACCACCAGCAGCGCGCCTTCGCAGGCGGACAGCGAGCGCGAGACTTCGTAGCTGAAGTCGACGTGGCCGGGGGTGTCGATCAGGTTCAGGTTGTAGGTCTGGCCGTCGCGCGCCTTGTACTGCAGCGCCGCGGTCTGGGCCTTGATGGTGATGCCGCGCTCGCGCTCCAGATCCATCGAGTCGAGCACCTGCGCGTCCATCTCGCGCTCCGACAGGCCGCCGCACAGCTGGATGATGCGGTCCGCCAGGGTCGATTTGCCGTGGTCGATGTGGGCGATGATGGAAAAGTTACGTATGTTGTTCATTAACAAAGCTCAAAACCAAAAGGGCCGCACAAGGCCGGCATCCGGGGCGCTGCACAGCAGCGGAATACGAAAAAAGCGCCGCATCCGGGGCCCTGAGGCTCCCAGGCAGCGCCTGATCAACAGCGGGAAAAGCACTTTATCGCAGGGATAGAAGCTTTCCGACCCGGCATTTTACCGGATTTCGAGGCAGAAAGCCCGGTTTCCGGGGCGCCGGCAGGCATATCTGCGGGCCGAAACGCTCGAAACAAGACCAGGCGGGCGCCGGGGGGGGCGCCCGGACGGGCGTCCGGGCTCAGGCGGGAGCGGCCACCAGGCCGGCCACATAGGCCCGCACCGCCGCCTCGTCCAGGAAGTAATGGCAGAGCTCCTCGCCGTCCGGGTCGCCGTACAGCACCGGCACCAGTTCGTTGAAGCGCTCCTCCAGCGCCGGGTCGGCGTCCACGTCGAGGACGGTGATCGCGAAGGGCCGGCCGGGTTCCTCCATGGCGCGCAGGGCGGCCAGCATGTCCTCGCACAGGTGGCACCAGACGCGCGAATACAGGGTGAAGGGAATCGCCTGCATCACTGGCGCGGCTTGATCACGACGTACTGGGTGACGTTTTCGCGCCGCACCAGCAGGGCCACCGTTTTCTTGGGGTCGAGCTTGCCGATCAGCGCATTGAACTGGGCCGCGTCGGTGACCGGGGTGTTGTTCACCTGCAGGATCAGGTCGCCCGGCCGGATGCCGGCCGTGGCGGCATTGCCTTCGGCGTTCTCGACCAGCACCCCGCCCTCGATGCCGAGCTCGCGGTGCTGCTGGGCGCTCAGGCCGGACACGTTCAGGCCGAGGGCGTTGGGCGCGGCGCCGGGCGCCGGTTTCTTCGGCTGCGGACGGGCCGGCGTGCTCTTTTCGTCCTGCAGCTCGACGATGGTGACCGGGACGTCGAGCTGGGCGCCGCGGCGCCATACGGTGACGGTGGCGCGGCTGCCGACCTTGGACGCGCCCACCAGGCGCGGCAGGTCGCGGGTGGTCTCGATTGGCTGGCCGTTGAACTTGAGGATGATGTCGCCGACCTTGATGCCGCCCCTCTCCGCCGGACCGCCCTGCTCGACCATGGAGACTTCCGCGCCGCGCGCCTTGCCCAGGCCGAGCGATTCGGCCACGTCGCGCGTGACCTCGCTGATCTGCACGCCCAGGCGGCCGCGGGTGACGCGCCCGGTCTTCTTGAGCTGGTCGGCCACGCGCATCACTTCGTCGATCGGCACGGCGAAGGAGATGCCGTTGTAGGCCCCGGACAGGGTTGCGATCTGGGAGTTGATGCCGATCACCTCGCCGCGCATGTTGATCAGCGGGCCGCCCGAGTTGCCGGGATTGACCGCGACGTCGCTCTGGATCAGGGGCAGGTATTCGCCGGTGTCGCGCGACTTGGCCGAAATGATGCCGGCGGTGACCGTGTTGTCGAGGTTGAAGGGCGAGCCGATCGCCACTACCCATTCGCCGACCCGGATCTTGCTGGAGTCGCCGGTGCGCAGGTAAGGCAGGCCGGTTGCCGCCAGCTTGAGCAGGGCCACGTCGGAGCGGCGGTCGGCGCCCAGCACCTTGGCCTTGAATTCGCGGCGGTCGTTGAGGGTGACGGTGACTTCGTCGGCGCCTTCGACCACGTGGGCGTTGGTGAGCACGAAGCCGTCGTCGGAAATGATGAAGCCCGAGCCGACGCCGCGCTGCACTTCCTGTTCCTCGGGCTGCTGCTGGGGCGAGCGGCGCCCGCCGCCGCGCGGAACCTGGCCGCCGAAGAAGCGGCGCAGGAATTCCTGCATCTCCTCCTCGCCCGGCATGCCGCCCGCGCGCACGCGCTCTGTGGTGCGGATGTTGACCACGGCCGGGCCGACCTTGTCGACCAGGTCGGTAAAGTCCGGCAAGCCGGTGACGACCGGGGTGGGGACGGGCGCGGCGCCGGTGGCCAGGGCCGGGCTGGCGGCGAACAGGGTGGAGCCGGACACGAGCAGTGCCGACAGGATCAGGGTGGCGGTTTTGCTAGGCATGAGTGGCGATGGACAGGGCTGAGATTGACTGAATGGTAAGGCAAAAACAGCGCTTTGTCGCGGCGCGCGGGAGAGGTGCGGTGGATGGGCCGCGGGCTCGGCAGCCTTGCCGCCGACGCGGGGATGGCCGCCAACGGCCGCCGCGCCGGCGGGCGAACCGCCGGCCCTAGGATGAGGCAGGGTTCGTCAGCACCGGCGCGGAGGACGGCGCCTCCGCCTCGCTCGTGCCCACCGGCGTCCGCTTGACCGGCACCGGCTCGGCCGCCAGCCTGGCCGCCAGCCTGGCGGAAAACCCGGGCGACAAATCGGGCACCGGCTGCGCGCGCAGCACGTCGCCGATGCGGTGGTACAGATCCCAGGCCTCGCGCCCGCCGGGTTCCTGCAGCGCGGCGAACGCCAGCTCCAGGTCGGCCTCCGGCAACTCGCCGTCGCCCAGGGCGGAGATGTGTTCGCGGATTTTTCTGTTGGTGTCCATCGGTGTGTCTGTCGGTATGTTCAAGATGTGCTGCGCCTGTCTACGATCCCGCTACCTACCGACGTTTGTCAACCGGGAAATCGAGCAAGGGGCGCAATTTCTCGGCGATGACTTCGCGCGCGCGGAAAATCCGGCTGCGCACGGTACCTATGGGACACGCCATCACTTCGGAAATTTCTTCGTAGCTCAGTCCTTCGATTTCACGGAGGACGATCGCCGTGCGTAACTCCAGGGGCAGCGCCTCCATGGCCGCGTTGACCGTGTGGGCGATCTGCTTGCTGGCAAGCACTGATTCCGGTGTGTTAATGTCGCGCAGGCTGTCCGCGTCGTCGAACCCTTCGGCACGTTCGGCATCCGTCTCAGTCGAGGTCGGCGCCCGGCGGCCCTGGGTTACAAGAAAGTTTTTTGCAGTGTTAATTCCTATTCGGTAAAGCCAGGTATAGAACGCCGAGTCGCCGCGAAAATGCCGCAGGGCCCGGAAGGCCTTGATAAAGGTCTCCTGCACCACATCCTCGGCCTCGGCCGGATCGTGCACCAGGCGCGACACCAGCCGCATCAGGCGGCGCTGGTATTTGGCCACAAGGAGGTCGAACGCCTGCCGGTCCCCGGCCTGGACGCGCTCCACCAGCAGCTGATCACACTCGCGTTCTGTCGTCACGGACCATGCCCCATCGGCTGCAGCCGGCCCTCTTGCTTAAGAGTTGGCCCACTGCAATAAGTTCAAAGTATTTTTGCGCTGACTCCGGCACCCGCGGCGCCCTCGGCACGCATGGCCAGCGCCAGCGCGCGGTAGGCCCCGGGGCCCACGCTGTCGGGCAGCAGCACGAGGCGCCACACGTCGCCGGTGTCCTCGGCGCGCAAGCGCAGCAGCATGCAGCAGGGCCAGACGGTGGCGCCGGGCAGCAAGCTCACGCTGGTCGTCGCCGGCGGGCGCACATTCCGTTGTACCGTCAGGCGTAGTCTTCCGACTCCAGAAAGATCAATCCGGCGCACGGCCGCGTTGCCGCCGCCACAGGCGTGGGCGACCGCGGTCCCGGCAAGCCATAGCGGCAGCCAGGCGGCCGCCAAGAAACGCCCGGGCAGCACCAGGCCCACGGCAACGGAGGCCGCGAACAGGGACGCGCAGAAGGCGGCCAGCAGCACGCGCAGGCGACGCGACGGCGCGACGACGGCAGTCACCGTGATCGGCATGGGTAAAGGAAGGAAAACAGCGCCGGCGATAGCGGAGGCCAGGATGGCCAGAGCCGGATGAGGCAGGCGCCCATCCCCTTAGACCGGGAATGGGCGTATTGAGTTCAGCTTAGACTTTAGCGAACACGAGGGTACCGTTGGTACCGCCGAAACCGAACGAGTTCTTGACCGCGTAGTTGATCTGCATCTCACGCGCCGTGTTGGCGCAGAAGTCCAGGTCGCATTCCGGATCCTGGTTGAAGATGTTGATCGTCGGCGGCGAGACCTGGTTGTGGATCGCCAGGACGGTGAACACCGATTCCAGGCCGCCCGCGCCACCCAGCAGGTGACCGGTCATCGACTTGGTCGAGTTCACGACCATGTTCCTGGCCTGGTCGCCGAAGACGCGCTTGATGCCGCGCACTTCAGCCACGTCGCCCAGCGGCGTCGAGGTGCCGTGCGCATTGACGTACTGCACCTGGTCCGGGTTGATCTCGGCGTTCTTGAGCGCCGTGACCATGCAACGCGCCGCGCCACTGCCATCCTCGACCGGCGAGGTGATGTGGTTGGCGTCCGCGCTCATGCCGAAGCCGATGACTTCCGCATAAATCTTGGCGCCGCGCTTGACGGCGTGCTCGTACTCTTCCAGCACCATGACGCCGGCGCCCTCGCCCAGCACGAAGCCGTCGCGATCCTTGTCCCACGGACGGGACGCGGTGGTCGGATCGTCGTTGCGGGTCGACAGCGCGCGTGCCGAGGCGAAGCCGCCCAGGCCCAGCGGCGAGACGGTCGACTCGGCGCCGCCGGCGATCATCACGTCGGCGTCGCCGTATTCGATCAGGCGGGCGGCCGCGCCGATGCAGTGCAGGCCGGTGGTGCAGGCCGTGACGATCGCCAGGTTCGGGCCGCGCAGGCCGAATTTGATCGAGAGATCGCCCGAGATCATGTTGATGATCGAGGCCGGCACGAAGAACGGCGAGATGCGGCGCGGGCCCTTGGCCGTGTACTCTTCCTTGGTGGCTTCGATCATCGGCAAGCCGCCGATACCCGAACCGATGGTCACGCCGATGCGGTCCGCGTTCTCCTCGGTGACTTCCAGGCCCGAATCCTGCAGGGCCTGGATGCCGGCTGCCATGCCGTAATGGATAAAGCTATCCATGTGACGGCCTTCCTTGCCCGGCAGGTAGTCCTCGACAACGAAGTTCTTCACTTCGCCCGCGAAACGGGTGGTGAACTGCGACGCGTCGAACTTGGTGATGTTGGCAATGCCCGACTTACCTGCCAGGGCCGCGCTCCACGCCTCGGCAATGGTGTTGCCGATCGGTGAAATACAGCCCAGGCCAGTAACGACGACACGGCGGTTGCGTGAACGGCTCAAGCGATTCTCCCAAAAACTGTAAAGCGGCTACTTAGGCCTTGACGTGCGCGGTTGCGTAGTCGATAGCCTGCTTGACGGTGGTGATCTTCTCAGCCTGTTCGTCAGGGATTTCCATTTCGAACTCGTCTTCCAGTGCCATCACCAGTTCCACGGTGTCCAGCGAGTCAGCGCCGAGGTCGTCAACGAACGAGGATTCGATTTTGATGTCTGCTTCGGCAACGCCCAGTTGCTCAGCGACGATTTTTTTAACGCGTTGTTCGATATCCGACATGTTTTGGCTCCATTAAGGTATGTGTTGCGGAAAGTGCGCGCATTTTATCAGGTTTGCGCCTTGAAAAACTATTTTCGGCGATTGCTGCTAATTCGTCCGAAATTCCTGCTAAAAGATGGGAATGAACCGGCTTTTTGCAAGTGAAAAGCGAAAGCCGGGGCTTCTCCATCAATTCATGAACATGCCGCCGTTTACGTGCAGCTCGGTTCCGGTGATATAAGCGGCTTGCGGACCGGCCAGGAAGGCCACGGCGTGGGCGATGTCTTCCGGCTTGCCCAGGCGGCCCAGCGGGATCTGGCCCAGCAGCGCGGCGTGCTGGTCGTCGCCCAGCGCCTTGGTCATGTCGGTGTCGATGAAGCCCGGCGCGACGCAGTTGACGGTGATGTTGCGGCTGCCGATCTCGCGCGCCAGGGCGCGGGTCATGCCGGCCACGCCGGCCTTGGCGGCGGCGTAGTTCATCTGGCCCGGGTTGCCGGACGCGCCGACCACCGAGGTGATGCTGATGATGCGGCCGTGCTTGGCCTTCATCATCCCGCGCAGCACCAGGCGCGACAGGCGGCCGACCGAGCTCAGGTTGGTGGCGATCACGCTGTCCCACTCCTCGTCCTTCATGCGCATGGCCAGGTTGTCCTGGGTGATGCCGGCATTGTTGACCAGGATCGACAGGCTGCCGAAACCCTTCTGCACTTCGTCCACGACTTCGCCGCAGCGCGCCGCATCGGTAACGTTCAGGACCACGCCCTTGCCGCCGAATTCGCTCAGGTATCCGGTGATGGCCTGTGCGCCGGATTCGGTGGTGGCGGTGCCGACCACTTTCGCGCCCTGGCGCGCCAGTTCCAGCGCGATGGCCTTGCCGATGCCGCGCGATGCGCCGGTCACGAGGGCAACTTGGTTCTCCAGATTCATCTCTTCATCCTCTTCTTATGAAATAGGGTTTATTGCTGCTGCAGCGAGGCCAGCACGCGCTCGAGCGAAGCCTGGTCTACCAGCGCTTCGCCGGCCAGCACCGGGTCGATGCGCTTGGCCATGCCGATCAGGGTCTTGCTCGGGGCGCATTCGATGACCTGGGTGACACCCTCGGCGGCCATCTTCTGCATGGTCTCGACCCAGCGCACCGGGCCGGCGGCCTGACGCACCAGGGCGTCCTTGATCTGTTCCGGATCCTTCAGGACGGCGACGTCGACGTTGTTGATGACGTCGATCTGCGGCGCCGAGAAGCTGAGCTTGCCCATGTACTCGCGCAGGCGGTCCGACGCCGGCTTGAGCAGCGACGAGTGGAAAGGCGCGGACACGGCCAGCTTCATGGCGCGCTTGGCGCCCTTGGCCTTGGCGATCTCGCAGGCGCGCTCGACGGCCGCGGTATGGCCGGCGATGACGATCTGGGTCGGTTCGTTGAAGTTCACGGCTTCGACCACTTCGCCCTGGGCCGCTTCGCTGCACACTGCGCGCACGTCGTCGGCCTGCAGGCCGAGGATGACGGCCATGCCGCCCTGCCCCACCGGCACCGCGTCCTGCATCGATTGCGCGCGGAAGCGCACCAGCGGCACGGCGTCCTTGAACGGGATCACGCCGGCGGCCACCAGGGCCGAGTATTCGCCCAGGCTGTGGCCCGCCACGACGCTGGGCGCCGGGCCGCCGGCCGCGATCCAGGCGCGGTAGACGGCGACGGCGGCGGTCAGCATGACCGGCTGGGTGTTGGTGGTGAGGTCGAGGTCTTCCTTCGGGCCTTCGGCGATCAGGCGGCCAAGGTCGAAGCCCAGGGCTTCCGACGCCTCGAGCACGGTCTGCTCGACGACCGGGTTGCCGGCGAAGCCGTTCAGCATGCCGACGGCCTGGGCGCCCTGGCCCGTGAACAGGAATGCGAATTTGCTCATCTTGTTATTGTCCTTGTTGGGTAATTACATGCGCACCAGTGCCGCGCCCCAGGTGAAGCCGCCGCCCACGCCTTCCATGAGGACGTTCTGGCCCGGCTTGATGCGGCCGTCGCGCACGGCCTGGTCCAGCGCCAGCGGGATCGAGGCGGCCGAGGTGTTGCCGTGTTCGCCGACCGTCACGACCATCTTTTCGATGGGGAGGTCGAGCTTCTTGGCGGTGCCCTTCATGATGCGCAGGTTGGCCTGGTGCGGCACCAGCCAGTCGATGTCCGACGGACGCATCTGCGCCTGTGCCAGCACTTCGTGGGCCACTTCCTCGAGCACGGTAACGGCCAGCTTGAACACCGCCGGGCCGTCCATGTACAGGAAGCCGCTGCCGGCGATCGCGCCCTGGGCCAGGTTGCCCGGGACCGACAGGATGTGCGAGTGGCGGCCGTCGGCATGCAGCTTGGAGGCCAGCACGCCTGGTTCGCTCGAGGCTTCCATGACGATGGCGCCGGCGCCGTCGCCGAACAGCACGCAGGTGGTGCGGTCGGTGAAGTCGAGGATGCGCGAGAAGATCTCGGCGCCGATCACCAGCACGGTCTTGTGCATGCCCGAGCGGATGAAGGCGTCGGCGGTCGCGACCGCGTAGACGAAGCCGCTGCACACGGCCTGCACGTCGAAGGCGGCGCTGTTGTTCTCCATGCCGAGCTTCTGCTGCACGATGCAGGCGGTGCTCGGGAAGCTGCCGTGGAAGTCGGGAGTGGAGCTGGCGACGATCACCAGGTCGACGTCGGACGGCTGCTTGCCGGCCATCTCGAGCGCCTTGCGCGCGGCCTTGACGGCCAGGTCGGACGAGTTCTCGGTGGCGTCCGCATAGTGGCGCGCCTCGATGCCGCTGCGGGTCACGATCCACTCATGCGAGGTCTCGATGCCCTTCTCGGCCAGCTGGGCCGCGAGTTCGTCGTTCGTGATGCGCCTGGCCGGCAGGTAGCTGCCGGTGCCGGTGATTTTGCTGAATTTCGCAATAGAGTCAGTCATTGCTCCACCATCCTGCTAATGAGAGAACGCGGCGGCCGGTCAGGCCTGGCGCTCGGGGTCCTGAGACGGCATCAGTTCGGCGATCAGGGCCGACAGCTGCTCTTGTACATTGTGCGCGGCGGCCTCGTAAGCACGCTTGAGCGCCCATTCGAAAGCGTAGGCGTTGGCGCCGCCATGGCTCTTGAACACCAGGCCTTTCAGGCCCAGCAGCCCGGCGCCGTTGTAGCGCTCGGGATTCAGCTTCTTCAGCGCGCCGCGCGCCAGCACGGCGCCGGCCATCGACAGCACGCTCTGCTTGAAGACCGACTTGACGAAGCGCGACATGCCTTCGATGGCCTTCAGGGTGACGTTGCCGACGAAACCGTCGCAGACTACCACGTCCGTGGTGCCCTTGAAGATATCGTTGCCTTCGACATTGCCGTAGAAATTGAGTTTACCGCGCTCGTGGTCGGCGCGCAGCAAGAGTCCGGTCGCCTTGACCACGTCGTTGCCCTTGATGTCCTCGGTGCCCACGTTGAGCAGGCCGATGGTCGGGCGTTCGATGCCTTCGATCGCCGAGCACAGCACCGAACCCATGATGGCGAACTGGTGCAGGTGGTCCGGCTCGCAGTCGACATTGGCGCCGAGGTCGAGCATGTAGGTGGGGCCGTTCTTCTGGTTCGGCACGATCGAGCAGATCGCCGGGCGGTCGACGCCCGCCATGGTCTTGAGCACGTAGCGCGAGACGGCCATCAGGGCGCCGGTATTGCCGGCCGAGACGCAGGCGTTGGCGCTGCCGTCCTTGACCAGTTCGATCGCCACGCGCATCGACGAATCCTTCTTGCGGCGCAGGGCCACTTCGACCGGATCGTCCATGGCGACCACTTCGGTCGCGTGCTTGAGCGAGATGCGCGGATGGCTTTCCGCGCCGGATTTCTTTAGCTCCTGGCGCATCAGGTCTTCGTTGCCGACCAGGATGAGTTCGGCGTCAGCTTGCTTTTTTAGAAAGGAAATGGCTGCCGGGATCGTCACAGAGGGGCCGTGATCGCCGCCCATGCAGTCAATAGAAATTTTAATTGTCATTTTTCGGGAGGTTGCCGCGAATTACGCACAGCGGGCGGCAAGATGGGATCGGGGCGAGGCGCAGGGCCGGCCGGAGTCCGCGCGATAGTAAATGACGGTGTGCAAGCTTGGATTGCAGCCGATTACTGGATGATTCATAAAGAAAAAGCGGCGCCACGCAAATAAGATACGTTGCACCGCTTTCATGGTACTGAAAGACAAGACGTCGATTACTCGTCGTTCTTGGTCTTCAGGACTTTGCGACCACGGTAGAAGCCGTTCGGGCTGATGTGGTGGCGCAGGTGGGTCTCGCCGGTGGTCGGCTCGACTGCCAGGTTCGGCGCGGTCAGGAAATCGTGCGAACGGTGCATGCCGCGCTTCGAAGGGGACTTCTTATTCTGTTGAACTGCCATGATGACTCCTAATACATAAGTTCTAAAATTCTAACACATTCGACTTGCAAATAACATGCGCATCGAGTATCCCACCGGCAATTCTTAGGAATAATTCTCCGTGAATGCCGACATGTTTTAACGCTGCCTACATCTACTGCCTACTGCCATACTCGACTGCTGCACGCGTTTGACACGTTCTTTCGTCGTACTGCTTTTCACTGCGGTACTACTGATTCTGTACTATTACTCAGACTTGAGATTCTTGAGGCCGGCGAACGGCGAAACCTTTTCGGTCTTCACGCTGTCCAGGAGCTTGGTGTCCGGGCAGACATCGTGTTTCGGTGCCTGCGGCAAGGCCAGCAGGGCTTCGTCTTCGAGCAGCTCGCGGATGTCGCAGGCGTGGCTGCCGACGATCACGTCGATGCTCTCGTCGTCGAGGATTTCCTCGATCTGGTCGGCTTCCTCGTCGTCCTTGCCGAGCACCAGCATGGTGGACGAATCGACCTCATAACTAAAAGGCTGCAGGCAACGCTGGCACACCAGCTGCACCGGACCAGCCACCGACAGGGTCATCGAGGGGTAGCCCTGGCGGGTCTGGCCTCCCTGGATGGCCCAGCGGATCTCGCCACTCTTGTCGGCGCAATCGGCTGCCAGACGGGGCATGTCCACCACGGGCGTCACGCCTTCGCGCTGCCCGTTATTCCGACAAAACTCAAAAGCGTCGATGACAAAAGCGCTCATTTGGAAGGTTCCCCGGAAAACCTGCGATAATAACAGGCTTCTCGCCGCAGAGTCAAAGACTTGCACAGTTTTTTGCCTCTTTCAGAGGCAGCTGTTGCGGCGAGCTCGGCATTCATCGGATTTGCTTGCCGGGAACTAGCTATCTATCTGTTTTACTTATGGTTTTCCCCGTCAAGGCCGACATGATACCAAGTTCTGCGCCCGCGCGCCTCATTCTTGCTTCGAGCTCCGCCTACCGGCGCGAATTGCTGGGCCGCCTGGGCCTGTCCTTCGAGGCCATCGCGCCCCACCTCGACGAAACGCCCCTGCCCGGCGAAGCGCCGCAGGAGACCGCCCTGCGCCTGGCGCGCGAGAAGGCGGCGGCCGTCGCGGCGCTGCATCCGGGGGCGCTGGTGATCGGCTCGGACCAGGTGGCGACCCTCGACGGACTGCAGATCGGCAAGCCGGGCGACCATGCGCGCGCCCTGGCCCAGCTGCAGCTGATGCGCGGCCGCCAGGTGGTGTTCCATACGGCGCTGTGCCTGTGGGATGGGCGCGTTGCCGATCCCGGCCAGGCGGCGCAGCTGGAGAATGTGCAGGTATTCGTCAGCTTCCGCGACCTGCCGGATGCCGAACTGGACGCCTACCTGCGCATCGAGCAGCCCTACGACTGCGCCGGCAGCGCCAAGAACGAAGGCCTGGGCATCGCCTTGCTCGAACGCATCGACTCCTCCGACCCGACCGCCCTCACCGGCCTGCCGCTGATCGCCCTGACCGGCATGCTGCGCCGTGCCGGCGTGCGTTTCTTCGGCACCTGACCTCTCTCTATGGTGTATTTATGGCTGGCACGCTTTTTCTGATTCCTAATACCCTCGGCCCGGTCGACGCCGCTCCCGGCGCCTTGTCCGCCCTGCTTCCGACCCAGGTCCAGGCTCTCACGTCCAGGCTCGACTATTTCGTGGCGGAGAACGCCAAGACGGCGCGCGCCTTCCTCAAGCTGGTGGCGATCGATCATCCGCTCGCCAGGCCGCTGCAGGAAATCCAGATCGCGGAGCTGAACGTGAATACGCCTGCGCAGGCCCTGACCCAGTTGCTGGCGCCGCTGCTGGCGGGGCGCGACGCAGGGCTGGTGTCGGAAGCCGGGGTGCCGGCGGTGGCCGATCCGGGCGCGGACCTGGTGCGCCTGGCGCATCAGCACGGGATTCCGGTACGGCCGCTGGTCGGGCCGTCCTCGCTGCTGCTGGCGGTGATGGCAAGCGGACTGAACGGGCAGAGTTTCGCATTCAACGGCTATCTGCCGACCGATGCCGCACAGCGGACCAGGCGGATCCAGCAGCTGGAGCAGCGCTCGCGCAGCGAGCAGCAGACGCAGTTGTTTATCGAGACGCCTTACCGCAACGGGCAGATGCTGGAAGCGCTGGTGGCGGCGTGCCAGCCGGGGACGCTCATTTGCGTGGCGACCGATCTGAGCCTGGCGAGCGAGTCGGTGAAGACGCTGACGGCGGCGAAGTGGAAGGCGCAGCTAGCGAGTGGGAAGGCGCTGGAGTTCCATAAGAAGCCGACGGTGTTTTTGCTGTTGGGGCAATGACGGGGCTGGTGGCTGCGGAGCGAACCGTTAACGACTAGTGCACCTCGTGCGTCATCTCCCGCACCCAGTTGAACGCCGCCAGCTCGATCTCCCGAATCTCGGTCACCGTCAAGCCCACCCTCCTGAGCGCCGCCGCCAGCTTGCGCCCGCAATCGGCCGCCTCCAGCAATTCGGCCACCCGCAGCATGGTCCCGAAATCCCCTCCCCGGTCCAGCAGCGCCGCGCGCACGTCGTCGGCCACCTCGACGTTGTCGAGGATATCCGCCATCGGCACCGAGAACAGCGCATCCGCCAGCGACATGATGCCCACCGTGAACGCCCGGTCCGCGCTGGCCGTATCGCCCGGCCGCACGTGCAGGGTCATCATCTCCAGCAGCTTGCCGCGCGTGGTGGCCAGTTGCAGCAGGGGCGAATCGAGGTCCACCTGCCCGGCCGAGGTATACACCAGAATCTGCAGCCAGCGCGACAACTGGCGCCGCCCCAGCTGGCTGAGCGCCTGCGACAGCGATTCGATCTGCGGCCCCGGCGCCGCGCGGCTGTTCACCAGGCGCAGCAGGTTCAGGCTGATCAGGGCGTCGCGCTTGACCGCGGTTTCGATCGCCTGGCTGTCGGCATTGGAATTGACCAGCTCCAGCAGGCGCAGGATGCCCATTTCCGAGGGCGTGATCTTCTTCCCGGTCAGGATCACCGGACGCGCAAAGTAATAGCCCTGGAAGTATTCGAACCCGAGCTCCATGCACAGGCGGAATTCGTCGAGGGTCTCGACCTTTTCCGCCAGCAGCTTCTTGCCGGTGTTCTTGAGCGAATCCGCAAGGCGCGCCAGTTCTTCGGGCTGGAGGCCCTTGACGTCGACCTTGATCACGTCGACCAGCTCGACCAGCTTGTCGAGTTCGGCCGAATGCTCGACCACGTCGTCGACCGCGAATTTGAAACCCAGCTCCTTCAGCTCGGCGACACGCGCCAGCAGCTGCTCGGTGGGCTGGACCGTTTCGAGAATCTCGAGAATCACCTTGTGGGCCGGCAGGAAGCGCACGAAATCGCTCATCAGCACCACTTCGTCGACGTTGACGAAGGCCAGCTGCTCGCCCACCACCTGCTCCATGCCGAGCTGGGAAGCGTGCGAGATCACGGCGGCCGTCGCCGCGGCGCCATCGGTCAGCTTGGCGTCGTCGTCCTCGCCGGCCGCGCGGAACAGCAGTTCGAAGGCGACCAGGTGCTGGTCGCGGCCGAGAATCGGCTGGCGGGCGAGGAAGAAATCGTTGGACGGCACGGATACCGCTGCCGTCGGATCGGCATGCATCAAATACTCCTGGGTAACACTGGGTGACCCATGCAACGCGACGCGTCGCATGGGGCGGAAGTCAGCCTCCGCCCATCTTGACTATACTACAAAAGCCCTGGCGTTAGCATTTCGACATCGTATCAAGATGTTACCGTTAACTCCGGCCGCCCGAACGGGGGCCTTTGCGCGGTCCCGCAGCGCGCGGCGCATCGCTGCGCGGCGTACGCGGGGCGGCGCCCTGCGGACGGCGCCCTTCCGCCGCCTTGGCGGGAGCGGCGCGCTCGCCAGGGGCCGCCGTGCGCGGCGGGCGGGCCGCGCCCTCCTCGCGTCCCGGCATGCTCTGGCCCGGCAGGCGCAGGCTGCCCTTGCCGGACAGCGGGCTGGCGCGGCGCGCATTGCCCACCGGGGCGCGCGGCGCATCGCCCGCCAGGCGGCCGGCGGCAGCGCCGGTCACCTGGGTGCCCTTCTCGATCGTGAAGCGGGCGCCGGCATCCTTGCCCAGCACGCGCACCAGGTAAGGCATCACCTCGCGCAGCATCGGCTCCAGCGTGTAGGGCGGATTCAGGATGAACATGCCGCTGCTGTGCAGGCCGGTGCCGTCCGGGGTCGGGGTGCGGGTGGTCAGGGTGACGTTCAGCCATTCCTTGGCCGGCAGGCGCTTGAGGCGGTCGGCGAACTGGCGCGACTCCATGCGCTGCAGCACCGGATACCAGATCGCGAAGATACCGCTCGGGAACTTGGCCAGCGCTTCATCGAGCGCGTCGCGCACCCGGCGGTAATCGTCCTTGATCTCGTAGGGCGGGTCGATCAGCACCAGCGCGCGGCGCGACGGGGGCGGCAGCAGCGCTTTCAGGCTGTTGAAGCCGTCTCCGTGCTCGATGATCACGCGCCGGCCGCGCGCGCGCTCGCCCTGCTCCGCCTTGTGCGCTTCCAGGCGGCGGAAGTTCTCGCTCAGGATCCTGTGGTCGGACGGGTGCAGCTCGAACAGGCGCAGGCGGTCCTGCTCGCGCGCCACCTGCTCGGCCACATAGGGCGAGCCCGGGTAGTAGCGCATCTTGCCGCTCGGGTTCATGCCCTTCACCAGGTCGAGGTAGGCCGCCAGCGGGGCCGGCACGTCGGTGCAGGACCACAGCGGGCCGATGCCGGTCTCGTATTCGCCGCTCTTGGTGGCTTGCGCGCTGTCGAGCGCATAGACGCCGGCGCCCGAATGGGTGTCGATATACGTGTAGGCGGCGTCCTTCTGGTTCATGTACAGGTGCAGCTGGACCTGGACGAAATGCTTCAGGACGTCGGCATGGTTGCCCGCATGGAAGGCGTGGCGGTAGCTCAGCATGGGCTGGAATTCCTCGAGAAAATGGTTGCCGCATTAACGATGGCGGCGCAATGGGCGCCATTATCCACTACAAACGGGGTGGGCACGAAAATGGATGAGCTGCGGACAAATAGAAAGGCCGCGGCAGTGGGCCGCGGCCTTGTGCTTCCCCGAGGGAAAGCGGTCCTTTTTAAGCGACCGGGTAATGCATCAGGCGGCGCACCAGCGAACGCACGGCGCGATCGATCGCAGCCTGGTTGCCCAGGTTGTCCACCGGCAGGCGCACGTTGGCGGTCAGGTCGCCGTTGTGGATGTCCTTGAGGACGCCCACCAGCTCCCACTGGCCGTTCAGCACCAGCAGTTCGACTTCGAACACGAAGCGCGCCGAGCCCTTGAGCGAGGCGTACTCGATGTCGCCGCCGCGGCCGCTGGCCGATTGCTTGCGGTGCAGGATCTTGCCGTCCAGCACGCGCAGGCTCTGGCGCTTGAGTTCCGCCTCCAGCGCGTTCTGGAACAGCTGGGCGAACTGCGACACCGGGCGCGCGGCCTGGGCCGTGTTGCGCTCGAAGCCGACGGTCAGCTTGCGGTTCTCTTCCTTGCCCTGGGCCTTGGTGGTTTCTTCGACCAGCAGGCGCTCACGGCCCTGCCAGCCCGGCGGCAGCTGTTCCAGCTTGCGGTCGAAATAGACCACCATGGCCGGACGGCGCTGGCCGACATACCACTGCTGGAAACTGCCGGCGCCCGGGGTGTCGGCGATCACGGCGGTTTCGGCCGGATCGGTATAGCCCTGCACGGCCGCGTTCGACGGCGCCAGCGCGTTCGGCGCGGTCAGGTTCTGCGCGCCGGCGCCGGCGGCGATGGCGAGCAGCGCGGCAAACATCAGACGGCGCATCAGCGGGCCTCCCGCACTTCGACGTAGTAGTGCGCAACCTGGGCGGCGCCGATCGACGACTCCTGGTAGCTGCCGATGCCGTTGCCGTCCAGGTGGACGCGGGTCCAGGCCGACGGCTTCTCGGTCGGCGCGAAGCCGTTGTCGAAGAAGCTGGTGCGCGCTTCGATGACTTGCGGGTAGTCGGTGCGGTTGCGGATCTGGACGATCACGTTCAGGGTGCCGGTCGGGTTGCGGCGCGCGCCCTGGCGTTCGATCGCGATCTTGCCGTTCTTGGTGTTCTGCAGGACCTTGTCGATGATGACGACTTGGTCGTACATCACGGTCGCGGTCGGCGCCATGGCGTCGTTGACGCGCGCGCCCAGCTGGGCGCCTTCCGGCGACACGGTCGGGCAGCCCGTCAGGAGCAGTGCGGCCATGCCGGCTGCGGCGATATGGAGGGTGTTTTTCATTTAATGATTCCTAGTCTTGATCCAGACCACGCCATTGCCCTTCTTGTCGATCCATTTCTGGATGCGCAGGGTGTCGGCGGGGACTTGCTGGCCGTTCTCGTCGAACAGCTTGATGCTCACGTTCTCCGGCAGGCCCTGGTGCTGCACGGCGCCGATGTGCAGCGTTTCCGGCAGGTTGTTCCAGTAGCGCACGTCGGCACGCGGCTTGACATTGACCGCCACCAGCGAGGCGATCGCGCCCACTGCCGCGACCGCGCCCAGCGCACGGCCACCGCCGCCGCCATTGGCTGCCGCGATGACGCTGCCTTCCGAAGCGATGGCGCCGAAGGTCTCGCCGATCGCGCTGGCGGTGTTCTGGAACGCTACCTTGCCTTCGATCAGGCGGTCGACCGGACGCCCGCCGCGGGTGCTGGCCTGGAAGAACACGTCTTCGGCCAGGGCCACTTGCTGCGGCTTGCCGTCGAATTCGATCTTGAGGCTGCGTTCCGGCATGCGCTTGGCCTTGCGGTACACGATCTCGTGGTTGCCGATGCCGTCGCCCACCTTGCGCGGTGCGCCGCCGAGTTCGGCGACCACCAGAAGGTTGGCGCCGGCGGCCGGCGCGGTGAACTGCGGACGCAGGCGCGCCACTTCGGCATAGGTATCCTTGGCCATGCCGGCTTCGCCGTTGGCCTGGCTGCTCCAGCCTTCCAGGATCATCAGTGCCGCGAAGTCGCTGCGGTGCTGCTGTTCCTCGGCGAAGGCATCCTGCAGGATGCCGCCGCGGAAGGATGCGCGCGCGTTCTCGTAGTCGCCCTCGGCCAGGTACAGCAGGCCGCGGTAATAGTAGGCCATGGCGCGCTCGTAGGGTTCGCCCTTGTAGTCCTTGGCGCCCTCTTCGTACCACAGCGAGCGCGCCTTGGCGGCGTTCTCGGTGTTGGCGAACATGCCTTCGATGCTCGCCAGCGCGCCGTCGAACAGCCCGTTCGCTTCCGCGGTCCTGCCCTCGGCCATGGCGGCCACGCCGGCCTGCAGGGTGTGCAGGGTCGCGTCCTTGGCCGGCGCGCTTTTCAGGCGCGCCGCCTCGGCCGCGTAGTCGGCCTGGGCCACGCCCGGCGCACCGAGCGCCAGGGCGAGGGCCAGCACGATACCGCTGCGCTTAGCGGTACAGGACGTCATCCTGGGCTTCCTTCTTGAACTCGAACAGGCCGCTCCAGGCGATGGTCTCGTACTCCAGGTCGATCAGCTCGAAGCTGATCTGGTGGTAGCGCGACAGCGTGCCGGTGCGGGACGAGTTCGCATCCAGCGACGTGATGCGGCCGCCCAGGCGGAAGTCGGCGCCGGCCTTGGCCTTGGTGCTGCGGATGGTGCCGCGGTCGGTTTCGCCGCTGCGCTTGGCTTCGCGTTCCTTCGAGACCATGTCGCCGTAGTGACGGGCGACGAACACCAGGCGGCCCTGGGCAGCGCGGTTCAGTTCGATGCGCAGGCGGTCGGTGATCAGGTTCTTGTTCACGCGCGACGAGCTGTCGTTGGCGAAGTATTCCGAATCGATGATGATGCGCGGCGGCGTGGTGCGGCCGGCGATGGCCGGGTTCGACAGGATGTCGCGCACCATCTTGTCGGTGCTCGACACGATGTCCTGGGCTTCCATGCCCACACCGGCGACCTGGGTCGAGGTGGTGCTCACGTCCTGGTAGACCACGCGGCTGCCCGCGCTGTTGTTCAGGTTCGGGGTGGCGCAGCCGCTCAGGGCCAGCACGGCGGCCAGGGCCGCGATGTACGTCGTTTTCATCAATAAATCCTTACTTCACGCCGGCCGATGCGTTAATGATCGCCTGGTAGTAGGTGGTCTTCAGTTCCGGGTAGATTTCCTGGGTCAGCTTCAGGGCTTCGGCGAAGTCCTTGTGGGTCGAGTTCTTGGCGTACATGTAGACGGCCAGGTCGTTGACCGAGTTGAACGAGATGTCCGAGTTGGCGCGGATGAACTCTTCGCCGCCGGCCATCTTCAGCGCGATGGCGCGGCCGGCCGATTCGCCGACTGCCTGGCCCAGGAAGCCGCCGATGAACGGGATGTTTTCAGCCACTTTCTGGCCGGCCTGGGCGCCCAGGAAGCCGCCGATGCTGGCGCCGGCGCTGGCGTTGCGGCCCTTCTCGACCCAGGCAGCCACGGTGCCGTCTTCGGTGTACGGCGACATGTACTTGCCGCTGTTGCCCACGATCGGGGTCGGCGCGGTGATCAGGTTCGGTGCAGCGATGCGCGGGGCACTCGCGCAAGCGGTGAGGACGAGTGCGAACAGCAGGACGGAGATTTTTTTCATGATTTTCAGGACCTTGGTCGTTGGAAGCCGGCCCCGTCGTTGCAGGGCCATGGTTATGAAGTGCGGGGATCACCAGTTGGTGAAGAGGTATTACAAACAGACAATTTGCTTGCAGGGATGCAATTTACATGGGGATAGCATGAAAATCAACAGCTGTTGCCCCTTTGATACACGCAAAAAAACACGCACCGAAGTGCGCGTTTTTTTGGAGGATGAGCGTTCTAAAAATTAGAATTAAGCAACCTTTTTTTCGTCGAAGAATTGCTCGTCTTCGGTCGAACCGTGCAGCGCGGTGGTCGAGCTC
This sequence comes from uncultured Massilia sp., assembly GCA_966210615.1. GTDB lineage: Bacteria > Pseudomonadota > Gammaproteobacteria > Burkholderiales > Burkholderiaceae_D > Telluria. Next base: position 27,215 of record CBIHLT010000021.1, read on the forward strand.
TGGTGCTGCTGGATGGTCTGGGTGACCGCATCGAAGTAGCCGGTGCCGACTTCGCGCTGGTGCTTGACCGCGGTGAAGCCGCGCTCGGCGGCCGCGAATTCCGCTTCCTGCAGTTCGACGAAGGCCGACATGCCGCGGCGGGCATAGCCGTGGGCCAGGTTGAACATGCCGTAGTTCAGGGCGTGGAAGCCGGCCAGGGTGATGAACTGGAACTTGTAGCCCATCGCGCCCAGCTCGCGCTGGAACTTGGCGATGGTGGCGTCGTCCAGGTTCTTCTTCCAGTTGAAGGACGGCGAGCAGTTATAGGCCAGCATCTTGCCGGGGAACCTGGCGTGGATGGCTTCGGCGAACTGCTTGGCGTAGCCCAGGTCCGGCTTGCCGGTCTCGCACCACACCAGGTCGGCGAACGGCGCGTAGGCCAGGCCGCGCGAGATGGCCTGCTCCAGGCCCGGGCGCACGCGGTAGAAGCCTTCGACGGTGCGCTCGCCGGTGCAGAACGGGCGGTCGTTCTCGTCCACGTCCGAGGTCAGCAGGTCGGCGGCTTCGGCATCGGTGCGGGCGATGACCAGTGTCGGCGTGCCCATCACGTCGGCGGCCAGGCGCGCGGCGTTGAGCTTTTCCACCGCTTCGCGGGTCGGCACCAGCACCTTGCCGCCCATGTGGCCGCATTTCTTGACCGAGGCCAGCTGGTCTTCGAAGTGCACGCCGGCGGCGCCCGCCTCGATCATGGACTTCATCAGCTCGAAGGCGTTCAGCACGCCGCCGAAGCCGGCTTCGGCGTCGGCCACGATGGGGGCGAAGTAATCGATGTCGTCCTTGCCCTCGGACCACTGGATCTGGTCGGCGCGCTGGAAGGTGTTGTTGATGCGGCGGACCACGGTCGGCACCGAGTTGGCCGGGTACAGCGACTGGTCCGGGTACATTTCGCCGGCCAGGTTGGCGTCGCCGGCCACCTGCCAGCCGGACAGGTAGATGGCTTTCAGGCCGGCTTTCACCTGCTGCATCGCCTGGTTGCCGGTCAGGGCGCCCAGGGCGTGGACATAGGCTTCGTTGTTGACCAGGTCCCAGAGCTTTTCCGCGCCCCGCCTGGCCAGGGTGTGTTCGATCTGGACCGAGCCGCGCAGGCGGACGACATCGGCGGCCGTGTAATTGCGGGTGAGGCCTTTCCAGCGCGGATTGCTGTCCCAGTCCTGCTGCAATTGGCTGATCTGTTGTTCACGGGTTGCCATGCTGATTCTCCTAGAGATAAAACCGAGCGGTTTGTGAATGTGAGTCCGTTGGAGAAATCATAGATCAGTTTGTGCGCAGCACAATCACTCTTATATAAGACACAGCGATAATTTTTTCTCTTTTAAAATCAAGCACTTATTCTCAATTTTGCATGATGCGGAACGAAATTTCTTACGATGAGAATGGAAACCGGCCTGGGAAACGCCCATGTTTCACATTCCGGCACACGCGTTTCGCATGGCGAAAAACACCGGATTTAATACCTCAGGGAAATAAATTTATGACATTAATACTCCCAGTTATTGTGATCGGAATTTACAAATGTTGTATTAACGCACTTTATGTTGACTGAATACATTTAAACCCTCAGCATCCGTCCGCACTCTTCATATCAAAGGCTCATCGGGCCAAGCAAAGGACATCATGTATTCGACCGTGCGCCGGATGGCGCTCCCTCTTCTCCTCGCAGCCGGCGCCACCAGCGCATCGGCAGGGGTCATCCATGAAAACGGCGTGACCTTCACCAGCAGCTACACCGGCAATGTGCTGACCGTCGAGGTCGACGCCAAGGACCGCAAGGATGGCTGGGAAAATGCGTTTTATCTCGATGGTTTCTCCATCAAGACCCCCGGGGATTTCACGACCGTGACGATGACGACCTCCGCCAAGGAAGGTTCGTGGACCATGCAGGCTGCGTCCGAACTGAGCGGTCAGGGTTGCAATGCCAACGGCGCGGGCAAGGCCGACAGCGTGTGCTTTACCGGCGCCCAGGTCCCCCTGAGCGACGACCTCGTCTTCAAGTTCACCTTCGACGGCACGGTCAAGCTCCAGACCCCCCACCTGAAAGTCATGATGCTGAACGAACAGGGCGGGAAGTCCGACACGCTCCTGTCGCGCGACTTCACGTATACGGCGGAAACCCTGCTCGTCAGCGGCGGCAAGACGGATAGCGGCAAGGCCGGCGGCGAACAAACAGCTGGCGAACAGGCCGGTGGCGAGCAGGCTGGACAGCCGGCCGAAGTCCCGGAGCCGCAGTCGCTGCTGCTGCTGGCCGGCGGCCTTGGCGCCCTCGGTGTTGCACTGCGCCGCCAGCGCGCGCGCAAGCACCCGGGCGCATAAGCCCGCAGCGCGCCTGCGCTGCCTCCCTCGAGAGCGGGCCCGATGGGCCCGTTTTTTCTTTCTCCCCCTGCTCTCCCGCTGAATTTCCGCTCGTCTATTCTTTTTGACGGGCTCATCCATTTGACCCTGCCAACCTGAGCCATTCGTGATTCAGCTAACAGAACCCCCTTCCCAAACGCAATAGGCTGAGTCCAGCGTACTCAACAGTGCGCCGGTCCACGCCGTTCGCAGGACGCGAAGGCGGGGGCTGTCACCTTTACGAGGAGAGCAAGTTGAAAACCACACTCATCAAAGCAGCTGCCGTCCTGCTGGCCGCAGGCGCCATCCTGCCGGCCAGCGCCGGATCCCTCACCTACCAGGGCGTCACCTTCACGTCTTCCTGGACCGGCAATGTGCTGACCCTGGAAATCGACGCCGCCAACCCGACCGGCGACTGGGCCGGCGCGACTTCGCTCGGCGCGCTGCAGCTGAAGGACATCGGCAGCTTCTCGGACGTGAGCCTGACCTCCGCCCCGGGCGCGGCGGGCGACTGGACCCTGTCGTCGAACGAGCTGAATGCCAATGGCTGCGCGGGCGGCGGCCACGCCGGCTTCGGGCTGTGCTATTCGGGCGAGCGCATCGCGCTGGGCGACGACATGGTATTTCAGTTTACATTCAACGGCGCCACCAACCTGGAATCGCCGCACCTGAAGGTGAACTTCTTCGGCGACGGCGAGCGCAAGGTGGGCAGCCTGCTGTCGCAGGCGATCGCGCCGGTGCCGGAGCCGCAGACCTATGCGATGCTGGGCGGCGGCCTGGCGCTGCTGGGCTTCATGGCGCGCCGCCGCAAGCAGGGCAAGGTGTGAGCCGGGCCGGAGCCGGACCCGCGCAATGAAAAAGGCGCCTTGCGGCGCCTTTCTTACTTGGCCAGCTCGACCGCCGGCTGCTCCCCGAACACCAGCTGCCCGCCGCGCACCCGCACGGGAATGGTGTCCTTGGGCCCGAACCTGCCGCCCAGGATGGCCTTGGACAGCGGGTTCTCGATCTGCTGCTGGATCGCGCGCTTGAGCGGACGCGCGCCGTACACCGGGTCGTAGCCCGCTTCCGCGATCTTCTGCAGGGCCTCGTCGTCGATGTCGAGCGTCATCTCCATTTTCGCCAGGCGCTGTTCCAGGTGGTGCAGCTGGATCTTGGCGATCGCACCGATGTTCCGCTCGTCGAGCGCGTGGAACACCACGATCTCGTCGATCCGGTTGATGAACTCCGGACGGAAGTGGCCGCGCACCTCGGCCATCACGGCCAGCTTGACCACCGCCGGGTCGTCGCTGTCCATCGACTGGATCTTGTGCGAACCCAGGTTCGAGGTCATCACGATCACCGTGTTCTTGAAGTCCACGGTGCGGCCCTGGCCGTCGGTCATGCGGCCGTCGTCGAGCGCCTGCAGCAGGACGTTGAACACATCCGGGTGCGCCTTCTCGATCTCGTCCAGCAGGATCACGCTGTAGGGCTTGCGGCGCACCGCTTCGGTGAGATAGCCGCCCTCCTCGTAGCCCACATAGCCCGGCGGCGCGCCGATCAGCCGCGCGACCGAATGCTTCTCCATGAACTCGCTCATGTCGATGCGGATCAGCGCTTCCTCGGTATCGAACAGGAAGGCGGCCAGCGCCTTGCACAGCTCGGTCTTGCCGACGCCGGTCGGGCCCAGGAACATGAAGGAGCCATAGGGCTTGTTCGGATCGGCCAGGCCGGCGCGCGAACGGCGGATGGCGTCGGACACGGCTTCGATCGCCTCGTCCTGGCCCACCACGCGCTCATGCAGCTTCTCTTCGATGTGCAGCAGCTTGTCGCGCTCGCCCTGCATCATGCGCGACACCGGGATGCCGGTCGCGCGCGAGACCACCTCGGCGATTTCCTCGGCGCCGACCTGGGTGCGCAGCAGCTTCGGATGGGCGCTCTCGGCCTCGGAGCCGGCGGCTTCCTCGGCCTTCTTCAGCTGGGCTTCGAGTTCCGGCAGGCGGCCGTACTGCAGCTCGGAGACCTGCTGCCAGTTGCTCTGGCGCTTGGCTTCCTCCATCTGGTGGCGGATGCGCTCGATCTCTTCCTTGATGTGGGTGGTGCCCTGCACCGCCGCCTTCTCGGACTTGAGGATTTCCTCGTAATCGTTGTACTCGCGCTCCAGGCGCGCGATCTCCTCGTTGAGCAGCTCGAGGCGCCGCATCGAGGCCTCGTCGGTCTCCTTGCGCACGGCTTCGCGCTCGATCTTCAGCTGGATCAGGCGGCGCTCGAGGCGGTCCATGACTTCCGGCTTGGAGTCGATCTCGATCTTGATCTTGGCCGCCGCCTCGTCGATCAGGTCGATCGCCTTGTCGGGCAGGAAGCGGTCGCTGATATAGCGGTGCGAGAGCTCGGCCGCGGCGATGATGGCCGGGTCGGTGATCTCCACCTTGTGGTGCAGCTCGTACTTCTCCTGCAGGCCGCGCAGGATGGCGATGGTCGCCTCCACGCTCGGCTCGTCGACCATGATCTTCTGGAAGCGGCGCTCCAGCGCGGCGTCCTTCTCGACGTACTTGCGGTACTCGTCCAGCGTGGTCGCGCCGATGCAGTGCAGCTCGCCGCGGGCGAGCGCGGGCTTGAGCATGTTGCCGGCGTCCATCGCGCCCTCGGCCTTGCCGGCGCCGACCATGGTGTGGATCTCGTCGATGAAGACGATGGTCTGGCCCTCGTCCTGGGCCAGTTCCTT
>CBIHLT010000022.1:0-32200 GCA_966210615.1 uncultured Massilia sp.
AGGTGGCCGAGCTGCTGTTCCAGCGCATCCGCGGCGAGGGCGGGGTGCGCCGCCATGAACGCCTGAAGGGACGGTTGCTGGTGCGCCAGTCCACCAGCCATCCGCAGGCGCGGCGGGTGCTGGCGGCTGCTTCCTAGGCTTGCCGGCATCAGACCGGGCCGCCCGCGTGGCTTGGACGCATATGCTTGGGGATTGTCCGCTACCGGCCAGAAGCGGACAGACAGTTCATAGCACCAATTCAATCCAAAGTGGATAGTCATGCGAACTGGGTTAGCGTTCTACCTCTTTGCCGAGTTGCTGAGTACTCTCTACTACTGCTGGCGTTATTGGGTGTGGCATGGGTGGGAGACAATCGGTCCTCATGCATTTCCTAGCTCACCAGACGCACATTATCTGTACTTCAACGCACAAGCTGATTATTTCTTAGGTAGAGGACTGATGATAGGACTACTACTTGGAGGTGTTGTCATCGCCACAGTGATGTCCAGATTACAGGGTGTGCACGTTACGCGAATTGATCGCATCTTACGGAACAGCGTCGTGCTGTTACCTGCGTTCGTCCTACTATGCGGATCTCTGAGCCAAATCCAATTTCAAACTAACTAAGCAAATTCCGCTTTGGGTCGGGAGCGGATGCAACCAAAGGTCCGCAATCGGCCAAAAGCGGCCGTTGATTCGTTCATGTCGAGGGAGATAAGGTCGTGAGTGTTTCTGAACTCAAGCGGTGCGGCATCATGCTGACCATGGTTTGCTTGACTGCCTTCATTCTCTCCCTGATTTGGAAGGTGCCATATCTGTACACCGCAATAGGCTTCGCTGTTTGGGCCTTCGCAGGGCACCTAATCACGATTGATGATGATCTGCCAAGCGGTTGGAGCAATCCGGATGGCGATATTCCGTTTCCGTGGAAAGAAATAGCGGTTAAAGCGGCAATCTTGTTTAGCCTTCTCGGGCTAGTTTTCTTGGTTCCTTTCCTTCAGACGCTTGGTGCGTGACGAAGAAGGCTCAATGTCTGCTTCGGGTCGAGAGCAGCCGTCCAGATAGGGCCGCAATCGGCCAGAAGAGGCCCTTCGCAAAACGCCCGAGATCGGCCACAACCCGACAAAATTTTATGTATGCGATTTACTTTAGGTGGAAAGTCGCCTCTGGTCGTGAGCCAGACTTTGAGCGCGCCTGGCAGGAACTAACCAAACTTATACGCGATGAGCGAGGCGGTCTAGGGTCGCGTTTGCATCGGTGCGCCGACGGCCACTATTTCGCATATGCCCAATGGCCGTCCGAACACTTCTGGGCCACACAGCCCGAGCCTACTGCACGCATGGTCGAGCTGCGAAACCAGATGCTTGAGTGCTCTGAACTGGTAGATGGCCCACTTCGGGGTGATGTCGTTGCCGACCTCCTGATATCGGTAGCTCCCGACTAAGGAATCAGGCTGGCGCGAGCATTCACAGGCGTGAGTGACCGCTTGAATGCGCAGTCGCAATCGGACATTGGGCCCGTCTCGGCGGCGACATGCCGTAGACTGAACGGCCTGACCGGCGATGGACGCACGCCTGGCCGATCATCGATACCTGTTCCGGTTAAACGACAGCCTGTTCACTCGGAACCTTGCCTCTGTGTAGACTGGCAGTCCCGACTTCAACAGGCGGCGCCATGATTACCATGATGATGTGCTCCATCCTCACGCTTCTTGCCCTGGGCTGGGTACTCTGCATCAATTCGAACGACCGCAGGATTTTCGAAAGGGAGCTGGAGGAGGATCTCAATGACGCCCCTGGCGACTACCCATAATTAACGCCCTGGCGCCGGTTGAGGACTGGCCCGGCATGCCGGACAACGATCGCCCGGGAGTGCAAGTGCCGGTTTCAGGCGCGCGCCGCCAGCGGCTCGGCAGCAGCGCTCACGACCGTGCCGCGCACCCCATTGCGCCCGCCATGCTTGACCCCATACAGCTGCACGTCCGCCGCTTCGATCAGGGCCTCGAACTTCGCCGGCACAAAATGATGCAGCGTCGGGATCGAGGCAATGCCGAAGCTCGCAGTCGCCGAGACGAAGGCGCCGCCTCCGATGGGTGTAGGCGTGTTGGCGAAGGCATGGCGGATGCGTTCCGCCAGCGCCTGCGCCTCGGCCAGCTCCGCTTGCGGAAGCACGATCAGGAACTCCTCGCCGCCGTAGCGGATGACGCTGCCGTCGGTCTCCTGCGTCATCGCCTGCAGCAGCCCGGCGAACCCGCTCAGCACCTGGTCGCCGGCCGCATGGCCGTAGCTGTCGTTGATGCGCTTGAAATGGTCGATATCGCACAGGACCGCCGACAGGGCGTTGCCGTAGCGGCGGGCGCGCGCCAGTTCGGCGTCCAGCAGGCCGCTTTGCAGGACGCGGCGGTTGTAGCAGCCGGTCAGGGGATCGCGGTCGGCCAGCTGTTGCAGCAGCATCGAGGAACGGAATTGCTCGCGCTGGGCGAGGTGGAAGCGGCTCGCCGCGATATAGCCGAGGGCATTGCCGAGGATGAGCATCAGCACCAGGGCCAGCACATCGTCCGGGTTCAGGGAACCCTGGACGATCAGCATCGCCGCGAACTCCACGCTCGCGCCCACCCCGATCGCGACCGCATAGATGAAGCGGTTCGGGAAGTTGACGTAAACCGCCATGAGGATCAGCGCGAAGGACATGAGGTTCCACGCCATCGCGCTCGGCTGGTACCAGCACAATATGGGGAACACGATCAGGCCCACGGCGAGGACCAGGCAGGTGGTCAGGATGGACACCCGCACCGAGTCCGGATGGCGGGTGACGGCGACATAGCCGCCCAGGGCGGCCGCGCCGACCACCACGCGCAGCGCGACCATGGCCCAGGCGATGGGCGTGATGCCCAGGGTCGTGAGATCGGTGACGCCGAACGCGATATAGAAGAATGCCGAGAACAGCAGGCTCGCCTTCAGCTGGGCATTACGCTCCGGCAGGAAATGGCGGAGGAAGCGGTCTTCGAACTCCGGATCCGCGAACTCGGCGCGCCGGCGGTCGATGGTCAGGCGCAGTGGGGACAGGTCTTGGGAAGGCACAGGAACGTTCGGCGCGTGGCCCGAGGAAGAATCGTTTGGCGGGCACGCGGTTGGCCGCGTCCGGTCGCATCAACAGCATTCTAACTCAGGCAAATGAATAAATTGCCAATTAGAAACTAGCAATCTATCAAATTCCGCTGGGCAGTGGCGCTCCGCATACACCGCCCGATCCGCGCGCCTCGAGAGCCAGCCTCAGGCGGCGATCCGCTCCGCCTGCGGCAAGGCGGGCGGAAACGCGGCCGGCGCGCCTTCCACGTGGATCGTCTGCGCCGGTAGCGCCAGGCGCACCCCCTGTTCGGCGAGCATGGCCACGATGCGCAGGTAGATCTCCTGCTGCACATCCATGAATACCCGGTAATCGGCGCTCTCGACGAAGTACACCACCTCGTAGCTGAAGGCCGGCGCGCCCAATCCGTTGAAGTGGGCGCGGTCGAAGCGCACCTGCGGCTGCTCGCTGACGATGGCCTCGATCAGGCCGGGCAGGGCGCGCAGGCTCGGCTCGGGTGTGGCGTGGTTCACCGCCAGGCTGAACACCACGCGCCGCGACTCCATGCGGCGCAGGTTATGGATCCGGCTCTTGAGCAGGGCGGCGTTCGAGAACACGATCTGCTCGCCGCCCAGGCTGCGCACGCGCGTGGTCTTGAGTCCCACGTGCTCCACCGTGCCGAGGGCATTGTCGACGATGATGAAGTCGCCGATCACGAAGGGCTTGTCGAGCACGATGGACAGCGAAGCGAACAGGTCCCCCAGGATGCTCTGCACCGCCAGCGCCACCGCGATGCCGCCGATGCCCAGGCTGGCCACCAGGGTCGTGATGTTGACGCCCAGGTTATCGAGGATCATCAGCACCACGACAGCCCACAGCAGTACCCGCACGATGAAGCCGATCGCGGCCGACGACGTGGCGCGGCCGGGATCGTCGGCCTGCTGCGCGCGGGTGGACGCGAGCCAGCTCCGGACGCCGTGGTCGCCCCAGATCGCGCACTGGACCAGCAGGGCGGCCATCGCGGCGCGGCCGGCGAACAGCTGGCCGCGCTCGGGCAGGACCAGCAGGCTGGCGCCGGCATACAGGCCCAGGATCGCCAGCACCGCCAGGCGCGTCGAGGACAGCGCGGCCACGGCAACCCCGCGCGCTCTCGAGGCGCGCCGGGCGGTGAGGCTGCGGATGCGCCGCAGCAGGATGGCCTTGACCGCGTCCAGTCCGGCCGCGACCGTGACGGCGACGGCCAGCGCGATCAGCCAGTCCGTCAGGGAATTGCCGAGGATGATGTGATTCATTGGTGAGCTTCCTTGATTCGGCGGCGCGTCACTGCGCCGGGGAGGAGAGGGCGGCGGCGCCATGGGGTACCGGAGATACCATCGACAAGGCGCCGGCCGCAGATGCATTTGTACAATAGCATTTCGTTTCGGCATCAACAACCCGCGCACGATTGCCTCGCCGGCACCCATTTGTCGAAATTTGGTCGCAGGCCGAAAAAAGCTATTGCAAAACTTCAAGCAAGCTTCGTATAATGCGGCTCCCCGGGCGGTTAGTTCAGCTGGTTAGAATACTTGGTCGACATCCAAGGGGTCGCAGGTTCGAATCCTGCACCGCCCACCAGACTTCCAGATCGCAAGTCCTCGAGACTTGCAGAGAAAAGGCGCAGCGGTGTGCCTTTTCTGTGCCGTTCAGCTAGAACGGATTCCTCGCTCTCTCCATTATGCGAAAAACGCAACAGAGCCGGCTACGCGCCCGATTCTTCTGTTGCGCCGTCGTCGTTTGCACGCTATACTAGCCGGCTTCGGTATGGGTCTATCTTTTTTGACCCATATTTTTTAGTAGTTCAACTACCCCCGCCCAATCGTAGGTGGGAATGGAGAAAAAATGAGCCTGGGCCTTCTCGGTCGCAAGGTTGGCATGATGCGTATCTTTACGGATGACGGCGATTCGATCCCTGTCACCGTCCTGGACGTGTCGAACAACCGTGTTGCGCAAGTCAAAACTCCTGAAACTGACGGTTATACCGCTGTTCAGGTCGTCTTCGGTCAACGTCGCGCTTCCCGCGTGAACAAGGCCGCCGCCGGTCACTACGCCAAGGCTGGCGTCGAAGCCGGTACGATGCTGAAGGAATTCCGCATCGATTCCACCAAAGCCGCTGAACTCAAAGCCGGCGACACCATCAATGCTTCGATGTTCGAAGTGGGCCAGAAAATCGACGTGCAAGGCACCTCGATCGGTAAGGGCTACGCCGGTACCATCAAGCGTTACAACTTCTCGTCGGGTCGTCAGACCCACGGTAACTCGCGTTCGCACAACGTTCCTGGCTCCATCGGTATGGCCCAGGATCCGGGCCGCGTGTTCCCGGGTAAGCGCATGACCGGTCACATGGGCGACGTTACCGTCACCACCCAGAACCTGGAAATCGCCCGCATCGACGCTGAGCGTCAACTGCTGATGGTCAAAGGTGCCGTTCCTGGCGCCAAGAACGGCCAAGTGGTTGTCAAGCCGGCTGTCAAAACCAAAGCCAAGAAAGGAGCTTAAATATGGAACTTCAGCTCCTGAATGAGCAAGGTCAAGCTGGCGCAGGCGTTGCAGCTGCCGACACCGTGTTCGGCCGCGAATACAACGAAGCCCTGATCCACCAGATCGTGGTCGCTTACGCCGCCAACGCACGTAGCGGCAACCGCAAGCAGAAAGACCGCGAAGAAGTCAGCCACACCACGAAGAAGCCATGGCGCCAGAAGGGCACCGGCCGCGCTCGTGCTGGTATGTCGTCGTCGCCTCTGTGGCGCGGCGGTGGTCGTATCTTCCCGAACACCCCGGACGAGAACTTCTCGCACAAGGTCAACAAGAAGATGTTCCGTGCAGGTATCTGCTCGATCTTCTCGCAGCTGGCCCGCGAAGGCCGCCTGAACGTGGTTGAGAACCTGTCGATCGAAGCTCCGAAAACCAAGCTGCTGTCGCAAAAGCTGCAGGGCATGGGCCTGGAATCGGTCCTCGTGATCACCGACACCATCGACGAAAACCTGCTGCTCGCCTCGCGTAACCTGCCGAACGTGCTGGTCGTCGAGCCGAAGGCTGCTGACCCGATGTCGCTGGTGTTCTACAAGAAAGTCCTGGTCACCAAAGCTGCTCTGGCCAAGATCGAGGAGATGTACGCATGAGCGCCGCAATCAAATTTAGCGAAGAGCGCCTGATGAAGGTGCTGCTGGCTCCGGTCATTTCCGAAAAAGCGACCTTCGTCGCGGAAAAGAACGAGCAGATCGTGTTCAAGGTTCTGCCGGACGCGACCAAGCCAGAAATCAAGGCTGCCGTCGAGCTGCTGTTCAAGGTCGAAGTGGAATCGGTGCAAACCGTGAACCGCGAAGGCAAGCAGAAGCGCTCGGGCCGTTTCAACGGCCGCCGCAACCACACCAAGCGTGCTTTCGTGTGCCTGAAGCCGGGCCAGGAAATCAATTTTGTCGAGGAGGCTAAATAATGGCACTCGTTAAGATGAAGCCAACCTCCCCAGGCCGTCGCGGCATGGTGAAAGTTGTGACCGAAGGCCTGTACAAAGGCCGTCCGTTCGCAGCCCTGGTTGAAAAGAAATCGAAGACTGCTGGCCGTAACAACAACGGTCACATCACCACCCGCCACATCGGCGGTGGCCACAAGCAGCACTACCGCCTGGTTGACTTCAAGCGCAACAAGGACGGCATCCCTGCCAAGGTCGAGCGTATCGAATACGACCCGAACCGTACCGCGCACATCGCTCTGCTGTGCTACGCCGACGGTCACCGTGCGTACATCATCGCCACCAAGGGCATGGCTGTGGGCGACACCGTCATGAACGGCGCGGAAGCACCGATCAAGGCCGGTAACTGCCTGCCGATCCGCAACATCCCGGTTGGTACCGTGATGAACTGCGTCGAAATGCTGCCGGGTAAGGGCGCACAGATGGCCCGCACCGCCGGCGCCGCCGTGGTCCTGATGGCCCGCGAAGGCACCTACGCACAGGTTCGCCTGCGCTCGGGTGAAGTCCGTCGCGTGCACATCGAGTGCCGTGCAACCGTGGGTGAAGTCGGCAACGCCGAGCACAGCCTGCGCAAGATCGGTAAAGCCGGTGCGATGCGTTGGCGCGGTGTGCGTCCGACCGTCCGCGGTGTCGTGATGAACCCGATCGACCACCCGCACGGTGGTGGTGAAGGCCGTACGGCAGCAGGTCGCCATCCGGTGTCGCCATGGGGCCAGCAGACCAAGGGCAAGAAGACGCGTTCGAACAAGCGCACTTCGTCGATGATCGTCTCGCGCCGCGGCAAGAAATAAGGGATAAAACATGACTCGTTCATTGAAAAAAGGGCCGTTCATTGACGCCCACCTGGTGAAGAAGGTCGAAGCCGCGCAAGCGACCAAAGACAAGAAGCCAGTCAAAACCTGGTCGCGCCGCTCGACGATCACTCCTGACTTCATCGGTCTGACCATTGCCGTCCACAACGGCAAGCTGCACGTGCCGGTGTACGTCTCGGAGAACATGGTCGGCCACAAGCTCGGCGAATTCGCGCTGACCCGTACGTTCAAGGGCCACGCTGCTGACAAGAAGGCGAAACGATAATGGAAACTAAAGCAATCCTCAAAGGCGTTCGCCTGTCGGAACAAAAAGGCCGCCTGGTTGCCGACCTGATCCGTGGCAAGAAGGTTGACGCAGCACTCAACATTCTGCAGTTCAGCCCGAAGAAGGGCGCGACCATCATCAAGAAGGTTCTCGAGTCGGCGATCGCCAACGCGGAACACAATGATGGCGCCGACATCGACGAGCTGAAGGTCACCCAGATCTACGTCGAAAAGGGCCCGATCCTGAAGCGCTTCACCGCACGTGCGAAGGGCCGCGGCGATCGCATTTCGAAACAATCCTGTCACATCTACGTGACTGTCGGTAACTAAGGGGTCATACGATGGGTCAGAAAATCCACCCAACCGGCTTCCGCCTGGCGGTCACCCGTAACTGGGCGTCGCGCTGGTACGCTGGCAACGGCAACTTCGCCGAGATGCTGAAGGAAGACCTGGAAGCACGCGCTTTCCTGAAGAAGAAGCTGAAGAACGCTTCGGTCGGCCGCGTCGTCATCGAGCGTCCTGCCAAGAACGCGCGCTTCACCATCTACTCGTCGCGTCCTGGCGTCGTGATCGGCAAGAAGGGCGAAGACATCGAAGTGCTGAAGTCGTCGCTGGCGAAGATCATGGGCGTGCCCGTGCACGTCAATATCGAAGAGATCCGCAAGCCGGAAATCGACTCGCAGCTGATCGCCGACTCGATCTCGCAGCAGCTCGAAAAGCGCATCATGTTCCGCCGCGCGATGAAGCGCGCCATGCAGAACGCAATGCGCCTGGGCGCCGTCGGCATCAAGATCATGTCGTCGGGCCGCCTGAACGGCATCGAGATCGCACGTACCGAATGGTACCGCGAAGGCCGTGTGCCTCTGCACACCCTGCGCGCCGATATCGACTACGGCACCAGCGAAGCATCGACCACCTACGGCATCATCGGCGTCAAGGTCTGGGTCTACAAGGGCGACCGTTCGCCGACCGGCGAAGCACCTGTGATCGACGTCCCGGCCGATGAGAAGAAGCCACGCGGCCCGCGTCGCGATGATGGCAAGCCGGGCGGCCGTCCGCGCCCAGGCGCCAAACCAGGAGCCGCTCCAGCAGGTCGTCGCGCCGCTGCCAAGCCGGCTGAGAAAGCAGGAGAATAAAGATGCTGCAGCCATCCCGCAGAAAGTATCGTAAAGAGCAGAAGGGCCGTAACACCGGCATCTCGCACACCCGCGGCACCGCTGTGTCGTTCGGCGAATTCGGCCTGAAGGCAGTTGCCCGCGGCCGTATCACCGCACGCCAGATCGAAGCGGCACGTCGTGCGATGACCCGTCACATCAAGCGTGGCGGCCGTATCTGGATCCGTATCTTCCCGGACAAGCCGATTTCGAACAAGCCGGCCGAAGTCCGTATGGGTAACGGTAAGGGTAACCCGGAGTACTACGTCGCTGAAATCCAGCCAGGCAAAGTCCTGTACGAGATGGACGGCGTCGCAGAAGAACTGGCGCGCGAAGCGTTCCGCCTGGCCGCTGCCAAACTGCCGCTGGCAACCACCTTCGTGGTGCGCCAAGTCGGCCAATAACAGGAGTTGAATATGAAAGCATCGGAACTCCGCGGCAAAGACCAGGACGCCCTGCAGAAGGAGCTGAATGAGCTGCTGAAGGCCCAGTTCGGCCTGCGCATGCAGCTGGCTACCCAGCAGCTGGCGAACACCGCGCAGCTCAAGAAAGTACGTCGCGATATCGCGCGTGTGAAGACTGTGATGAACTCGAAGGAAGCCAAATGAACGACACCACTAAAACGGCGCTGAAGCGTACGCTGGTCGGCAAGGTCGTGTCCGACAAAATGGACAAGACGGTGACCGTCCTGATCGAGCGTCACGTCAAGCACCCGCTGTATGGCAAGATCATCGTGCGCTCGAACAAGTACCACGCGCACGACGAGACCAACCAGGTCAAGACCGGTGACACGGTCGAGATCACGGAAGGTCGCCCGATCTCGAAGACGAAGGCCTGGACCGTGACCCGTGTTGTGCAACAAGCACAGGTCATCTAAGCCTTAAAATTTGTCTTGCGTGGCCCGCTGGTATCTGGGATACTAGCGGGCTTCGTTCATGTGTTGCCGCAGTATGTCCCCCGCGATGTCGGCGGCCTGTGTAGCGAAAGTTATTGGAAAGTCCAATCACCCAATCGTCATGCTCCAGCAGGGGCGTGCCGGCGGGACCAAGACTGACCGCAGGCCCACGGTTCTCCGTGGGGTTTTCTACGGCTTAAGTTGGGAAAGAAAATACTATGATTCAAACCGAAAGCCGGCTCGAAGTGGCCGACAACACCGGTGCCAAGGAAGTTCTGTGCATCAAGGTGTTGGGCGGCTCGAAACGCCGTTATGCGAGCATTGGCGACATCATCAAGGTCACCGTCAAGGTGGCTGCGCCGCGTGGTCGCGTCAAAAAAGGTGAAATTTACAACGCCGTGGTTGTGCGTACCGCCAAAGGTGTGCGCCGCCAGGACGGTTCCCTGGTCAAGTTCGACGGCAACGCCGCCGTGCTCCTGAACAGCAAGCTGGAGCCGATCGGTACCCGTATCTTCGGACCGGTGACGCGCGAGCTGCGTACCGAGAAGTTCATGAAGATCGTGTCCCTGGCACCTGAAGTTCTGTAAGGAGTCGCAATGGATAAGATTCGTAAAAACGACGAAGTCATCGTTCTGGCCGGTAAGGACAAGGGCAAGCGTGGCGTCGTTCAGAAGCGTGTAGACGCTGAGCACGTCATCGTCGAGGGCGTCAACGTCGCCAAGAAGGCGACCAAGCCGAACCCGATGACCGGTAACACTGGTGGTATCGTCGACAAGACTATGCCGATTCACGTCTCGAACGTCGCTCTGTTCAACGCAGCGACCGGCAAGGCAGACCGCGTGGGCTTCAAGGATGTGGACGGCAAAAAAGTCCGCGTCTTCAAGTCGAACGGCGAAGTAGTGAAGGGGTAAGAACAATGGCCCGTCTCCAACAAATTTACAAAGACAAAGTCGTCGCCGAGCTGACCGAGAAATTCGGTTACAAGTCGGTCATGGAAGTGCCGCGTCTGACCAAGATCACCCTGAACATGGGTCTGTCGGAAGCTGTCGCCGACAAGAAGGTCATCGAGCACGCCACTGGCGACCTGACCAAGATCGCCGGCCAGAAGCCGGTCGTGACCAAGGCTCGCAAGGCAATCGCAGGTTTCAAGATCCGCGAAGGCTACCCGATCGGTACGATGGTGACCCTGCGCGGTAACCGCATGTACGAATTCCTGGACCGCTTCATCACCGTGGCACTGCCGCGCGTGCGTGACTTCCGTGGTGTCAACGGCAAATCCTTCGATGGCCGTGGCAACTACAACATCGGCGTCAAAGAGCAGATCATCTTCCCGGAAATCGATTACGACAAGATCGACGCGCTGCGTGGCATGAACATCTCGATCACGACCACCGCTAAGACCGACGAAGAAGCCAAAGCGCTGCTCGCCGCCTTCAAATTCCCGTTCAGGAACTAAGAGCATGGCAAAACTTGCACTGATTAACCGCGAACAGAAGCGTGCAGACCTGGTGGAGAAATTCGCCGCAAAGCGTGCCGCTCTGAAAGCGATCATCGACGACCAATCGAAGTCGGAAGAAGAACGTTACGAAGCTCGCCTGAAGCTGCAGGCCCTGCCGCGCAACTCGGCCCCGACCCGCCAGCGTAACCGCTGCGCAATGACCGGCCGTCCACGTGGTACTTTCCGTAAATTCGGTCTGGCCCGCACCAAACTCCGCGAATTCGCCATGAAAGGCGAAATCCCGGGTATGACCAAAGCTAGCTGGTAATAGGAGAATAAGCAATGAGTATGAGCGATCCTATCGCCGATATGCTGACCCGCATCCGCAACGCACAAACTGTCCAGAAGACCACGGTCGCAATGCCGTCGTCGAAAGTCAAGGTTGCGATCGCCAACGTCCTGAAGGACGAGGGTTACATTGAAGATTTCGCCGTGACCACCGAAGGTGGCAAGGCTGAACTGAAAATCGGTTTGAAGTATTACACCGGCCGTCCGGTCATCGAGCGCATCGAGCGCGTGTCCCGTCCTGGCCTGCGCGTCTACAAGGGCAAGAACGAAATCCCGTCGGTCATGAACGGCCTGGGCGTGGCAATCGTCTCGACCCCGCAAGGCGTGATGACCGACCGCAAAGCACGTGCTACCGGCGTCGGTGGCGAAGTGCTGTGCTACGTGGCTTAAGGAGTAGACATGTCTCGAGTAGCTAAGATGCCAATCGCCGTCCCGGCAGGTACCGATGTCGCCATCAACGCGTCGTCGATCACCGTCAAGGGCCCGCTCGGCACCCTGACCCAGCCGCTGAACGGCCTGGTCAAAGTGGAAAACAACAACGGCACGCTGACCTTCGACGTGGTGGACGATTCGCGTGAATCGAACGCCATGTCGGGCACCCTGCGCGCCCTGGTCAACAACATGGTTACCGGCGTCACCAAGGGCTTCGAGAAGAAGCTGAACCTGGTGGGCGTGGGCTACAAGGCAGCTGTGCAGGGCAACGCCCTGAACCTGTCGCTGGGCTTCTCGCACCCGGTCCTGCACGCGATGCCGGAAGGCGTCACCGCAGTCACCCCGACCCCGACCGAGATCCTGATCAAGGGTATCGACCGTCAAAAGGTCGGCCAGGTTGCCGCGGAAGTGCGCGCTTACCGCTCGCCTGAGCCTTACAAGGGCAAGGGTGTCCGTTATTCGGACGAAGTGGTGAAGCTTAAAGAAACCAAGAAGAAATAATCGGAGCTGACGATGGACAAGAAAGAATCGCGTCTGCGTCGCGGACGTCAAACCCGCATCAAGATCGCCCAGCTGGGCGTGAACCGTCTGTCGGTTCACCGCACCAACCTGCACATCTATGCGAACCTGATCAGCCCGGACGCAAAGGTGCTGGTGTCGGCTTCGACGCTGGAAGCAGAAGTGCGCGCCGAACTGGCCGGCAAGAGCGGTGCAGGCGGCAACGCTGCCGCTGCCGCCCTGGTGGGCAAGCGCGTCGCCGAGAAGGCACTGAAAGCAGGAATCACCGAAGTTGCGTTCGACCGCTCGGGTTTCCGTTACCACGGCCGTGTGAAGGCGCTGGCAGAAGCCGCGCGTGAAGCCGGTCTGAAGTTCTAAGGAAGAATCGTCATGGCAAAAATGCAAGCGAAAATGGCAAGCGACAAGCCGGATGATGGCATGCGCGAGAAAATGATCGCGATCAACCGCGTCACCAAGGTGGTGAAGGGTGGTCGTATCATGGGTTTTGCAGCGCTGACCGTTGTCGGTGACGGCGATGGCCGCATCGGCATGGGCAAGGGCAAGTCGAAGGAAGTTCCTGTCGGCGTGCAAAAAGCGATGGAAGAAGCCCGCCGCAACCTGATCAAGGTGCCCCTCAAGAACGGTACGCTGCACCACACCGTTACCGGTCGTCACGGCGCCTCGCGCGTCATGATGTCGCCGGCCAAGCCGGGTACCGGCGTGATCGCTGGTGGCGCAATGCGCGCTATCTTCGAGGTGATGGGCGTGACCGACGTGGTCGCCAAGTCGACCGGTTCGTCGAACCCGTACAACCTGGTTCGCGCTACCCTCGACGGTCTGGCAAAAATGAGCACTCCGGCTGACATCGCTGCCAAGCGCGGCAAGTCGGTTGAAGACATCCTGGGTTAAGGGGAACAAACATGGCAAACACTGTCAAAGTCAAGCTCGTCAAGGGCCTGATCGGTACCCGTCAGGATCACCGTGCCACCGTGCGCGGCCTGGGTCTGCGTCGTGTCAACTCGGTTTCCGAGCTGCAGGACACCCCGTCCGTGCGTGGCATGATCAACAAAGTCGCGTACCTCGTTAAAGTTGTTTCGTAAGCCGCGGCTTACGTACGGAGAAATCAATGGAACTCAATACCATTCAACCAGCTGACGGCGCCAAGCACGCAAAGCGTCGCGTTGGCCGCGGTATCGGCTCGGGCCTGGGCAAGACTGCCGGCCGCGGTCACAAGGGTCAGAAATCGCGTTCGGGCGGCTTCCACAAAGTCGGCTTCGAAGGCGGCCAGATGCCTCTGCAGCGTCG
The DNA here is from genome assembly GCA_966210615.1 of uncultured Massilia sp. Taxonomy (GTDB): domain Bacteria; phylum Pseudomonadota; class Gammaproteobacteria; order Burkholderiales; family Burkholderiaceae_D; genus Telluria. The sequence goes on from CBIHLT010000022.1 coordinate 13,700, forward strand.
TCTGCCGAAGCGCGGCTTCAAGTCGCTGAACGCATCGTTCAAGGCTGAAGTGCGTCTGTCGGACCTGAACGGCCTGGCTGTCGGCGATGTCGACATCCTGGTGCTGAAGCAGGCAGGCATCCTGTCGGTCGTGGCACGTGACGTCCGCGTCATCCTGTCCGGCGAGATCACCAAAGCGGTGAACCTCAAGGGCCTGAAAGCGACCGCCGGCGCGAAAGCGGCGATCGAAGCAGCTGGCGGTTCGGTCGCTTAATTGCGGCCTGCCTGATCGGAGCAAAAATTGGCGACTAATTCACAACTTGGTAAAAGCGCCGCTTCCGGCTTCCCCTGGGGCCGGCTGTGGTTTTTGCTTGGCGCATTGGTCGTGTACCGCATCGGTGCTCACATCCCGGTCCCCGGGATTGACCCGGTGCAGCTCGCGTCGCTGTTCAAGCAGAACGAGGGCGGCATCCTGGGCATGTTCAACATGTTCTCGGGCGGCGCCCTGTCCCGCTTTACCGTGTTCGCTCTCGGCATCATGCCTTACATTTCGGCTTCGATCATCATGCAGCTCGCATCGATCGTTTCGCCGCAACTGGAGGCGCTGAAGAAGGAAGGCGAAGCCGGCCGCCGCAAGATCACCCAGTACACCCGTTACTTCACGGTTGCGCTGGCGCTGTTCCAGGCGTTCGGCATCGCGGTCGCGCTCGAGGCGCAGCCGGGACTGGTGCTCGATCCGGGCATCGGTTTCCGCTTCGTCACCGTCACGACCCTTCTGACCGGCACCATGTTCCTCATGTGGCTGGGCGAGCAGATCACCGAACGCGGTCTCGGCAACGGCATCTCGATCATCATCTTTGCCGGTATCGCAGCGGGTCTGCCTTCGGCCATGGGCGGCTTGTTCACCCTGGTGTCGAACGGTTCGATCGGCAGCTTCTCGGCGATCCTGATCGTCGCGCTGGTGGTGGCAGTGACTTTTGGCGTGGTGTTCGTTGAACGCGGCCAGCGCAAGATCCTGGTCAACTACGCCAAGCGCCAGGTCGGCAACAAGATCTACGGTGGCCAAACCAGCCACCTGCCCTTGAAGCTGAACATGGCTGGCGTGATCCCGCCGATCTTCGCTTCGTCGATCATCCTGTTCCCGGCAACGATCGTCGACTGGTTCACGCGCGGCAAGGACTCCAGCAGCCCGGTCATCGGGTTCCTGAAGGACCTGGCGGCGTCGATGGGACCGGGCGAGCCGATCCACGCGTTGCTGTATGCGGTGGCGATCGTGTTCTTCTGCTTCTTCTATACCGCGCTGGTATTCAACAGCAAGGAAACGGCGGACAACTTGAAGAAGAGCGGTGCATTCGTTCCGGGCATCCGTCCGGGCGAGCAGACTGCCCGCTACATCGACAAGATCCTGATGCGCCTGACCCTGGCTGGTGCGGTCTATATCACCCTGGTGTGCCTGGTGCCGGAGTTCATGACTGCCCAGTGGAAGGTTCCCTTCTACTTCGGCGGCACGTCGCTCCTGATCATCGTGGTGGTGACGATGGACTTCATGGCACAAGTGCAGAACTACGTCATGTCGCAGCAATATGAATCGCTGCTGCGCAAGGCTAACTTCAAGGGCGGAATTCCGACGCGATAAGCGGGGAGTGCATAGAGCGAATGGCAAAAGACGACGTCATCCAAATGCAGGGGGAGATTCTCGAGAATCTCCCGAACGCGACCTTTCGCGTGAAGCTGGAAAACGGGCACGTGGTGCTGGGGCATATCTCGGGTAAAATGCGGATGAATTACATCCGCATTCTCCCGGGCGACAAGGTGACGGTGGAACTGACCCCGTACGACCTTTCCCGGGCCCGCATTGTGTTCCGCACCAAGTAAAAAATCATCAAGTAAACGAACCGAAGAGAGTGCAAAATGAAAGTTAACGCTTCAGTCAAGCGGATCTGCCGCAACTGCAAGATCATCAAGCGCAAGGGCGTGGTCCGTGTGATCTGCGTCGAGCCGCGTCACAAGCAGCGTCAAGGTTAATACGAGGAATATCGAATGGCACGTATTGCAGGGGTTAACATCCCAAATCATCAGCACACTGTTATCGGCCTGACGGCGATCTACGGTATTGGCCGTCCGCGCTCGCAGAAGATCTGCGACGCAACCGGTATCGCGACCAACAAGAAGGTCAAGGACCTGGACGACAACGAACTCGAGAAGCTGCGTGACGAAGTCGCGAAGTTTGTCGTGGAAGGCGACCTGCGCCGCGAACTGTCCATGAACATCAAGCGTCTGATGGACCTGGGCTGCTACCGCGGCATGCGTCACCGTAAGGGTCTGCCGGTGCGCGGCCAGCGTACCCGTACCAATGCACGTACCCGCAAAGGTCCGCGCAAGGCCGCACAATCGCTCAAGAAATAATCTAGGAACCTGACCATGGCCAAGCAACAAAGCAGCGCAGCAGCAGCTCGCGTGCGCAAGAAAGTCAAGAAGAACGTCGCCGAGGGCATCGCCCACGTCCACGCGTCCTTCAACAACACGATCATCACGATCACCGACCGTCAGGGCAACGCTCTGTCGTGGGCTACCTCCGGCGGCGCCGGCTTCAAGGGTTCGCGCAAATCGACCCCGTTCGCAGCGCAGGTTGCTGCCGAAGCTGCAGGCAAGGTCGCTCAGGAGTCGGGCGTGAAGAACCTGGAAGTGCGTATCAAGGGCCCGGGCCCGGGCCGCGAGTCGGCTGTGCGCGCACTGAACAACCTGGGCATCAAGATCACCGAGATCCAGGACGTGACCCCGGTTCCGCACAACGGCTGCCGTCCGCCGAAGCGTCGTCGTATCTAATACGTGATGCTTGGGACCTCGGTCCCATGGTGTTTCAAAGATTGCCGGTGCAGTTGCCCGAAATAGGGTATACTGCCCGGCTCTTGTCGCCTGCCATTTCAATGGCGGGCGATTTGTTTAAGCCACGTCCGGCCAACTGTGGACCGGACTAGCGCCTGGGTGCCAAGCACCGCTGGGGCGTGATCATTTATAAAGGTATCTAACGTGGCACGTTATATCGGACCAAAAGCAAAACTGTCGCGCCGTGAAGGCACCGACCTGTTCCTGAAGAGCGCACGTCGCTCGCTCGATTCGAAGTGCAAGCTGGACGTCAAGCCGGGTCAGCACGGCGTGAAGTCGGGCGCCCGTACTTCGGACTACGGCAACCAGCTGCGTGAAAAGCAGAAGGTCAAGCGTATCTACGGCGTGCTGGAGCGTCAGTTCCGCCGCTACTTCGCTGAAGCGTCGCGCCGCAAGGGCAACACCGGCGAAACCCTGCTGAAGCTGCTGGAATCGCGCCTGGACAACGTCGCTTACCGCATGGGCTTCGGCTCGACCCGCGCTGAAGCACGCCAGCTGGTGAGCCACAAGGCCTTCACCGTGAACGGCAACGTCGTGAACATCGCTTCGTACCAGGTCAAGACCGGCGACGTCATCGCCGTGCGCGAAAAGGCCAAGAAGCAAGTGCGTATCGCTGAAGCCCTGTCGCTGGCTGAGCAAGTCGGTTTCCCGAGCTGGGTTTCGGTCGATGCCAAGAAGTTCGAAGGCACCTTCCGTTCGTTCCCGGAGCGTAACGAGATCGCTGCTGACGTCAACGAAGCGCTGATCGTCGAACTGTACTCGCGTTAATTGACGACCTCGGGGACGGCTTGCCGTCCCCTTGTCGTCACCCCCGCGAAGGCGGGGACCCAAGTTTCTCGGCTAAGTCGAACAATCTGGGTTCCCGCCTCCGCGCGTACGACGGGAGAGGTGGTGCGGACGCAGCAACCTAAGGTTGGCTCCGCAGCGAATCTCCGATTCCCATCATTCCCGTCGCTACCGTTTTCGTATCGCCGCCTGCTCCCCGCAGGCGTTCTCATTAATGCCATCAGCCTTATCGGTGTAACGAGCCGAGGGTATTGAAAAGGACATTTCATGCAAAATAGTCTGTTGAAGCCACGTATCATCGATGTAGAAGCACTGGGCGCCGGTCACGCAAAAGTCGTGATGGAGCCGTTCGAGCGTGGTTATGGTCACACCCTGGGCAACGCGCTGCGCCGCGTCCTGCTGTCGTCGATGGTCGGCTATGCCCCGACCGAAGTGACGATCGCCGGCGTCGTGCACGAGTACTCGTCGCTGGACGGCGTGCAGGAAGACGTGGTCGACCTGCTGCTGAACCTGAAGGGCGTCGTGTTCAAGGTGCACAACCGTGATTCGGTCACCCTGACCCTGAAGAAGGAAGGCGAAGGCGCCGTCCTGGCTTCCGACATCGACCTGCCGCATGACGTGGAACTGATCAACCCGGATCACGTGATCGCTCACCTGACCGCCGGCGGCAAGCTGGACATGCAGATCAAGGTCGAGAAGGGCCGCGGCTATGTGCCGGGCAACGTGCGCCGCCTGTCGGAAGACACCAACAAGACCATCGGCCGCATCATCCTGGATGCGTCGTTCTCGCCGGTGCGCCGCGTGTCCTACGCCGTGGAATCGGCCCGTGTCGAGCAGCGTACCGACCTGGACAAGCTGATCATCAACATCGAAACCAACGGCGTGATCACCCCGGAAGAAGCGATCCGCCAGTCGGCCCGCGTCCTGGTGGACCAGCTAAACGTGTTCGCCGCCCTGGAAGGCACCGAAGCCGCCGCCGAAGCACCGTCGCGCGCTCCGCTGGTCGATCCGATCCTGCTGCGTCCGGTGGACGACCTGGAACTGACCGTCCGTTCGGCAAACTGCCTGAAGGCCGAGAACATCTACTACATCGGCGACCTGATCCAGCGTTCGGAAAACGAACTGCTGAAGACCCCGAACCTGGGCCGCAAGTCGCTCAACGAAATCAAGGAAGTCCTCGCTTCGCGCGGCCTGACCCTGGGCATGAAACTCGAGAACTGGCCGCCGGCTGGCCTCGAGAAGTAATCCGCGATTTCAGTTTCGCTTTGCAGTACCCCGCCTGGACGCCTTGTCCGGGCGGTTTTAACCCCTGAACCGGTCCGCGGTCACGCGCAAGCGTGAACGATCGAAGAACTGGAATTGAAAACACTCGAAAGGATTTACCATGCGTCACCGTCACGGCCTTCGTAAGCTGAACCGTACCTCGTCCCACCGCCTGGCAATGCTGCGCAACATGACTGTTTCGCTGCTGCGTCACGAAGCCATCAAGACCACCGTGCCGAAGGCAAAGGAACTGCGTCGCGTTGTCGAGCCGATCCTGACCCTGGGCAAGACCGACACCCTGGCAAACAAGCGCCTGGCCTTCGCTCGCCTGCGCGACCGCGAAATCGTCCAGAAGCTGTTCGCTGAACTGGGTCCGCGTTACGCCAACCGCAACGGCGGCTACCTGCGCATCCTGAAGATGGGCTTCCGCGTTGGCGACAACGCACCGATGGCCTACGTCGAACTGCTGGACCGTCCGGAACCGGGCACCGCTGAAGAAGCACCGACCGCTGAGTAATCGGCTAGGTCTCCAAGAAACCAGGCTTCGGCCTGGTTTTTTTTCGCCTGATGTGCGCGTTGCAGGCCGGCTTGGGTACAAGCCGAAGCCACGGGTTTAAGCCTCGCCACAGACGCGAACAGTCCAGCCGGTGTACCATTCCGGTGCGCTGTAACAACTCACCCGACACCATGACCCGTTTCTTCCCCAGCCGCCTGCTGCAAGCCTGCCTGACGCTGTTCGCCGCCCTCGTGCTCCTGACCGCCGGCGCCGCACGCGCCGAAGAAGAGTTCCTCGACCCGGCCCTGGCCTTCCGCTTCGCCGCCCGCATGGCCGACCCGCAGACGCTGGAAGTGACTTACCAGATCGCCGACGGCTACTACATGTACCGCGAACGCTTCGGCTTCAAGGCCGATGGCGCCACGCTCGGCACGCCGCAGATCCCGCCGGGCAAGGTGAAGTACGACCCGACCTTCGAGAAGGATGTCGAAACCTACAAGGGACTGCTGACGATCCGCGTCCCCGTCGAAGGCAGTGGTAGTTTCACCCTGACGGCCACCAGCCAGGGCTGCGCCGACGCCGGCCTGTGCTATCCGCCGCAGCAGCACACGGCCAGCCTGGGCGCAGGCGCAGGCGGCGCCGCGTCCGGCGCGCCGCCGCTGCCGATCGGCGCCGCGGCAGGGCAGGGACCGGCAATCTCGGTCCCGCTGTCCTCGACGCCGGCGGCGGACAGCGCCCCGGCCGCTGCCGCGCCAGCGCCCGCCGTGACGGCGCCTGCCGGCAGCGCTCCCGCCGCCGAATCCGACATGTCCAGCATCGCCGGCATCCTCAACGGCGGCCGCCTGCTGGCCATCGTTCCCGCCTTCGTGCTGCTCGGCCTGGGCCTGGCCTTTACGCCCTGCGTGCTGCCGATGGTGCCGATCCTGTCTTCGATCATCGTCGGCGAAGGCCAGCAGGTACGCCGTTCGCGCGGCTTCGTGCTGTCGCTTGCGTACTCGCTCGGCATGGCCATCGTCTACACCGCGCTCGGCATCGCCGCCGGCCTGATCGGCGAAGGCCTGGCCGCCGCCTTGCAGAACCCCTGGGTGCTGGGCAGCTTCGCCATCCTTATCGTCGCCATGTCGCTGTCGATGTTCGGCTTCTACCAGCTGCAGCTGCCGGTCGCGTTGCAGACCCGTCTTTCCCACGCCTCCGGCCGCCGTTCTTCCGGCAAGCTGGCCGGCGTGTTCGCCATGGGCGCGATCTCGGCCCTGATCGTCGGCCCCTGCGTGGCCGCGCCGCTGGCCGGCGCCCTGGTCTACATCAGCCAGACCCGCGATGTCCTGATCGGCGGCGCAGCCTTGTTCGCGATGGCGGTCGGCATGAGCATTCCGCTGCTGCTGGTCGGCGTGTCGGCCGGCTCGCTGCTGCCGCGCGCGGGTGCGTGGATGGAATCGGTCAAGCGCCTGTTCGGCGTGCTGATGCTGGCGATGGCCTTGTGGCTGGTCTCGCCGGTGATCCCGGCGGCGGCGCAGATGCTGCTGTGGGCGGCGCTGCTGCTCGGCTACGGCTTCTACCTGCTGCGCCATTACCGTCACTGGGCCACGATGGCCGCCGGCGGCGCCATCGCCGTGCTGGGTGCGATGCAGCTGGTCGGCGTGGCCAGCGGCGGGCGCGATGCGCTGGCCCCGCTGGCCCACCTGCGCGGCGGCGCGCCGCAGCACCTGGAATTCAAGCGCGTGAAGAACGTGGCCGAGCTCGATGCGGTGCTGGCGAATACCGGCGGCAAGACGGCGATGCTCGACTTCTATGCCGACTGGTGCGTGTCGTGCAAGGAGATGGAAAAGCTGACCTTCGTCGACCCGGCCGTCCAGGCCAAGCTGGCCAACACCATCCTGCTGCAGATCGACGTGACCGCCAATAACGCGGACGACAAGGCCATGCTCAAGCGCTTCGGCCTGTTCGGGCCGCCCGGGATCATCCTGTTCGACAGGGAAGGGCGCGAGATCCCGGACAGCCGGGTGATCGGCTACCAGGACGCGCGCAAGTTCCTTGCGTCTCTGCAAAAGCTCGGCGGATGAAGCTTAAGAGCGGTCCTTGGTCGCCCAAGCGCTCATAAACGATAAGTCAACATGAAGAGCAGTTCAAACAGCGGCCTGGTGTATTCCACCGACGGCGGCCGCATGTGCCCCGCATGCCGGCAGCCCGCCTCGGCGTGCACGTGCCAGGCGCAAGCCGCGATCAAAGGCGATGGCAAGGTGCGCGTGTCGCGCCAGACGAAGGGCCGCGGCGGCAAGAGCGTAACGGTCGTCAAAGGGCTCGCGCTCGATCCCACCGCACTGGCTCTGCTGGGCAAGCAGCTGCGCACCGCATGCGGATCGGGCGGCACCGTCAAGGACGGCGTGATCGAGGTCCAGGGCGACCACTGCGACCTGGTGATGGAGACGCTCGCAAAGCTCGGCCACCATCCGAAACGCGCCGGCGGCTGAAGCGGGCCTTCAAGCTTCAGGCTCACCGAGGCTATCAAGGCCCGGCTGAGGGTTCCCCGATCCGCGTGTTGTAGCGAAGCCATACCGACCAAAAATATCATTTCCATTACGGAAAGAAAGTGTCTGTACAGACATATTCGTCGAGATAATGGAAGCCAGCATATCTTCGTCGAACCCGCCATGGCCATGATGTTTGAAGAATTCGAATCCTTCGATTCCAGCCCGCCCCCGCGGCCGGCCGAGGCCACCTCGCCGCTGGTCCGGCTGCAATACCTGATCGATAACACTCCTGCGATTGTCTACAGCTCGGTGCCCAGCGGCGACTTCAAGCTGACCTTCGTCAGCAAGAACGCCTACCACGTCCTCGGCTACCCGCCGGAGGAGATGCTGGCCGACCCGAACTTCTGGTTCGACCACCTGCACCCGGAAGATGCGCCCAACATCTTCTCCAGCCTGGCCCAGCTGTTCGTCGAAGGCGAGCGGACCTACGAATACCGGTTCCGCACCGCCAGCGGCGAATACCTGTGGATGCACGACCAGCTGCGCCTGATCCGCGACGAGAACGGCACGCCCGTCGAGGTGATCGGCTCGCTCAGCGACATCAGCGCGCGCAAGCACATGGAGCAGGAGCAGGAATGCCTGATCGCCCGCCTGCGCGAAGCGCACGACCAGCTGCTCCAGTCCGAAAAAATGGCGTCCATCGGCCAACTGGCGGCGGGCGTCGCCCACGAAATCAACAACCCCCTGGGCTTCGTCAACAGCAACATGGGGACGCTGAAAAAATACATCAACACGCTGCTGGCGGTGGTGGGCGCCAATGGCAGGGCGGTCGCCCAGATGGCGCCCGGCACCCCGCTGGCGGCGCGCGTCGACGCGATCGGGCGCGAGGCGGACCTGGCCTTCCTGAAGGAAGACGTGCCCGACCTGGTGAAGGAATCGCTGGAGGGATTGAAGCGCGTGCGCGAAATCGTCCAGGCGCTCAAGGATTTCTCGCACGTGGGAGAGACCGACTGGCAGCCCGCCGACCTGCATGCCGGTCTCGACAGCACCTTGAATATCGTCGCCAACGAGATCAAGTACAAGGCGACGGTCGAGAAGCGCTACGGCAGCTTGCCGGAAGTCACGTGCCTGCCGTCGCAGCTGAACCAGGTCTTCATGAACCTGCTGGTCAATGCCGCCCATGCGATCGAGGAAAGCGGCATCATCACCATCAGCACCGGCGTCGATGGCGACTGGGTCTGGGTGGCGATCAGCGACACCGGCTGCGGCATCCCGCCGCAAAACCTGAACCGCATCTTCGAGCCTTTCTTCACCACCAAGCCGGTGGGGAGCGGCACCGGCCTGGGCCTCTCGCTCTCCTACAGCACCGTCAGCAAGCACGGCGGGCGCATCGACGTGGATTCCAGGATCGGGGTCGGCACGACATTCACGGTCCGCCTGCCGATCGAGCCTCCCGCCAGCGCCGCGGGCGCTTCGGAAGCCGCAGCCTGAGCATCCCGGAAGGGCGGCAAACCAAAGGACGCCCGCAGGCGTCCTTTGTCATTCAGGTTCCGGCCGGCCCGCGCCGCGGGCGGCGCGGGCTCAGGACAGGAGGGCCGCTTGCCGGCCGCGTACTTGCGTGGCGCCGCCCGGCGCACGCGCCTCGGCATCGCCCAGCTTGAAAATGGCGACCACGCTGCCCAGCTTTTCCGCCTGCGCTTGCAGCGCGCCGGCCCCGGTGGCGGCCTCTTCGACCAGCGCCGCGTTCTGCTGCGTCACCTGGTCCATCTGGCCGATCGCGCGGTTGACCTGTTCGATGCCCGCGCTCTGCTCCTGGCTCGCGGCCGTGATCTCGGCCATGATGTCGGTCACGCGGTTCACGCTGGTGACGATTTCATCCATGGTGGCGCCCGCGTCGGCGACCAGCCGGCTGCCGGCGTCGACCTTGTCGACCGAATCGCCGATCAGCGCCTTGATCTCCCTGGCCGCCGCCGCGGAGCGCTGCGCCAGGTTGCGCACTTCGGTCGCCACTACCGCGAAACCGCGCCCCTGTTCGCCGGCCCGCGCCGCTTCCACCGCCGCATTCAGCGCCAGGATGTTGGTCTGGAACGCGATCCCGTCGATCACGCTGATGATGTCCACGATCTTCCTGGCCGAGGCATTGATCGAGTCCATGGTGTCCACCACCTGCGATACGACCGCGCCGCCCTTGCGCGCCACGGTGGCGGCGGAGACGGCCAGCTGGTTGGCCTGGAGCGCGTTGTCCGCATTCTGCCTGACCGTCGCGGTCAATTGCTCCATCGACGAGGCGGTCTCCTGCAGCGAGGAAGCCTGCAGCTCGGTGCGGGACGACAGGTTGAGGTTGCCGGAGGCGATCTCGGCGGTGGCCGCGGAGATCGCCTGCGCGCCGACGCGGACCTCCGCCACGATCCTGAGGAGGCTGTCGCGCATCTCGCTCATGGCGTACAGCACGCTCGAGCGCTTGCTGCCATCGGTGTCGATCATCACCGCCAGGTCGCCGGTGGCAATGCTGTTGGCGATGGCGCTGGCTTTCGCCGGCTCCCCGCCGAGCGCCCTCAAGATCGCGCGCACGATGACCGCCGCAACGAGTACGCCGGTGATGACGGCGGCTGCACACATGATCAGCATGAGCGTCTGGAACCCGCTCGCGACTTCGCGCGCGCGCGCCGACTCGGACTGGTTCGCCTTTTCCTTCAGGTCGATATACTGGTTGATCCTGGCCAGCCATTCGACGAAGGCCGGACGGGCATCCTTGAGCATGACTTCCTTCGCGCGGTCGAGTTCGCCCGCTTCGCGCAAGGCGATCACTTGCGACACCAGCGGCAGCGTACGGGCTTCGACTTCCTTGATGCCGGCAAGGATTTGCCGCTCTTCAGGGCTGGTATCGCTGCCCTCGGCAAGCATCTTGTCCAGCAACACGGCGGACTGTTCATAGTCGGAAGCCAGGCGACGGATGTCGGCCACGGCCGCTTTCAGTTCAGTGTCGCTGCCGACCAGCGTCACATCGCGCAGGCTGATCGCACGGTCGTGCACGCTGCCGCGGAAGTTGATGGCGTAGCGTTGCTTGACGCTGTTGACGTCGCCGATGGTGATCAGGCTGGAAGAGACCGTGTTGACCCGGCTGACGCCGATCCCTGTTAAAACAACCATCAGCAGAAGGATTGCCGCGAATCCGGTGCATACCTTCGTCTTGATAGTCATACCTTCGAATTGATTACTGTGCATGATGAGTCCTGGAGAGCGGTTATGGCATGGGAAAACAAGTTTGTTTCCGTCTGGAAAATACTATAACATGCGTTTTGTCTTAGACAAACTGAATTTTGAGGTAGGGGTATGAACGTGCCGATATCTGTAGTCTCGGAGGAGACAGGTATTGCCAAGGAAGTATTAAGAAAGTGGGAGGACCGCTACGGCTTCCCCGTCCCAGGACGGGACGCCGCGGACAAGCGCGTGTACTCGGGGGCGCAGGTGGAACGCCTGAAGCTGATCAAGACCCTGCTCGATGCGGGCATGCGTCCGGGTGCGGTCGTTCCGCTGGACGAAGCGCAGCTGGAGGTGCTGCTGGCCATGAACCGGCCGCCGGCCAAGGCCGGCGGCGGGGATGGCCGCGTGGTCGAACTGTTGCGCGCAAAGGAGCCGAACCGCTTGCGCGCGCACTTGCATGCCGAGCTGGCCCGGCTTGGCCTGGAAGGCTTCGTCCTGGACCTCCTGCCCGGCCTGAACAGCCAGGTCGGCGATGCCTGGGCCGAAGGCGTGATCGCCGTCCATGAAGAGCACCTGTACACCGAGATGGTGCAAGCCCTGCTGCGGGAAGCGGTGCAGGCGGTATACGAGCCGCTTGGCTGGCCGCGCGTGCTCCTGACCACGGCGCCGGGCGAATTGCACATGCTCGGCAACCTGATGGTGGAAGCGGTGCTGACGCTCGCCGGCGCGCGCTGCATTTCCCTCGGGGCCCAGTCGCCCTTGCCGGATATCGTTGCGGCAGCCCAGGCTTACCAGACCCAAGTCGTGGGACTGTCGTTCAGCGCTGCGCTGCCCCGCAAGACCATCGCCTTCATCCTCCGGCAATTGCGCCAGCAACTGCCGGGCGAGGTGCAATTGTGGGCGGGAGGTGCGGGCGCTGCCGGCCTCGAGAAAGTGCCCAGGGGAGTACGGATTTTCGGCAAGCTGCACGATGCCCGGGCCGCGATCCGGGCATTCAAGCCGCGCCCGGGCTGAGCACAGGCGCGCCCCGGGCAAAAAAAAGGACGCCCGAAGGCGTCCCTCGCTGACCTGCCCAGGCGGATCAGCTGTGCATCATGCCGTGGCCGCCATGGCCGCGGTGATGACGGCCGCCGCGGCGCTGCTTGGCCTGCTCGTCGAACACCTTGCGCTGCTCCGGGGTGAGGACCGAGTAGAAGCTGTTCAGGGCCGACAGGCGGGCTTCCATGCGCGCGGTGCGCTGCTTCTGGCGCTCGATGCGCATCTGCAGGCGCTGCGGGGCGCTCAGGCTGGCCAGCTGGGCGCGGTCCGGACGGGCCGCACGGTCGGCTTTCTGCGCTGGCGTCATGCTGGCGACGAAGGCATCCCATGCCGGCTGCTGGGCCGGGGTCAGCTTGAGCGCATCGCGCAGCTTGGCCTGGCGTTCGGCGCGCTTTTCGGCGCGCTTGGCCTTGAACTCGGCCATCTTGGCCTGGCGCTGCTCCACGGTGAGAGCGTGGCCGTGGCGGCCTTCGGCAGGGGCCTGGGTCTGGGCCTGCACGCCTGCGGCGCCGGCGGCCAGGCCGAAGGCGGTCAGGGCGATCACGATGTTCTTGCGGATGGTGTTCATTGTGTTTCCTTCAGGGTGAGTTCAGTTTGGATGTGCAACTGAACTGCTCGCTGCACAGGACCCATCTTCGCCAAAAACTGTAACCGCCGGATTTCCCCTGTCTGGTACTTTGTATCAATATGTTTCGCCGGTCTCGGCTTATACATACCGATACAAAACGGCTGTCCAGCCTTCCCATAGATGCGGATAATTGAGGTTATGGATAATCCCTCTACGATTTTGATTGTCGACGACGACCGCGACATCCGCAGCCTGCTGGCCGATTACCTCGAATCGAACGGCTACCGCACCCTGGCGGCGGCCGACGGCACCGGCATGTGGAAATCCCTCGACGAAGCGCGTCCCGACCTGATCGTGCTCGACCTGAACATGCCCGGCGACGACGGCCTGACCCTGTGCCGCAAGCTGCGCGCCACCTCGACCCTGCCGGTCATCATGCTGACGGCCCGCAACGAGCCGCTGGACCGCATCCTGGGCCTGGAGATGGGCGCCGACGATTACCTCCCGAAACCCTTCGAGCCGCGCGAGCTGCTGGCGCGCATCCGCAGCGTGCTGCGCCGCTCGCACGCCATGCCGTCCAATTCGCCGTCCGAGAACGTGCAGCAGATGAAGTTCTCCGGCTGGACCCTGGACCTGACCGCGCGCCACCTCGTCAATCCGCAGGGCGTGGTCATCATGCTGTCGGGCGCCGAGTTCCGCCTGCTGCGCGTGTTCCTCGAACACCCGAACCGCGTGCTCAACCGCGACCAGCTGCTCAACCTGACCCAGGGCCGCGACGCCGATCCCTTCGACCGCTCGATCGACATCCAGATCAGCCGCCTGCGCCAGAAGCTGGGCGAGGATGCGCGCATGCCGCAGATCATCAAGACCGTCCGTAACGGCGGCTACGTGCTGGCCGGGCAGGTGACGGTGGAGCCGGCCGCGTGAAGGCTTTCCTCGGGTCGATGACCGGCCGCGTGTTCGTCACGCTGCTGCTGGGCATGGTCATCTCGGCCGCACTGACCCAGCTTGCCGCCGATCATGAACGCCTGCGCCAGTTCGAGCAGCAGCGCGACCAGCACCTGCTGGAACGCGCCGAGCAGCTGGTGATGGCGACCGAGATCGTGCCGGCCTCGGCGCGCATGGTCTACCTGTCGGTGGCCAACCGCCCGGGCCTGCGCCTCGAAGTCGGCGCGCCCCAGCCGCTGTCCGGCAGCCCCACCTGGTTCGCGCGCTCGCTGGCCGCGCGCCTGGGGCAGGGCTACGCGATCACATCCGCCTCCGGCCGGCCGCCCTCGTGCGAGCTGCCGAACCAGCAGCCGGTACTGTACGGCCTGATGTACGCCCAGTGGCGTGGCGCCTGCGAGACGCTCAATGTGCGCCTGCGCGACGGCGCCGAGCTGCGGCTGTCGGTACTGCCGCCGCGGCCGGCGCCCGCCGGCCTGGAAACCGATTACCGCACCGTGCTCTCGCTGTTCCTGCTCAGCATCGGCGCCCTGGCCTATGCGGTGGCGCGCATGACCACCCGCCCGCTCAAGCAGCTGGCGCAGGCGGCCCAGGACCTGGGCCAGGACATCAACCGCGCCCCGCTCGACCTGACCGGCGCCAGCGAGATCCGCCAGGCCAGCGCCGCCTTCAACGCGATGCAGGCGCGTATCCGCCAATACATTTTCCAGCGCACCCAGATGCTGGCCGCCATCACCCACGACCTGCAGACCCCGCTGACCCGCATGCGCCTGCGCCTGGAAAAGGTGCCCGACGCCGAGCTGCAGGAGCGCCTGATCGGCGATTTGTCGGCGATGCAGGAAATGGTGCGCGAGGGTCTGGTACTTGCGCGTAGCATGGACACTACCGAGACCATGCAAGTGCTGGATCTCGATTCGCTGCTCGAGGCGGTGTGTGCGGACGCCGTGGATGCCGGCCAGCAGGTCGGCCTCACCGGCCGCGCCGCCATGGCCATGCTGGGCCGGCCGCTGGACCTGCGCCGCTGCCTGGGCAACCTGATCGACAACGCGGTCAAGTATGGCCGCGAGGCGCGCGTGACCGTCGACCGCATCAACGGTGCCGCGCGTGTGCGCATCCGCGACAGCGGCCCGGGCATTCCCCAGGCCGAGCTGGGCCGGGTGTTCGACCCGTTCTACCGCGTCGAGACCTCGCGTTCGCGCGAGTCCGGCGGCACCGGGCTGGGGCTGACGATCGCACGCAACATCGCCGAGCAGCACGGCGGCAGCATTGCGCTGGCGAATCCTCCCGAAGGCGGTCTCGAGGTCACGCTGATGTTGCCGGCGTACTACCCGAACAAATCGGCGCACAAATAAGCGAAGAAATAAGTAAATAATCGGCTTGAAATAATGGCATGGAAGAATGCGGCGGCGCCGGCTGCCGTGTTCACGCGCCAATGATTACCATATGAACAGTGCCGCTAAGCAGGTGGCCAAGGGACAGGAATGAAAAAGAAGAATGTCGGACTGATTACCGGAGCCGTTGCGCTGGCGCTGGCTGGAGCGTGGTACGTGAACCAGGGCGGTGGGGCGCATGCCGAAAACGGCAAGGACGGCGCCGGCAAGGGTGGCGGCCAGCCTCCGGTCACCGTCAACATCGTGGCGCCGCAGCGCCAGGACGTGGGCGTGGAGCTGGGCGCCAACGGCACCGTCACGCCGCTGCGCACCGTCGACCTGCATCCCCAGACCTCCGCCACCATCCGCCAGGTGCACATCAAGGAAGGCGACTTCGTCAAGGAAGGCCAGCTGATGTTCTCGCTCGACGACCGCGCCGACCGCGCCAACGTCGCCCGCGCCCAGGCCCAGGTGGCGCGCGACCGCGCCACGCTCGCCGACCTCGAACGCCAGTACAAGCGCAGCCAGGAACTGGTCGCCCAGAAATTCCTGGCCCAGAGCGCCGTCGACTCGCTGCAGAGCCAGGTCGAGGCCCAGCGCGCCCTGGTGCAGAGCAATGCCGCGGCGGCGCGCGCCAGCCAGGTGGCCGCCAGCTACACCGCGATCCGCGCCCCGATGTCGGGCCGCGTGGGCGCCATCGACGTGCACCCGGGCGCCCTGGTGCAGCCCGCGACTTCGCTCACCACCGTCACCCAGCTCGACCCGATCAATGTTTCCTTCACCCTGCCGGAATCGGCGCTGGCCGCGCTGCTGGCGGCGCAGAAGCAGGGCGCCGTCGAGGTGCGCGCCCAGGTGAGCGACGAGTCGCCTGCCGTTGCCGGCCGCCTGAGCTTCATCGACAATGCCGTCGACCCGCAGGCGGGCACCATCCGCGTCAAGGGCGAGTTCGCCAATCCGGGCGCCAGCCTGTGGCCGGGCCAGTACGTGACCGCGCGCGTCACCGTGCAGACCCTCAAGGACGCGGTCGTGATCCCGCAGGCGGCCATCATCAACGCCACCAACGGCACCTTCGTGTACGTGGCCGGCGAGGACAATGCGGCGCGCCAGGTGCCGGTCAAGCGCCTGCACGCCTTCGGCGACTACGCGGCGGTGACCGGCCTGGCGGGCAATGAAAAAGTCATCACCGAAGGCAAGCAGAACCTGCGTCCGGGCGGCAAGATTCGCCTGGCAGGCAAGCCGGGCGCTGCGCCGAAAGCGAAGAAGGAACAGGCATGAATCTGTCCGAACTGTGTATCCGCCGGCCGGTGATGGTGGTGCTGCTGTCGATCAGCCTGGTGCTGGTCGGCGTGCTGGCCTACCTGCACATCCCGGTCGCCGCGCTGCCGAGCTATAACACGCCGGTCATCAACGTCAACGCCAACCTGCCGGGCGCCAGCCCGGAAACCATGGCGTCATCGGTCGCGCTGCCGCTCGAGAAACAGTTCTCCACCATTGCCGGCATCAACCTGATCACCTCGACCAGTACCCAGGGCAATACCTCCCTGACCCTGGAATTCGACACCAAGATCGACGTCAACCAGGCGGCCGTGGACGTCCAGGCGGCCCTGCTGGCGGCCCAGCGCCAGCTGCCCCAGGAAATGACCGACCTGCCGTCCTACCGCAAGGTCAACCCGGCCGACGCGCCGATCCTGTTCATGCACGTAACCTCGCCGTCGATGGACTTGTCGGAGCTGAACGACTACGCGGAAAACCTGATTTCGCCGGCGATCTCGACCGTGACCGGTGTGTCCCAGGTCTCGATCAACGGCCAGAAGCGCTTCGCCGTGCGGGTACGCGCCAAGTCCGACCTGATGAACGCGCGCAATATCTCGATGGACGAGCTGGCGGCGGCCCTGCGCGCGGCCAACTCCAACACCCCGCTGGGCATCCTCGACGGCCCGTCCCAGACGCTTACCATCCAGGGCGGCGGCCAGCTGATGCGCGCAGCCGACTTCGCCGGCCTGATCGTCGCCACGCGCGACGGCATGCCGGTGCGCCTGCGCGACGTCGCCCAGGTCGAGGACAGCTACCAGTCGGTCAAGGCGATGGGCAGCCTCAACGGCGAGCGCTCGATCTCGCTGATGGTCCAGCGCCAGCCGAACGCCAATACCGTGCAGGTCGTGGACGCGGTGCGCGCCCTGATTCCGCGCTTCGAGCAGCAGTTGCCTGCCTCGATCCAGCTGCACCTGGTCAACGACCGCTCGACCTCGATCCGCGAAGCGATCCACGACGTCAACCTGACCCTGGCCGGCACCGTGGTGCTGGTGATCCTGGTCATCTTCCTGTTCCTGCACCGCCTGGCCGCGACCTTCATCCCGGCGGTGACGGTGCCGATTTCGCTGCTGGGCGCGCTGTCCTTGCTGTATGCGTTCGGCTATAGCCTGGACAACATTTCTCTGTTGGGCATCACGCTCGCCGTCGGCCTGGTGGTCGACGACGCCATCGTGGTGCTGGAAAACATCGTGCGCCACATGGAGATGGGCAAGAAGCCGATGCAGGCGGCCCTGGTCGGCGCGCGCGAGATGGGCTTCACCATCATCTCGATCTCGATCTCGCTGGTGGCGGTGTTCATCCCGATCTTCTTCATGCCGGGCGTGATCGGCCTGCTGTTCCGTGAATTCGCCGTGATCGTCGGCCTCGCGGTGCTGGTGTCGGCGGCGGTGTCGCTGACCCTGGTGCCGATGCTGTGCTCGCGCCTGCTCAAGGGCGGCGGCCACGTCCAGCCGCACGAAATGTCCTGGGTCGGCCGCCGCTTCGAAGCCATGTTCGTCAACGTGCGCGACGCCTATGGCCGCACCCTCGACATGGCGCTGCGCCACCGCTTCCTGGTGCTGATGCTGGCGCTGGGCACCTTCGTGCTGACCGCCGTGCTCTACATGACCATGCCGAAGGGCTTCTTCCCGGAAGAAGACATCGGCCAGATCCGCGTGACCGTCGAGGCCTCGGAAGACACCTCGTCGAGCAAGCTGGCGGAACTGCAGGGCAAGGTGGTCGACATCATGCGCACCAGCCCTTACGTGCAGGACACGACCTCCTTTACCGGCGGCGGCAACACCGGCCGCATGTTCCTGGTGCTCAAGCCGCGCAGCGAGCGTCCGCCGATGCCTATCGTGGTCGACGAACTGCGCAAGGCCACGCGCCAGGTGGCCGGCGTGCAGGTCTTCATGTCCCCGGTGCAGAACCTGCAGCTGGGCGGCCGTCCGAGCAAGAGCCGCTACCAGTACACCCTGCAGAGCGTGTCGGGCGGCGAGATCGGCGCCTGGGCCGACAAGTTCCTTGAGCGCATGCGCGCCGACCAGCGCTTCCGCGACGTCACCAGCGATTCGCAGAACAAGGCGCTGCAGGCCACCATCGACATCGACCGCGACAAGGCCGCGCTGCTGGGCGTGGAAATGGCCGACGTGCGCACCGTGCTGTACGCCTCCTTCGGCGAGCGCCAGGTGTCGACCATCTACTCGA
>CBIHLT010000023.1:0-31476 GCA_966210615.1 uncultured Massilia sp.
GTGCAGGACAGCGCCGGATTCTGGGAAGGGCTGGGCTACCGCGCGGCCGCGGCGGCGGCCTGCGCGCCGGGCCGGGGGCTGGCTTCGTATCCGGCGGGCGCGCTCTACATGCGGCGCCCGCTCGGCTGAGCATCGGCCGGCATTACTGCACGCGCCGCACCTTGGCCGAATTGTTGCTGCCTTCGACCTTCAGGAACAGGGTGCCGAACACGTTGCGCTCGATGCTGACCTTCGGGTTCTTCATGCGCGGGAGGACGGCTTCGCTGCCGTCGATGATGCGCCATACCTGGCCATTCGCCAGGCGGATCTGCGAGCCGGGTCCCCAGCCATCGAAATCGCCCGCCACCGTGCTGACGATCGACTTGGGCTGTTCTTCCTTCTGCCTCACGGCTTCCATGCCGAAGTCCTGCTCGGCGCTGCGCGCCGGGGCGGCGGCAAGCGGAGCGGCCGGGGCAGCCGGGGTGGCGGCGCGGGCATGCACCTGGATCGCGTCGTAGCAGGCCAGGCGGGCGGCGGTGTCTGCCTGGGCGCGGCAGCCCAGGATGGCGTCGTCGGCGGGGCCGGCGAAGGCGGCGGCCGGCGCCAGGGACAGGAACAGAGGGGCAAGAACGAGGGCAATCGGCAGGGCTTTCATCGGGGTCTTTCGCAAGGGTGAATACAAATGCCGTCTGGATGGCGGGACGATTATAGGCGAAGCACGCCTTGCCGGAAAATTTGACACCCGTGCGAAACCGCGCAACAGCCGATGTAAAGAAATGTGTTAAATCAATGGTCCAAGCGTGTAATATCTTCGGGAGCAGTCCTTGCTGACCCATCTTGCCTGATGATCGTTGGAGTTGTTGATGTTGCGTACATTGCCGTTGTTGCTCGCCGCCGCCCTCGTTTCCCAAGCGGCGAGCGCTGAAGTCATCTATACCTGGCGCCAGGCCCATGCGGCGCCGAACATGCCTGCCGGACTGAATCTCGAACTGGTGTTTTCCGACGCCGCCGTGGCGCAGGGCAGCCTGTTCCTGGAAGTGCACAACCGCTGCTACGAAACCGAGCCCTGCATCGACGAGCAGGACAGCCTGCTGTCGCTGCGCTACTGGTACGACGGCGTCTGGCCGGACGGCAGCCCGGCCGAGTGGAACCTGATGCATTACGACTACCGCCGCTGGCCGCGGTATTGGAGCGATTACGTCTACATGGATGTCCGCTTCCTGCCCGGCGGGCTGCTGGGCGGGACGATCCGCGCCAACGACAGCCATTCCGACTTCCTGATGGAGAGCAGCGGCGGCCTGTTTACGATGCTGTCGGCGCACAGCGACGAGTTCTTCGGCTGCGGCGAGGTGTATCCGGACTGCCATGGCTCGCGCGGCCTGCTGCTCGATACCCGCGTGGAGCAGCCGGTTCCGGAGCCGGCGCTGCCGGCCCTGGCCGCCATCGGCGCGGTGGGGGCCTGGTTTGCCCTGCGACGCCGGCGCCCAGCATGAAAAAGCCGCTGTCCGCGTGAGTTGAGAAAGGCTCCTGGTTGACGACCGACTATGGCGCAATAGTTTGCCAGATAGCGGCTGTGCCAGCCCTTGACATTCTGGATGTGGATGGTCCCGCGCGCGCGGATGCCGGCTTGTACATTCACCGCCTCATGGGCGATGTCGCGGCTGAGGGCAAAGCGCCGGTAGGCGGCGGCCGCATCGCCGATCAGGAACACGTCGCGCGGCAGGACGGTCAGCGGGCAGTCGTGATCGCGGTTCACGCCGCGCCGAGACCGCGCCGCGCATCTGGCGCGAACAGCGCCCAAAAAAAGCGGAACCGAGGTTCCGCCAAAGAGGGGTGGAGATCGCATGCAAGGCCGGGCGCCCGGCCCGGCCCGGGATGCCTGGTCAGAAGCGGTAGGTCAGCGACGCTTCCACGGCGCGGCCGAACAGCGGACGCGCGTTGATCGGGCCGGTGGCGTTGCCGCTGGTGAGGCGCGAATTGCCTTCGGTCAGGCCCAGTTCGTTGGTGAGGTTGGTGGCGCTCACGCGGAACTCCAGCTTGTCGGACAGTTCGGCCAGCACGCCCAGGTCCACGGTCTCGTAGGACGGCAGGTACTGGGTGTTGGCCTGGTCGGCCCAGCGGCTGCCGACGCGCGAGAAGGTGCCGTACACGCGCAGCGCCTGCTCGCCCAGCGGGATGCGGTAGCTCGGCGAGAAGCGGAACTGGAACTTCGGCTGGCGCTGCACCGTGTTGCCTTCGATCGCCGGGTTGTCGCGGTACTCCGAATCCTGCCAGTTGCCGGTCAGCTGCAGCTGCAGGCCCGCCAGCGGACGCACTGCCAGCTCGAATTCCGCGCCCTTGCCCTTGGAGCCGCTCACCGAGTACAGCACGCCGCTGGTGGTGATCTGCTGGAAGGAGATGCCGGTGAAGTCGGTGAAGAAGGCGTTCACGTAGGCGCTGTACAGCGGGGTCGCGGTCTTGAAGCCCACTTCCAGTTGCTTGACCTTGGGGGTCGGCACGCGCGAGCGGTCGTCCAGCACCGCCTGGGTGCCGGCGTTGCGCATGTCGTCGAAGTAGATGAAGGTGTGGCCCTGGTTGGCGCGCACGAACACGCTGCTGTCCTTGTTCAGCTTGTACAGGCCGCCGACGGTGAAGGAATTCACGGAATCGTCGCGCGACAGGCCGGTGAAGCTGCCGTCCGGGGTCGAGGTGCCGTTGTTGTACAGGGTCAGCGGGTTGCCGTCCGGGTCGACCGAAGTCAGGTTGGAGATGGTCGCGTTCAGGCGCTGCTTCTCGCGGCGCATGCCGGCGTCCAGCTTGAGGCGGTCGGTGACGCGCCATTCGTCGGCGATGAAGAAAGCGGTGTTGTCGCCGTCGTAGGAGGCCA
This sequence comes from uncultured Massilia sp., assembly GCA_966210615.1. Classification (GTDB taxonomy): domain Bacteria; phylum Pseudomonadota; class Gammaproteobacteria; order Burkholderiales; family Burkholderiaceae_D; genus Telluria. The sequence continues at coordinate 2,846 of CBIHLT010000023.1, forward strand.
CCGGCGCGTAGAAGATATTGCCTTCCTTGCCCTTGTTCGACACCACGGCGCCGTTGTCGAGGCGCACGTCGATCAGGCGCGCGTTAGGGGTGGCGGTCATCAGGTGGCTGTTACCGAGGAACCAGGTGTCCTTCGACGAGTAGTTGGCCACGTAGGCGCCCACGGTCAGGGTGTGGTCGGTGCCGATGTCGCGGCTGACGCGGAATTCGTCGGTGAAGGAGCGCAGCTTCTTCTCGACCGCCCACAGGCCGGCCTGGACCACCTGCTGGTTCGGGTCGACGGCGCCGCCGCCGTTCGCATAGGTGATGGCGCCGGTGGTCGCGAGGCGGCCGGCCGCCGCCACGGCGGCCGCGTTGCCGTTGGCCGCGGTGATGGCGCCCGCCAGGTAGTCGCCGGCGCGCAGCGGGTTATTACCCGTGAACATGGCGACGGTATTGAGGTCGCCGTTGAAGTAGTTCAGCTTGTTCGACACCTGCCAGCCGTTCAGGTTCTGCTGGAATTCGGCGCCGAACAGGTTCGATTTCAGGCCGCGGCCGTCGCCCAGGTCGTAGTTCAGCGTGCGGCCCGGTGCGGCTTCCACGGTGAACAGGCGCATTTCGTTGCTCATCAGGGTACCGGTGAGCGGGTCGAAGCCCGGGAACTCGCTGATGCTGCGGCCGTCGTTGGCCGACATCAGGGGCACGCCGGTGTAGAAGGCGTTCTTGTCGTTGGTGGAGCGCATGTACAGATTCAGCTCGCCCTGGTCGAGCTTGCGGGTCAGGGCCGCGGACAGCTGGCCGCCGTCGTCGGCGGGGAAGCCCGCCTTGCGCACGCCGTCGGTCACGCGGTAGAAGCCGCCGATCATGCCGTACCAGCCTTCGGCGATCTTGCCGCTGTAGACACCGTCCACGCGGCGCAGGTTGCCGGTGCCGGCGGTGACGCGGATCGAGCCTTCCGGCGTGTCGGTGCCTTTCTTCATGATGAAGTTCATGGTGGCGCCCGGCTGGCCGGCGGAATAAATGGTGCTCGGGCCGCCGCGCAGCACTTCGACGCGCTCGATGGTGTCGTCGAGGCGGAAGGAGGACGAGCCTTCGAAGAAGGACAGCACCGGCACCGGATAGATCGGGTTGCCGTTCATCTGCACCGAGACGAAGGGCGAGTCGCTGCCCGAGGGGAAGCCGCGCACCTGGATGTTGGCGCCAGACTGGCCGCCGGTGGATTCGGCGTAGGCGCCCGGCACGATCTTCATGATATCGGCGGTACTGATCGGGGCGGCCGCCTTGAGCTGTTCCTCGCTGGCGGTGGTGATGCTGAAGGCGGCGTCGATCTTGCGGGTGCCGGCCGCCGACGCGGTGCCGGTCACGACCACCTGCTGGATTTCCTTTTGTACGGCGGAGGGAGTTGCTGGAGCTTCCGCAGCGCCGGCTTCCTGGGCCTGCGCCTGGCAATGCGCGCCCAGGGCGAGCACGGCGAGGGCAATGGCGGACAGTTGCGGGAACTGGTGCGTAGTCTTCATGGTATAGGCTCTCTGTTGTTGAAATTCGTTGCCGGCAGGGCGTCTCCAGCCCTGCTTGTCCCTTCCTGATCAATGATCTGTCGGGAAAGTCGTGTCATTGAATCATCGAATGTTATCGATGTCAACGATATTGTTATCGATGTCATTTATGGTCGACAAAACAAAAACTTCTGTCATAATGCATGCCGTACTGAATCACTCGACATTCCATGGCACTGGCAAAGCACAACAAGGCAAAAGGCGATACCGCCCCGACGATGGAAGACCTGGCCAAACTGGCCGGCGTCTCGACCATCACGGTGTCGCGCGCCCTGCGCGACAGCCCGCTGGTGACGGAGAAGACGCGCGAGAAGATCCGCCGGCTGGCGGCCGAGCAGGGCTACCGCTTCAACATCAGCGCGCGCAACCTGCGCATGCGCCGTTCGTATTCGGTGGCCGTGGTGGTCGAGATGACGCCTGTGAAAGGGCGGCCGATGTCCGACCCCTATCCGCTCGAGCTGCTGGGCGGGATCACCCAGGAACTCACCACGGCCGGCTACAGCGTGGTGCTGACCTCCAAGCAGCTGCTGGACACGGCGCCGGTGCAGGGCGCCGACGGCCTGATCCTGCTGGGCCAGGGTTCGCATGGCGAGGCGGTGCGCACCCTGCAGCAGACCAATCTGCCGCTGGTGGTCTGGGGCGCGCCCGAGCGCGGCGGCGACTACGTGGTGGTCGGCAGCGACAACCGCAAGGGCGGCGCCAGCGCGGCCGAGCGCTTCATCGAGCAGGGCAGGCGCAAGCTGATCTTCCTGGGCGACGTCGACCACGCCGAGGTGCAGGAGCGCTGCGCCGGCTTTATCGACACCCTGTCCGGACGCGCCAGCGTGCACATCCTGCGTCCCAAGGCCTTCACCTTCGAAGCCGGCTTCGATTCGGTGCAGACCCTGCTGAAGAAAAAGCCCGGCCTGGCCTGCGACGGTCTGTTCGCCGCCAGCGACCTGCTGGCCATGGGCGCGATCCGCGCCCTGACCGAGGCCAGCCTGCGGGTGCCGGACGATATTTCCGTCATCGGCTACGACGACACGCCGGGCGCGGCCAGCTTCGTGCCGCCGCTGACCAGCGTGCACCAGTACCTGCGCGACGGCGGCGTGCTGCTGGCGAAAAAGATGCTGGCCATGATCGAAGGCCAGCCGACCGATTCCGAAATGCTGCCCACGACCCTGATCGTCAGGCAGACCTGAACTTCCTGATTTAACCGGGCGATTAACAAAGCGATACAACGCGCGCCGCGAGCATGCGGCCTAGACAAGGAAACCGAAGTGGAAAATGTTATCGATGTCATCGGTCTTGACCATCCTGTGCCGGCCGAGCCCTGGCGGATCCGCGAGACCGCGCCTCTGGGGCCGCGCGCCTTCCTGCACGAGACCCTGTTCGCGCTCGGGAACGGCTACATCGGCCTGCGCGGCACCCACGAGGAGGGCGGGGCGGCAGGGCTGGAAGGCAGCTACCTGAACGGCTTTTACGAGAACGAGGCGATCCACTACCCGGAAAACGCCTACGGCCTGGCGCGCACCAACGAGTTCATGCTGAACGTGCCGAACGCGAAATGCATCGCACTCAGCGTCGAGGGCGAGCGTTTCGTGTTCGACGCCGGCAAGCTGCTGGCCTACGAGCGCAGCCTGGACTTCCGCAAGGGCGTCCTGGAACGCAGCGTCGAATGGGAAAGCCCGGCCGGCCACCGCGTGCGCGTCGACAGCCGCCGCCTGGTCTGCTTCGGCCGCAAGCACGTGGCCGCGATCGAGTACCGCGTGACGGCGCTGAACTTCGCCGGCCGGGTGGAGATCGTCTCCCGCATCGACAGCGAAGTCGGCAACCTGCAGGCCGGCGACGACCCGCGCGTGGGCTCGGCGGTGACCGGGCCGGCGCTGTCCACGGTGTGCCGCGCCGCGGACGCGGAGGGCGAGCTGCTGCTGCAGCGCACCCGGAACAGCGGCTTCCTGCTGGCGACCGGCATCCGGCACGTGTGCGCAACGGCGTCCGCCAGCCGCGACGGCGCGCATGCCTTCGGCGCCAGCCTGCGCGAAGGCGAAGCATTGACCTTGCATAAGTTCATCGCCTACGTCAGCTCGCGCGACGTGGCGGAAGACGAGGTGCCGCGCCTGGCCAGGGAAGAACTGGCGCGCGCCGCGCAAGACGGTTTCGCCCACCTCGTGGCCGAGCAGGGCGTCTACCTGGACCGCTTCTGGCGCGAAGCCGACGTCCAGATCGAGGGCGACGACGCCTTGCAGCAGGGCGTGCGCTTCAACCAGTACCACCTGCTGCAATCGGTCGGCCGCGATGGCCGCACCAATATCGCCGCCAAGGGCGTGACCGGGGAAGGCTACGAAGGCCACTATTTCTGGGATACCGAGATCTACGTCTTTCCCTTCTTCCTGTTCTCGCGCCCCGAGATCGCGCGCGCGCTGCTGCAGTACCGCTACAACGGCCTGCCCAAGGCGCGCGAGCGGGCGCGCCAGATGTCGCACGCCAGCGGCGCCCTCTACCCGTGGCGCACCATCGCGGGCGAGGAATGCTCGGCCTATTACCCGGCCGGCACCGCCCAGTACCACATCAATGCCGACGTCGCCTACTCGATCCGCCTCTACCTGCTGGCTACCGGCGACTTCGGGTTCATCGCCCAATACGGGGCCGAGATCGTGATGGAAACGGCACGCATCTGGACCGGTATCGGCAGCTACGACCGCGAAGGGCGCTTCTGCATCAACGAGGTGACCGGCCCGGACGAGTACACGGCCCTGGTCAACAACAACTACTACACCAACGCCATGGCGCGCATGCACATGCGCTTCGCGGCCGACATGGCCGAGCGCCTGCGCGCCGAGCGGCCCGCCGACTATGCGCGCGTGGCCGGCGCCATCGGCCTGGAGGAGGGCGAGATCGCCGCCTGGCGCGCGGCCGGTGCGGCAATGCGCCTGCCCTACGACGAAGCGCTGGGCGTCCACGAGCAGGACGACAGTTTCCTGTCCAAGAAGCCCTGGGATTTCGCCAATACGCCGAAGGACAAGTACCCGCTGCTGCTGCACTACCACCCGCTGGTGATCTACCGCCACCAGGTGTGCAAGCAGGCCGACGTGGTGCTGGCCCTGCTGCTGCTGTCCGACGAATTCAGCCTCGACGACAAGCGCCGCGACTTCGATTTCTACGAGCGCGTGACCACCCACGACTCCTCGCTGTCCTCCTGCATCTTCAGCATGGTGGCCAATGAAGTGGGCTATGCCGACAAGGCCTACCACTACTTCATGGAGACCGCGCGCCTGGACCTGGACAACACCCACGCCAACACCGAGTACGGCGTGCACACGGCGGCGATGGCCGGTACCTGGCTGGGCGTGGCCTACGGCTTCGCCGGCATGCGCCTGACCGCCGGCGGCCTGCGCTTCGCGCCGACCTTGCCGGCCAGGTGGAGCAGTTACCGCTTCCAGGTGCACGTGCAGGGCGCGCTGCTGGCGGTCAGCGTCGATGCCGGCGGCGTTCACTACAAGCTGGCGGACGGAGAGACGCTCGCCTTCACCCACCACGGGACCGCGGTCCAGCTCACGCGCGCCAATCCCGACATCCGCCTGGAGGCCGCATGAGCACGCAGTTGAGTAAGTACAAGGCAGTGATTTTCGACCTGGACGGCGTCATTACCGATACCGCGCATTATCATTACCTGGCGTGGAAGCGCCTGGCCGATGCGGTCGGGGCGCCCTTCGACGAGGAATTCAACGAGCAGCTCAAGGGCGTGGACCGCATGGGTTCGCTCGAGCTGATCCTGGCGCGCGCGCCGCGCAGCTATTCGCAGGAGGAGAAGCTGGCCCTGGCCGACGCCAAGAACCGCCACTACCAGGAGCTGATCGCCACCATGACGCCCGGCGACCTGCTGCCCGGGGCCTTGGAAGCGCTGGACGCGGTGCGCGCGGCTGGCCTGAAGACCGGCCTGGCCTCGGTCAGCAAGAACGCCTTCACGGTGCTCGACCGCCTCGGCATCCGCGAGCGCTTCGACACGGTGGTGGACGCGGCCACGATCACGCACAGCAAGCCGCATCCGGAGATCTTCCTGACGGCGGCGGCCCAGCTGGGACTCGACCCCGGGGATTGCCTCGGGGTCGAGGACGCCGTCGCCGGCGTCGCCTCGATCAAGGATGCCGGCATGGTCGCGGTCGGGGTCGGCAAGCCCGAGGTACTGGCCAGGGCCGACCGGGTGATCGGGTCGATGAGGGAATTCCGGCTCGCCGACTACTAAAGCCGACAAAAGCGCGCAAAAACAACCATACTAGGAGACAGCGTGAACCAACGCCGCATACTGCTCGCACTTTTCCTGATCTACTTCGTGTTCGCCATCCTGCTCAACAGCGTGGGCACGGTGATCCTCCAGGTGATCAACAACTACGGCATCGACAAGTCCTCCGCCAGCGTGCTGGAAGGCTTCAAGGACTTGCCGATCGCGATCGTGTCCTTCCTGGTGGCGTCCAGCCTGCCGCGCTTCGGCTACAAGAAGGCCATGCTGGTGGCCCTGGCCATCGTCGCCTGCGCCTGCCTGGCCATGCCGCTGCTGCCGGCCTTCGGCACCGCCAAGCTGCTGTTCCTGTGCGTGGGCGTGGCCTTCGCGCTGGTGAAGGTGTCGGTCTACACCACCGTCGGCCTGGTGGCCCAGGACCGCAAGCAGCATGCAGGCATCATGAACACTCTCGAGGGCTTCTTCATGGTCGGCGTGCTGTCGGCCTACTGGATCTTCGGCTGGTTCATCGATTCCAGCAACCCGGCGTCCACCAGCTGGCTGAACGTCTACTGGCTGCTGTCCGGCCTGTGCGCGCTGACCTTCGTGCTGGTGCTGTTCACCCGCTTCGACGAGAGCGAAGCCGTGGCGCCGGCCAGCCGCGGTCCGGCCCAGGACTTCATGGAGATGCTGCGCCTGTTCCTGCGCCCGCTGGTGTGCGTGTTCGTGCTGACCGCCTTCCTCTACGTGCTGATCGAGCAGAGCGTGGGCACCTGGCTGCCGACCTTCAACAACGAGATCCTCAAGCTGCCGGCGGCCATGAGCGTGCAGGTGACCAGCATCTACGCCTTCTGCCTGGCCATCGGCCGCCTGTCGGCCGGCGTCATCATGCGCCGCCTGAACTGGTTCCCGGTGATGGTCGGCTGCGTGCTGGCGATGGGCGCGGTCGTGCTGCTGGCGCTGCCGCTCAGCCACGGCGTGGCCCACGACCCCAACGTGAGCTGGTCCAGCGCGCCGCTGGCGGCCTTCGTCTTCCCGCTGATCGGCCTGTTCATGGCGCCGATCTACCCGGGCATCAATTCGGTGATGCTCAGCTCCCTGCCGAAGCACCAGCACGCGCCGATGACCGGCCTGCTGGTGATCTTCTCGGCGCTGGGCGGCACCACCGGCTCGATGGTGACGGGCTATGTGTTCGGGCGCTACAACGGCCAGTTCGCCTTCTATCTGACCCTGGTGCCGATCGCGCTGGTGCTGCTCGGCCTGTTCTTCTTCCGCCGCCAGGTGGAACGCAGCGCCGCCGCGATGGGGCAGGCGCAGGCCGCCTGAGCGTCTGGTACGGCAAGACGGTGTAACGCAGCCATCAAGGTGTTGCCAGGCGCCCCTAGGCGACGGCGGCCGGGCGCGGCGGGATGTGCACGGCGGCGCCGTGGGCGCGGATGTAGGCGGCGCAGTCGGCCGCGCGCAGCGGCCGCGAGTAGTAATAGCCCTGGATCTGGTCGCACTCGGCCTTGCGCAGGGCCGCGACCTGGTCCGCCGTCTCCACCCCTTCGGCCACCACCACCAGGTGCAGGCGGTGGGCCATCGCCACGATGGCCTGCACGATCGCCAGCGACTCCGCGCTCTGGGTCATGTCGATGATGAAGGACTTGTCGACCTTGAGCTTGTCGATCGGCAGCCGCTTGAGGTAGGAAAAGCTCGAGTAGCCGGTGCCGAAGTCGTCGATGCTGAGGGTGACGCCCAGCTCGCGCAGGCGGCGCATGATCAGCGCGCTGGCCATCGGGTCGGTCATCGACACCGACTCGGTCAGCTCCAGCTCCAGCGTGCTCGGGTCGACCGTGGAGGCGCGCAGCAATTCGGCGACCAGCGCCACCACGTCCGTCTGCAGGAACTGGCGCGCCGACAGGTTCACCGCCACCGGGACGCGCGGCAAGCCTTCCTCGCGCCAGGCGGCCAGCTGGGCCACGGCGGTGCGCAGCGCCCATTCGCCGATCGGCACGATCAGGCCGGTCTCCTCGGCGATGGGAATGAATTCGTCCGGCCTGATCAGGCCGTATTCCGGGTGCTGCCAGCAGACCAGGGCTTCGAAGCCGGCGATCGGGCCGCCGGCGCCGCTGCCGGCGCCGTTGCGGATATCGATCTTGGGCTGGTACTGGAGGAACAGCTCGCCGTGCTCCGCGGCGCGGCGCAAATGGCTTTCCAGGGTCAGGCGCCGTCCCAGCTCGTGGCGCAGGTCGCTGGAGAATTCATGGACCGCACCGCCGCCCAGCGACTTGGCGTGGCGCATCGCCAGCGCCGCGTTGGTGAGCAGGGCGTCGGCGTCGTCGCCGTTGTCCGGGTAGCGCGCGTAGCCGATGCTGCAGGTGATCGCGATCTCGTTCCCGCCCGAGACGATCCGGCGATTGACCGCCTGGAGCAGGCGATCGAGCAGGGCGCGTGCTTGGCCGTCGTCGCCGGCCTCGCCCAGCAGCAGGATGAATTCGTCGCTGCCGGCGCGCGCCAGCATGTCGCCGTCGCGCAGGTTGTCCTGCAGGCTGCGGGTGATCGCCACCAGCGCCTCGTCGCCGGCGCGGTGGCCGAGCAGCTCGTTGAGGCGCTTGAAGCGGTCCAGGTTGATGCAGGCGACGATGGCGTGCTCGCCGCGCTCGCGCCAGCCGGCGATGCCGGTCTGGATCGCCCGCACCAGAGCGGGGCGGTTGGCCAGGCCGGTCAGCATGTCGTGGTTCAGCAGGTAGGCCACCTGGCCGGCGGCGGGCAGGCGCAGCGCGCCCGGCTCGACATCGAGCTCCTGCTGCAGTTCCTGGGCCGCCATCGCCAGCTGGCGGTGGTAGATCTGCTGTTCCACCAGGCGCGCCATGTCGCGCAGGTCGTCCAGCTCCTGGGGACTGAGGGTGCGCGGCCTGGTGTCCATGATGCACAGGGTGCCCAGCTTCATGCGGTCGACCGAATGCAGCTGCACGCCCGCATAGAAGCGGATGCCGGGTCCGCCGGTCACCAGCGGGTTGTCGGAAAAGCGGGGGTCGTTGGCCGCGTCGGGCACCACCAGCGGTTCGTCGGTGAGGATGGCGTGGCCGCAGAACGAGACGTCGCGCCCGGTCTCGCGCAGGTCGGTGCCGGTGCGCGACTTGAACCACTGGGTGTCCTTGCCGACCAGGGACACGACGGCCATCGGCACCATCAGCAGGCGCGCGGTCAGGCGGGTGATCCGGTCGAAGGCCTCCTCGGGGCCGGTCCCGAGCAGGCTGGTGGCGTACAGCGAAGCGATGCGATGGGCTTCTTCCGGCGGAATACGCGGTTTTTCCATGGAGCATGTTCCAGGCCGCCCGTCATCTGGGCAATGGGACTATTACGCCAGATGTCCGGAGTATTTGCAAACGGCATCCTGCCGTGCGCGCCCATGCGCCTTGCCTAGCCGGCTGCCTGGCCGTCCGCGGGTTTGCTCGGGACTTGCTTGGGCAGGACGACGCGGAAGCGGGTGCCCTTGCCGACTTCGCTGCTGAGGTCGATCCGGCCGCCGTGCTTCTGCACGATGCCGTAGGACAGGGACAGGCCCAGCCCCGTGCCCTGGCCCACCGGCTTGGTGGTGAAGAAGGGATCGAAGATCCGGCTCAGGTTGTCCGGCGGGATGCCCTTGCCGGTATCCTCGACCTCGACCCAGACCCAGCTGTCGTCGTGGCCCGTGCGCAGGGTGATGTGGCCCGAGGACTCGATGGCGTGGGCCGCGTTCACCAGCAGGTTCATGAATACCTGGTTCAGCTGCTGCGGATAGCATTCGATCTGCGGAATGCCGGCGTAGTCCTTGGTCACCTCGGCCTTGTACTTGATCTCGTTCCAGACCACGTTCAGGGTGCTGTTCAAGCCGCTCTCGAGGTCGGCGAACTGCAGGTCGCCGCCGTCCACGTGCGAGAAGTCCTTCATGTCCTGGACGATGCGCTTGACCCGGCCCAGGCCGTCGAGCGACTCGCTCAGCAGGCTGTCGAGGTCTTCGCGCAGGTAGTCGGCGTCGACCTCGACCTTCAGCTGGCGGATGGCGTCGCGGTCCGGCTGGCTCAGGTGCGACTCGTAGCCCTCGTAGGCGTCGAGCAGGCGCAGCAGCGAGTGGGCGTAGCGCTGCAGGCTGCCCAGGTTGGAGTTGACGAAGCCGATCGGATTATTGATTTCGTGGGCGACACCGGCCGCCAGCACGCCGATCGAGGCCATCTTCTCGGATTGCAGCAGCTGGCTCTGGGCCACGCCGAGCTTCTTGATCAGCTCCGCCTGGCGCGCCCTTTCGGTTTCCAGGCCGGCGTTGGCCGCCTGCAGGTCGCGGGTGCGTTCCTGCACCTTCGATTCGAGCAGGTCGCGCGACTCGCGCAGCGCTTCCTCGGCGCGCTGGCGGGCGGTGACGTCGGTGTAGCCGAACACCCGTCCCACGACGCGCTCGCCCAGGTACTGGGGACGCGAGCGGCATTCGAAATAGCGCCCGTCCTTCAGGCGCAGCACGTCGTCGGTCTCGTGCAGCTCGGCCACCTGTTGCAGGCGCTGGCTGCACGACTCGCCTTCCTCGACCTGCCGCGCAATGTGGGCGATGATGGCGGCGTCGTCGTTGTCCTGCAGCAGGGCGGACGGGATCGCCCACATGTCGCTGAACTGGCGGTTCATGCTGGTGATCTTGCCATGCCAGTCCAGCACCAGGATGCCGCTGCCGGTCGATTCGAGGGTGGCGCGCAGCTGGGCCAAGGTGCGGTCGAGCAGCTCCTCGACTTGGCGCTCGTGGCGGGTGTCGCGCGCCTGCACCAGCAGCAGAGGGGCGCCCTCGTGCTCGATCTGGCGCACCGATTTCATCACCGTCACGATGGTCCCGTCGGCGCAGCGGTATTCGCCTTGCTGCGCCGCGATGTCCTGGTAGCTGCCGCCGCGCACGTCTTCCCAGTAGAAGACATCCTGCAGCGAGCTTTCGATGTCGCCGATGCTCATGTTGCGCAGCTGCTCGCCCGGATACCCGAGGGTCTGCGCCACCACGCGGTTGGCGATGACGATGCGCAGGTCGCTCGGATCGACCAGCAGCATCATGTAGGGGCTGTGGTCCAGCATCAGTTGATGCAGGGTGTTCATCAGAGTGCCCCGTGCTGACCCGGCTTGCCGGCGTCAAAGTAGTAGCTGACCCGCTTGCGCGGGCTCAGGTAGTGGAAGATGTCCTTCGGCACCTGGGCCGGACGGATCGACTTGACGATGTTCAGGTCGGCCTCGCGGTCCAGGTCGATCAGGATCGCGTCTTCCTCCGCGACGCCGGCCTCGTACACGGTCAGCACCGGCTTGGTGGGACGCGCCGTGTTCACGGTGGCGACCATGCCGATCGCGCCGTTCGACAGCTGGACGATGGTGCCGGGCGGGTAGACGCCGAGGCAGCGGATGAACACCTGCAGCAGCTTCGGGTCGAAGCGGCCGCGGATCTTGGCGAACATCAGCGACAGGGCCTCGTGCGGCGTCAGGGCTTGCGCGATGTTGACCGGGTTGCACAGCTCGTCGTAGCAGTTGGCGATCGAGACGATGCGGCTCAGCACGCCGATCGCCTCGCCGGACAGGCCGCGCGGATAGCCGCTGCCGTCGAACAGCTCGTGGTGGTCGAGCACGATGCCCATGGCGGCCGCCGGCAGACCCAGCTTCTGCGCGATCTCGGCGCCGGTCTGGCAATGGGTCTCGAACAGGGCTTGCTCGGCGCGCGTGAGCGGATCGAGCTTGTTCAGCACCTTGTCCGGGATGTTCTTGTGGCCGACATCGTGGAACAGCGCACCGATGCCCAGCAGGTTGGCCAGCTCCGGCGGCAGCTTGATGTCGCGCGCGATCATCATCGACAGCAGGGTGACGTTCAGCGAATGCACGTAGACTTCCTCGCCGCCCTGCTTGTCGCCCATGATGTGGATCGCGAGCTCGGAGACGTTGAGCATGGAATCCGTGATCTGGCCGACCAGCTGGCTGGCCATGCGCATGGTTTCCTGCGGCTGGGCGAACAGGTTGCGGTCGATGTCGCGGATGGTCTTGGCCGCGTTGACGAAGGCGTGCTCGACCCGCGAGGCCTCATCGCGCTGCTGGCGGATGCGCTCCATCATCACGCGCTTGGCCGCCATGACCGGGCTTTCCGACGGATTCAGGGACGCCGCGGGACTGGCCACGGCGGCCGCGGCGGCGGGCGTGGCGGAAAGCGGCGCCGGAGCGACATCGCTGAGCGCCGGGTCGTAGCGCACCGTCGTCAGGCCGAGGCTGCGCAGCGTGACGAGCTGGTCTTCCGATTTGACCTTGAATTTGCCGAAGGCAAAAGGATGCTGGAACCATTTGAGGTCCAGATGGATGAACAGCCCGACCTGGACTTGATCGACGGAGATGGATTGCAATTCTGCCATGGCGATACCGCTGCAGTAGATGACGAAGTGGCCTTGTTGGGAGCAGGCCATGTTAAAAGACCTTGGTCTTCACGTTACAATAGCGATGCTGGAATTTGCCGTCAAGAAACAAGTATTTCTTATGGGGAATTTGGTTGGACCAACGCAACAGCAGCCGGATAAGGGCTAGCCCTGCCGCGCGAGCAGGGCGGCGGTGCCGCGTGCTCCCATGCGCAGCGCCGCATCCAGCGGGCTGACGCCGTCGGCGTCGCGGGCATGCGGATCGGCTCCGCGTGCGAGCAGGAGGCCGGCAATGTCCGTCCGGTCGAACATGGCGGCGAACATCAGCGCGGTCTTGCCGTTCGGGCCGGCGTGGTCGGGACGCGCGCCGTGCTCGAGCAGCAGGGTGGCCACCGCCAGGTCGCCCTTGAAGGCCGCGCCGTGCAAGGGGGCCTGGCCGGCGTCGTTCATCAGCGCCGGGTCGGCGCCGTGTTCGAGCAGCACCCGGGCCGCGTCCGGGTGGCCATGGTAGCAGGCCAGCATCAGCAGGCTGTCGCCGCGCTCGTTGCACAGGTTGGGCGGCAGGCCCTGGGCCAGCAGCGCCTCCAGGGCGTCGGCGTCGCCGGAGCGCGCCTGCTGGAACACCTGGCGTACCCGGGCGAGGGTGGCTTGGTCCAGTGCCTGCGGATCGGGGTTCGGCGGCATCGTGTCGTTTATCGGCATGGATGCCGGATTAGAGCATATCCGCGGCGCTCACGCCGCCTGCCGTGCGGCGCTGTGCTCCAGGTATTCCCAGACCCAGGCCGCCAGGCCGAGCAGCGGCAGGGCCATGCCCGCCAGCAGGGCCGCATGCCAGCCCTGGCTGGCGTACAGCCAGCCGCCCACCCCCGAGCCGACGGCGCCGCCCAGGAAGAACAGCGCGAAGTACAGGCCGTTGAGGCGGCTGCGCAGCTCGGCGCCCAGGGTGAACAGGGCGCGCTGGCCCAGCACCAGGTTGGCGGCGACGGCGGCGTCCAGCACGATCGCGGCCAGGGCCAGCAGGGCGAGCGCCGGCCAGTGCGCCTGCGGCGCCAGCAGCGGCAGCGCGAAGCTGGCGGCGCCCAGTGCCAGGGCGGCGGCCGTGGCCGGCAAGCTGTGGCCGGCGTCGGCGACGCGTCCCGCGATGGGCGAGGCCACGGCGCCCGCCATGCCGACCAGCGCGAACACGGCGATCCCGGTCTGCGACAAACCGAAGGCCGGGCCGGCCAGGGCCAGGGGCGCGACGGTCCAGAACAGGCTGAAGGCGCCGAACAGGCCGGCGTGGTACAGCGCGCGGCGGCGCAGCAGCGGGGTGGAGCGCAGCACCGTCCACAGCGACGCGATCAGGGCCGGGTAAGCCAGGACTGCGGCCGGCCGCCGTTCCGGCAGGCGCCACCGCAGCACGGCCGCCAGCACCCACACCAGGGCCGCGGCCAGCGCGAACACCGCCTGCCAGCCGGCAAGGTCAGCCAGCAGGCTCGCCGCCGGCCGCGCCACCATGATCCCCAGCAGCAGCCCGCTGACGACCTGGCCGACGATGCGGCCGCGCACGGCCTCGGGGGCGAGGTGGGCGGCGAAGGGCACCAGCACCTGGGCCACCACCGCGCCCAGGCCGATGCCCAGGGCCGCCAACAGGAATTGCCAGGCGCCGGAGGCGGTGGCCGCCAGCAGCAGGGCCACGCCGGTGGCGATCAGGCCGCTGACGATCAGGCGCCGGTTTTCCAGCAGGTCGCCGAGCGGGACGACGAACAGCAGGCCCAGGGTGTAGCCGATCTGGGTGAGGGTCACGACCAGCCCGCCGGCGGCGGCTGGCATGCCGATGGCGGCGCCGATCGGACCCACCAGCGGCTGGGCGTAGTACAGGTTGGCGACGATGACGCCGGCCGCCATGGCCAGCAGCATGACCATGCCGCGCGAGGGATTGTTCTGGATCGTGGACTGCATGTCTGCCTCCTGGGAGTGTGCGATGTAAGCCATTGTAGAGAGGCATGAAGCAAAGATAATCTGGGCATAATGCGCTTATACATGTCAGTTTTTCTGAACAATCATGGACAAAGTGAAGGCAATGCAGGCCTTCGTGCGGATCGTCGACGCCAACAGCTTTTCCAAGGCGGCCGAGACCCTGAACCTGCCGCGCGCGGCCCTGAGCGCGTCGATCAAGAACCTGGAAAGCTACCTGGGCGCCCAACTGCTGCAGCGCACGACCCGGCGCCTGTCGCTGACGCCCGAAGGCGAGCGCTACTACGAGCAATGCGCCGGCATCCTGGCCGCCATCGAGGCGGCGGAAGCCGGCTTCCTGGGCGCGTCGGGCAAGCCCCTGCACGGCAAGCTGCGCATCGACCTGCCCGGCAGCCTGGGCCGGGCCATCGTCCTGCCGCGCATCGCCGCATTCCGCCAGGCCTATCCGGACCTGGCGCTGACCATCAGCCTGAGCGACCGCCTGGTCGACCTGACCCGGGAGGGGATCGACTGCGCGGTCCGCGTCGGCGCGCTGCAGGACTCGTCGCTGGTCGCGCGGCCGCTGGGCAGCATGCGCTTCCTGATCGCGGCTTCGCCGGCCTACCTGGCGCGGCGCGGCGTGCCGGCCGGCGTCGACGAGCTGGCCGGGCATGAAGGCATCGTGCATTTCTCGGGCCGCACCGGGCGCGCCTTCGACTGGGAGCTGGACACGGGGAAGGGTGCGGTCAGGCTGGCGGTGACCGGCAGCCTGGCCGTCAACGACGCCGAGGCCAACCTGTGCTGCGCCCTGCAGGGGCTGGGCCTGGCCCAGCTCGGGCGCTACCAGGCGCGCCGCTACCTGGAGAGCGGGGAGCTGGTCGAGGTGCTGCCCGGGGCGGAGCCGACGGCCATGCCGGTCTCGCTGCTGTATCCGCGCGGACGCATGGGCAACCCGCGGCTGCAGGCCTTCGCCCAGTGGCTGGAAGCGGTGTTCGCGAGCGTGCCGGACCTCGCCCCGGAGGGTGATCGAAAATTTCGATGATACGACCGTAAATTATCCGTTTTTCAAGCCAGGAGCGGACGCGCATAATGACTCCATCGCATCGAACACAGCGCAGCAAAGGACGAGCACGCGAAGGTCCTGAGCATCGACGGGTTCGATGATTCTCAATCACGAAAGGAGCACTCCATGTTGAACGTACGTAAAAGCAATGATCGCGGCGCCGCAAGCTTTGGCTGGCTGAAATCCCGTCACACCTTCTCCTTCGGGCACTACCACGATCCCAAGCACATGGGCTTCGGCCCGCTGCGGGTGATTAACGAAGATAACGTGGCGCCGGGCCGCGGCTTCGATTCGCACGGTCACCGCGACATGGAGATCATTTCCTACGTGCTGGACGGCGCACTGGAGCACAAGGACAGCATGGGCAACGGTTCGGTGCTGCGCTACGGCGACGTGCAGCGCATGAGCGCCGGCAGCGGGGTCGTGCACAGCGAGTACAACCACTCGAAAACCGACGGTGTCCACTTCCTGCAGATCTGGATCGAGCCGAACACCACCGGCGAAGCGCCGGGCTACGAGGAGAAGCACTTCGACGCGGCGTCCAAGACCGGCCGCCTGCGCCTGATCGCCTCCAATGATGGCCGCGAAGGTTCGGTGTCGATGCGCCAGGATGCCTCGATCTACGCCGCGATCCTGAACGGCGGCGAGGCCCTGACCCACCAGCTGGCGGCAGGCCGCCAGGCTTACGTCCACGTGATCCGCGGCAGCATCACCGTCAACGGCGTGGCCCTGAACGGCGGCGATGCGCTGAAGGTGACCGACGAGTCGCGGGTGGCGCTCGAAAAGGCCGAGTCCGCCGAAGTGCTGGTCTTCGACCTGCCGCGATAAACCTTCATGCCGCCCCGCAAGGGGTGGCCAACGACACCAGGGAGCAAGCCATGCAAGTGACAGCCGCACGCGGAAACGGAAAGATGCAGCACGTGATCCGGATCGGGAAGCACCAGCTGCTGACCGACATCTCCGAAGCGCTCGGGGGCGAGGACACCGGCCCGGAACCGCACGACATCCTGGCCGCCGCGCTGGCCGCCTGCACCGCGCTGACCGTCAGGCTCTACGCCGCCCGCAAGGGAATGGCATTGGAAGACATCCGCGTGCGCATCGACCACGGGCAGAAGGACGGCGTCTACGAGTTCACGCGCCATATCGAGTACGTGGGCGCGCTGGGGGCGGAAGACAGGCAGCGCCTGACCGACATCGCCAACAAGTGCCCGGTGCACAAGACCTTGTCCGGCACGATCCGCATCCACACGGAAGCGGTGTGAGGTCAGGACGAGCGGGTGAGCGTGGCGCCGCAGGGTTCCGCGATCATCCGGGCGAAGGGCGAGCTGCTGCGCACCCGGTCGATCCACCACCTGAGCGCGGCGCCGTCCTCGCCGCTGCGCCAGGCCAGGTAGAAGGTCTCGTCGGCCTTGGGCTCGACCACCTGCTTCTCGACCAGCAGTCCGCGGTCGATGGCGGGCCGGGCCCAGGCCTCGGGCAGGAAGCCGAAGCCGAGGCCGCGCACCTGGAATTCGTACTTGGTGATCATGTCCGGGACGGCCAGGGTGTCCTGGCCGAACAGCAGGCCGACGGTGCGGGCGCCCAGCAGGCGGGCCGAATCGGAGACCGAGATCGCGCGGTGGGGCAGCAGGTCGGCCTTGTCCAGCGGGCGGTTGGCGGCGGCCAGCGGATGGCAGGGCGCGACCGCGAACACGAAGCGGCTGCTGCCGATGGGTTCGAGGGTGTAGCCGCCGCCGGAAGGGCCTTCGCCGGCGGCGCCGACCAGCAGGTCGACGCGGCGGTCGAGCAGGGCGTCCCAGGTGCCCGACAGGGACTCGCGGACGATGCGCAGGCGGGTCTGGTCGGCGGCTTCGTAGAAGGCGCGGATATCGGGTTCCAGCCCGGCGGCGGAGAGCATGGAGTCCATGCCCAGCGCGATCTCGGTCTCCCAGCCCGAGGCCACGCGCCGCACCCGGGATTCGAGGTCGGCGGCCGCGCGCAGCAGGTAGCGGCCTTCCTTGAGCAGTTCATGGCCGGCCGGCGTCAGGGCCACCTTGGGGCCGAAGCGGTCAAACAGGCGCACGCCCAGGTCGTCCTCGAGCTTGGAGACGGTGTACGAAATGGTCGAGGGCACGCGGAACAGTTCCTTGGCCGCGCTGGCGAAGGAGCCCTTGCGGGCAATGGTTTCGATGATCTGGAGGGCGTCGAGGCTGAGCTTGAGCAATTGGCGGTCCGGTCGTGGGCGTGCCGACATGGTAGCGGGTTTGCCGCTACCCCGGAAAGAGCAATCTGATTCTATCGCCGGGCCAGGATGGCGGCGATACTTCCGTCAACCGGCGCCGGAGAGCGGCGCCACCAACCGAAGGAGCGGACGATGTACCTGATTTCTTTAGGCGCCGGCATCCTCGCCGGGATCCTGTACGGCTTGCTCAACGTGCGATCGCCGGCGCCGCCGGCGATCGCCCTGGTGGGCCTGCTCGGGATGCTGATCGGCGAGCAGGTGGTGCCGGTGGCCAAGCGCCTGATCGACGGCGCACCGCTGAGCGCGGCCTGGTTCGCCCAGGAGTGCCGGCCCAAGATTACCGGCGTCACGCCGCCGGCGAAAGCAGCACCGGGCGAAGAGCCCGCACAACACGGTTAAGCAGCAGTTCCAACACTCACTCAAGGAGAGACATCATGACCAATCCAAAACTCGAAGTCCTGACCCCGGAAAACTCGCAGCTGATCATCATCGACCACCAGCCGCAGATGGCCTTCGGCGTGCAGTCGATCGACCGCCAGACCCTGAAGAACAACGTGGTGGGCCTGGCCAAGGCGGCCAAGGTGTTCGGTATCCCGACCATCATCACCACCGTCGAAACCGATTCGTTCTCGGGCAAGACCTATCCGGAGATCCTGGACGTCTTCCCGGGCCACCAGATCCTGGAGCGCACCTCGATGAACTCCTGGGACGACCAGAAGGTGCGCGACGCGCTGAAGGCGAACGGCCGCAAGAAGGTCGTCGTGGCCGGCCTGTGGACCGAGGTCTGCAACACCACCTTCGCCCTGTGCGCCATGCTGGAAGGCGACTACGAGATCTACATGGTGGCCGACGCCTCGGGCGGCACCTCGAAGGACGCGCACGACTTCGCCATGCAGCGCATGGTGCAGGCCGGCGCCGTGCCGGTCACCTGGCAGCAGGTGCTGCTGGAGTGGCAGCGCGACTGGGCGCACCGCGACACCTATGACGCCGTGATCAAGATCGTCACCGAGCACTCGGGCGCCTACGGGATGGGCGTGGACTACGCCTACACCATGGTGCACAAGGCGCCCGCCCGCAACAAGGGCGAGAACGCAGTGCTGGCTCCGGTCCCGGCACGCTGATCGGCCGCGGTGCGCGGCCTCTCGTAGCGCACCGCGCACCGCTTGTCTTAACCCGCCGGGCCGCCAGCGCCGGGCAACATGCAAAGGTGAACAGATCATGCAAACCAATGACTCCCAGGCGCAGGCGCCGGCCCTCATTCTCTTCAACGGCTGCTTCCATACGGTCGACCGCAGCCAGCCCCAGGCCAGCGCGGTCGCGATCCGCGACGGCCGCTTCCTGGCCGTCGGCGATACGGACGACGTGATGCGCTATCGCAGCGAAGGCAGCCAGGTCATCGACCTGAACGGCCGCACCGTGATTCCCGGCCTGAACGACTCGCACCTGCACCTGATCCGCGGCGGCCTGAACTACAACCTGGAGCTGCGCTGGGAAGGCGTGCCCTCGCTGGCCGACGCGCTGCGCATGCTGAAAGACCAGGCTGCGCGCACGCCGCATCCGCAGTGGGTGCGCGTGGTGGGCGGCTGGAGCGAGTTCCAGTTCGCCGAACGCCGCATGCCGACCCTGGACGAGATCAACGCCGCGGCACCCGACACGCCGGTCTTCATCCTGCACCTGTACGACCGCGCGCTGCTCAACCGCGCGGCCCTGCGCGCGGTCGGCTACACCAAGGACACCCCGAACCCGCCGGGCGGCGAGATCCAGCGCGACGCCGCCGGCAACCCGACCGGCATGCTGATCGCCCGCCCGAACGCGATGATCCTGTACGCGACCCTGGCCAAGGGCCCGACCCTGCCGCGTGAACTGCAGGTGAACTCCACGCGCCAGTTCATGCGCGAACTCAACCGCCTGGGCCTGACCAGCGCGATCGACGCCGGCGGCGGCTTCCAGAACTACCCCGAGGATTACGCCGTCATCGAGGAACTCGAGCAGGCGAAGCAGCTGACGATCCGCATCGCCTACAACCTGTTCACCCAGAACAAGGGCAAGGAACTGGAGGACTTCCAGCGCTGGACCGGCATGGTGACGCCGGGGCAGGGCAGCGATTACTACCGCCACAACGGCGCCGGCGAGATGCTGGTGTTCTCGGCGGCCGACTTCGAGGACTTCCTGGAGCCGCGCCCCGACCTGGCGGCCGGCATGGAGGACGAGCTGGAGAAGGTGGTGCGCCACCTGGTCGCCAACCGCTGGCCCTTCCGCCTGCACGCCACCTACGACGAATCGATCTCGCGCATGCTGGACGTGTTCGAGAAGGTCGACCGCGACATTCCCTTCGACGGCCTGCACTGGATGTTCGACCACTGCGAGACCATCACCCCGCGCAACATCGACCGCGTGAAGGCGCTGGGCGGCGGCATCGCGATCCAGCACCGGATGGCCTTCCAGGGCGAGTACTTCGTCGACCGCTACGGGGCCGAGGCCGCGCGCGCCACGCCCCCGGTCAAGCGCATGCTGGAGACCGGCGTGCCGGTCGGCGCCGGCACCGACGCCACCCGCGTGGCCAGCTACAACCCGTGGACGGCGCTGTACTGGCTGGTATCGGGACGCACCGTCGGCGGCCTGCCGCTGTACGGCAGCGCCGGCCACCTGCCGCGCAGCGTGGCGCTGGAACTGTGGACCACGGGCAGCGCCTGGTTCTCGAACGAACAGGGCAAGAAGGGCAAGATCCAGGCAGGCATGCTGGCCGACCTGGCCGTGCTCTCGGCGGACTTCTTCAGCGTCGAGGAGGAAGCGATCAAGTCGATCGAATCGGTGCTGACCGTGGTCGGCGGCCAGATCGTCTACGGCGCGGCCGAATTCACGGCGCTCGGGCCGCCGCCGCTGCCGGTGCTGCCGGAATGGTCGCCGGTGCAGAAGGTGCCGGGCCATTACAGGAAAGCGGCGCCTGCGGCCCAGGCGCTGGTTCACCAGTGCCGCGGCGCCTGCGGCGTGCACGCGCACGAGCACGACCGCGCCCGCCGTTCGAATATGCCGGTGTCCGATTTCAGCGGCTTCTGGGGCGCGCTGGGCTGCAGCTGCTTCGCGTTCTGACATGAAGACCCCTCACTTCCAGCGCCTGCAGGGCGCCAGCATGGGCCTGCTGGCCGGCTATGTCGACACGCTCGGCTTCATCGCCCTGTTCGGCTTGTTCACGGCCCACGTCACCGGCAACTTCGTGCTGATCGCGGTGTCGCTGGCCGAACCGGCGCAGACCCCTTCCTTGCTCAAGCTGCTGGCCTTCCCGGCCTTCATCCTGGGCGTGGCCGCGGCCAGGCTGCTGGTGGCGTCCTGCGAACGGCGCGGCGTGGCGGCCACCAAGCCGGCCTATGCGCTGCAGCTGGTGCTGCTGCTGGGCTTCATGGGCTGCGGCATGCTGGCCGAACCGGTGGGGAAAAGCGCCGGGACGCTGGCGATGGCGGCCGGCCTGCTGGGCACGATGGCGATGGGCGCGCACAGCGCGGCCAGCAAGCTCCTGCTGACCGGCCTGGCCCCGACGTCGATGATGACGGGGAACGTCACCCAGCTCGTGATCGACGGCGTCGACTGGCTGCGCGGCGCCGGCGATGCGGCGACCAGGGCGCGCTGCGGCAAGTTCTTCTGGCCGGTGGCGGCCTTCGCCGCCGGTTGCGCGATGGCGGCCTTCGCCTACCTGGCGGTGGGGTTTGTCGCACTGGCGGTGCCGGTTGCGATACTATGCTGGCATCTCTGGCTCCCCGACCATGGCGAACAATGAACAAGAACAGGCTGGAAGCCTTCAGCGACGGCGTGATCGCGATCATCATCACGATCATGGTGCTCGAACTCAAGCCGCCTCACTCCACCGACCTGAGCGACGTGTCCGAGGTGCTGCCGGGCTGGCTGCGCTATGCCCTCAGTTTCGTCTACGTGGGCATCTACTGGGTCAACCACCATGCCCTGCTGGACCGGGTGGCGCGGGTCGACGGCAAGGCGCTGTGGGCCAACCTGCACCTGCTGTTCTGGATGTCGCTGATTCCCTTCGTGACGGCGTGGGCCGGCGAGCACCCGATGGCCTCGGGGCCGGTCGCCCTGTATGGGGTGGTGCTGATGCTGTGTTCGATCGCCTTCATGATCCTGTCCTGGACGCTCAAGGCCGAGCATGCGATGTCCTGGCAGAGCGGCAAGAACCGCATCTCCATCGCGCTGTATGCGCTGGCCGTGCTGCTCTCGCTGGTGTACGCGCCGCTGGGCGCCGTCATCCATGTGCTGCTGGCCGTCGTCTGGCTGATGCCCGGCACCAAACTACGGGAGCAAGGCCATCGTGAAGCGTGACGGCACACCGATCCGCGTCCTGGTCGCGGACGACCATCCCCTGATGCGCGAAGGTATCGCCGCCGTGATCGGCAGCCAGCCGGACATGGAGGTGGCCGGCGAGGCCGCCGACGGCGAGGAAGCCGTGGCCGAGTACCGCAGGCTGCGTCCGGACGTGACCCTGATCGACCTGCAGATGCCCAAGCTCAACGGCATGGAGACCATCCAGGCCATCCGCGCCGAGTTTCCCGGCGCCTGCCTGGCGATCCTCACCACCTTCCGCGGCGACGCACGCGCCATGCAGGCGATCAAGGCGGGCGCCCAGGGCTACCTGCTCAAGAGCGCGCTGCGCAAGGAACTGACCGACGCGGTGCGCCAGCTTGCCGCCGGGCACCGCAGCATTCCGCCGCAGGTGGCGGCCGAGCTGGCCCAGCACCTGGGCCAGGAGCCGCTCACAGTACGCGAGCTGCAGGTGCTGGAGCTGATCGCGCGCGGCCAGGCCAACAAGCAGATCGGCGCCGGCCTGGGACTGTCGGAAGACACGGTCAAGGGCCATATGCGCAGCATCATGGACAAGCTGGGCGCCAACAACCGCACCCACGCGGTGACGATCGGCATCGAACGGGGCTTTCTGGAGGTCTGAAGGCGGATCCGACACCCCCACTTTCGTGGGGGATGCTGGTGCCCCCAACTTGTCTTACCAGCGCGGCTGACACGTTGCAACATTGTGTCCCGAACACACCGTTCGGACACAATGGAGAAATGACGTGCACACTGCGTTCCCGAACCCGGCCGCCAGGCCGATCGCCATCCGGCCGGCCGCGCGCCCCGCCGGCGGCCTGCCGGACTGGCAGCTCAGGCGGATCACCGCCTACATCGACGCCAACCTGGGCGCCACCCTGCGCACCGGCACCCTGGCCGCCGCCGCGGGGCTGAGCGTGAGCCATTTCACCCGCGCCTTCAAGCACAGCGCCGGCGTGCCGCCGCGCGTCTACGTGATCCGGCGCCGCCTGGCGGCAGCCTGCGAGGCGATGCTGGCCTCGCAGGCCCCGCTGACCGTCATCGCCCACGCCCACGGGTTTTGCGACCAGTCGCATTTCACCCGCACTTTCCACGAAGTAATCGGGGTAGCGCCGCAGGCATGGCGCCGGCGCCAGGAATCGGCTTTGGAATCGGCTTTGGAAGCGACTTAGCGAACAGATCGGTTTTGGCGTGTTGCCGTATGGTGGGCCTGTCGAGACGATCAGGAGCGCCAAGCGATGTTCGATTTCATCACCAAATTCCTCGAATCCAGCGGCTATCTCGGCGTATTCGCCCTGATGGCGCTCGAAAACGTGTTCCCGCCGATTCCCTCGGAGCTGATCATGCCTTTCGCCGGTTTCGTGGCGGCGCGCGGCGACCTGCACGTGGCCGGGGTGCTGATCGCCGGGACCGCGGGGTCGATCGCGGGCGCCTTGCCCTGGTATTACGCGGCCAGGATCTACGGCAAGGAGCGGCTCGAAAACTTCGCCGACAAGCACGCCCGCTGGATGACGGTCACCCATGGCGAAATCGACCACGCGCTGGAAGCCTTCGAGCGCCATGGGCGCAAGGTGGTGCTGTTCGGGCGCCTGATCCCCGCGATCCGCACCCTGATCTCGGTGCCGGCCGGCCTGGCCTGCATGCCGCTGGGGCAGTTCCTGCTGTTCTCGACCATCGGCTCGCTGATCTGGACCGGCATCCTGACCGGCGCCGGCTTCCTTCTGGAGAGCCAGTACGAGCGGGTGGCCGAGTATGTCGATCCGGTATCCAAGGCCATCCTGGTCGGGCTGGTGCTCTGGTATGTGTACCGTGTTATCACCTGGAAACCCGCGAAGGCCTGAAATGCTGCGGGACGCGGGTGTTTTCCGGGTTTCGCTACAATCGGCTTGTTCGTACCCAGAAGTCCGTAGATGAAGAGCCAGTTGTTGGAAGATATCGGCGGCAGCCAGCCGCCCCGAGTTCGCAGCAGTGCGGCGCCGCCGCCCCGGCCCGCACCCGATTCGGTCGCGCGCCCGCGGGTGTGGCGCAGCAGGCAGCCTGTCGCTGCCGAGCCTGCGCCGCCGTTCGAGCCGGCGCCGCCGTTCGAGTCGCCGACCGAGCCGCATTTTTTCGTGCCGCCGTCGGCGAACGCTTCTTTTTCCAGCCAACAACCCGACCTGGGCATCCATTTTCCCGACGAGCCGGTGCCCTGGATGGATCGCTGGGGCCGCAAATTCTTCGGCTGGACAGTGGCGGCCGCCCTGGTGGCGGGCGTAGCCGGGACCGGATGGTGGCTGTACGGCGACAGGCAGGTCGAGTCGACGCTGGCGCTGGTTGCCGACCAGACGCCGCCTGCTGCCCCGGCGCCCGCGGCGCCGCCGCCAGCGGCTCCTGTGACCGAAGCGCCGACGAAGACGGCGGACATTCCCGTGCCCGAACCTGTTCCGGAAGCGTCTCCGCCGGTCGAGACGCCGCAGCCGGCAGCAGCGGATGTGTCGACGGTCGCCGCTGCCGCAGCGGCAGCACCGGTCGCCGCCGCGGCGCCTGCACCGAAGAAGAGACCCGCCGCTCCGGCCGCGCGCCGCCCTGTCGAGAAGCGCAAGCCCGTCCGCAGCGCCGCCCGCCGCGCGCCGCCGCCGGCACGCGTCGCCGTACAAGCGCCTGCGCCGCGCCCTGAACCGGAACCCGCCGGGAACGCGCTCGCCGAGACCTTGCGCCAGTGCCGCGCGGCCGGCTATCACGCCACGCTGTGCATCAAGCGCGGCTGCACCGCCACCAAGTTCGGCCTGGCCTGCCGCGGATGAGCGCTTCCGGGCTCGGTGCCGATCCCTCAGTGCCAGTCTTTATCCGGCTGCATGTTGAGCCGGTGCGCCGCGTCGATCACATCCTGCAGCTCCACCGGGTCGCTGAACGGATCCTCGTCCAGGCTCGTCACCCGGTTCAGCTCCTTCTGCCAGCGGCGCAATTCGGCGACGTATTCCTGGTGCGGCACCCGCTTCAGGTCGCCGTTTTCCTCGACCACGTCGCAAATGCCGTTGTGCACCCACTCGCCGGTATGCCAGTCCGGCATGTCGACGCCGGGGAATAGGCAAATCGCCTGCAGGTCCATGCCCCGGTGCACGGCCGCCAGCGATTCGCCCATGACGTCCCTGAGCCAGCTGTCGCGCCCCTGGCCCAGGCCGCTGGTCTCGCCGATGATCATCGGCCTGCGGTAGCGTTCCCAGACCGTCTGCAGCATGTCGCACAGGGGCGCGATGCGCTCGTCGCCGGGCGGCAGCGGCGCATGCGGGCCCTGTTCGCGGTATTCCATCTGTCCGAAGGAGTAGTTGTTGACGCCGACGATGTCCAGGATCTCGGGCGAGCCGCCGAATTCCGGATGCTCGCGCCCGCAGATGATGTCCCAGGCCAGGAAGGTGTCGACATAGGTCTCGTGGCGTGCGGCCTCGACCTGGTCGGGGCGGTCGCGCGGGGCCACCACCTGGACCAGCGGATCGACGTGCACCATGCGCGCCTCGGGGTCGACTTCGCGGATCGCCTTGACCCCGGCGATCGCGGCCCGGCACAGCGCCTCCAGCAGGCGCATGCGGTCCTCGCGGGTGCAGTGGTAGGGCGCCGCCCAGCCCCACTCGCCGGCGCAGTAGGAAAAGAAGGTGATCTCGTTGATCGGGGTGAAGAAGTGCGGGCCGTGCACCTTCGGGATCACGTACTC
The DNA here is from genome assembly GCA_966210615.1 of uncultured Massilia sp. Classification (GTDB taxonomy): domain Bacteria; phylum Pseudomonadota; class Gammaproteobacteria; order Burkholderiales; family Burkholderiaceae_D; genus Telluria. The sequence continues at coordinate 28,191 of CBIHLT010000023.1, forward strand.
GGCGGCGGCGCGGCAATAGGCGGCGAAGCGGGTCACGAATTCGTCGGAAAACGGGTCGAGCTCGTCCGGGTAGCCGTAGTGGCAGAGGTCCCAGATCGGGATGATGCGCGACGCGTTCATCGCCTCGATGAAGCGGTCGATGGACGAGAAGTCGTAGCCCCCGTCCTTGTCCACCATCGGCCAGGGAATGCCTTCACGGGCCACGGCGATGCCCAGGCTGGCCAGGAAGCGGTAGTCCTCGGCGGCATGCCGGTCGTGCCCGGTTTCCGCAACCAGGTTGCGCCGGATCCGGTTGCCCCAGAGGAAGCTGGAGCATTCGAAGCCGGACAAGAAGAATGTCGGAAAAATCCCCGGACGCTGTGCCATGCAAGTCTCCTTTCGCGCTCTGCCTGTGCGGTCGAGCTCGTAGGATGCCACGACGCGCCCGGGCCGAGCGCGAGATAGGACCGGCTAGGCCTGGAGCCGGGGAGGCGGGTCTTCGCGCCAGGCGATGCGGTTGCGTCCCGCTTGCTTGGCGCGGTAGAGCTCGGCGTCCGCCGCCTCGAACAGCTCGGCCTGCAGTTCGCTGCTGTCCGGCGACAGGGTCGCGCCGCCGACGCTCACGGTCAGGACCGGCGCCACGGCCGAGGCTTCGTGGGCGATATGGAGGTCCGCCACGGCGCCGCACAGGGCTTCCACCACCTGGCGCGCCTGGATCTCGTCGGTTTCCGGCATCAGCAGCACCAGCTCTTCGCCGCCGTAGCGCGCCGCCAGGTCGGCCGGGCGGCGCATGGCGGCGCCCGCCACCCGCGCCACCGAGCGCAGGGCGCGGTCGCCGGCCGGGTGGCCGTAGCGGTCGTTGTACTGCTTGAAGGCGTCGATGTCGAGCAGGGCCAGCGACAGCGGCCGGCCAGAGCGCCGCGCACGCTGCCATTCGAGGGCGTACATTTCGTCGAAGCGGCGGCGGTTGGCCAGTTCGGTCAGGCCGTCGATGTTCGCGAGCCGTTCCAGCATCCTGCGCTGGCGCACCACCTGCAGGTGCAGGGCCACGCGCGCCATCACCACCGTCGGGTTGAAGGGCTTCACGATGTAGTCCGAGGCGCCCATCTTGAGGCCGTTGGCCTCGTCCTCGGGGCGGTCCAGGCCGGAGATGAAGATCACGGCGATGTGCTCGGTCTGCGGATCGGCGCGCAGCTGGCGCAGCACTTCGTAGCCGTCCATGTCGGGCATCATCACGTCGAGCAGGATCAGGTCGGGCGCGTGGCGCGCCGCGCGCTCCAGGGTCTGGGCGCCGTTCTTCGCCAGCAGCACCGTGTACTCGGGCTTGAGCAGGTCGCCCAGCACCTCGCGGTTGATGGCGTCGTCGTCCGCCACCAGGACCTTTTGCGTCTCCACGATGTTCATGCCACGCCCTCCAGGCTCAGCTCGAGATCGGCCGCCAGCGCGCCCAGAGGCGCGAGCGCGGCGGTGTACTCGATTTCCTCGACCGCGCGGCGGACCGGGGCCAGGGCGCCGGCGTGGGCGGTGCCGGCCAGCAGGCCTTCGAGTTCGGACAGCGCATCTTCGGCGCGCGCGTCGTCGTCGGCCAGGTAGCTGTGCAGGCGCTTGAACACCTGCTCCACCGCGTGCGGATCGGCCTGGCGCGGCAGGGCCGCCGCAGCCAGCTGGGCCAGGCCGGCGAGCACCACCTCGGCGCTCGCCACCAGGGCCGGCACCTGCACCGAAAGGCGTTCGAACCGGCCCGCGCGCAGGTCCTGCTCGAGGCGGTTGGCGGCGCTCGAGAGCTCGAAGGCGCCGACATACGCGGCGCTCGACTTGAGGTTGTGGGCCAGCGACTGCAGGCGCGCGTGGTCGCCGCCGCTCAGGGCTTCGCGCAGGATGCGCGGCGCGCCCGCATACTCGCGCACGAAGCTGCCCGCGCGCTTCTCCAGCCGGCTGCGCTGGCCGGCCACGTTGTCCAGCGCCTGGCGCCAGTCGATGCCGGGCACCGGCGGCAGGGCGCCGACCGGTTCCTGGGCCGGCGCATGGAGCGCCGCCGGCGGCAGGGTGCGACCCTGCAGGCGGGCCGGGTCGATCCACTTGAGCAGGGTGCAGAACAGCAGGTCGGGGTCGATCGGCTTGGTGACGTGGTCGTTCATGCCGGCCGCCAGGCTGCGCGCACGGTCGCTCGGCAGCGCGTGGGCGGTCATGGCGACGATCGGCAGCTCGGCCAGGCGCGGGTTGCGGCGGATCTCGCGCGCGGCGCTCAAGCCGTCGAGTTCGGGCATCTGGATGTCCATCAGCACCAGGTCGTAGTCGCCTTCCTCGGCCATGCGCACCGCCTGGACGCCGTCGAAGGCCACGTCCACCGACATGCGCGCGGCGGCCATGAAGTCGAGCGCCACCTCGCGGTTGTTGGCGTTGTCCTCGGCCAGCAGGATGCGCGCGCCGTCCAGGCGCGGAATATCCGGCATGCCGGGCGCGCCGGCCGGCGGCGCGCAGAGGGCGGACGCGTCGGCGGACGGGTGCAGCACCTGGAGCAGGCTGTGGTACAGAAGGGCGGGGCCGACCGGCTTGTGCAGGAAGCCGTCCAGCGGCAGCTCGCCTTCCTGCTGCAGCACCGACTCGCGCGTGCAGGCGCTGACCATCAGGATCGCCGGCGGGGCGGCGTCGCGCGCGCAGCGGCGGATGCGGCGGATGGTTTCCATGCCGTCCAGCTCGGGCATCAGGTAGTCCATCAGCACCACCTGGTAAGGCTGGCCGTCGAGCTGGGCGCGCTCCAGCGCCACCAGGCACTGCTCGCCGGAGTGCACGGCGTCGGCGCGCACGCCCAGGCCCTGCAGCATCTCGACCAGGGCTTCGCGCGCGGTGCCGCTGTCGTCGACCACCAGGGCGCGCACGTCCTGCAGCGTTGCCTGGCGCACCGCCGCGGTGCTGGTGTGGCCGGCGGCGATCCCCAGCGGCACCGTGAAGCGGAAGCAGCTGCCCACGTTCGGGGTCGAGTTCACCGAGATCGCGCCGCCCATCAGCTCCACCAGCTGGCGCGAGATCGACAGGCCCAGGCCCGTGCCGCCATACTTGCGGGTGATCGAGCTGTCGGCCTGGGTGAAGGACTGGAACAGCAGGCCGAGCTGCTCGGGCGACATGCCGATGCCGGTGTCGCTCACCGAGAAAGCCAGGACCACGCCGCCGTCGCGGGTGTCGGTGACCTCGACCGAGACCACGATCTCGCCGCGCTCGGTGAATTTCACCGCGTTGCCGGTCAGGTTGATCAGTACCTGGCCCAGGCGCAGCGGGTCGCCGACCAGGCGCGTGGGCACGCTCGAGC
>CBIHLT010000024.1:0-31062 GCA_966210615.1 uncultured Massilia sp.
ACCCTGGCTTCCACCGGCGCCGTGACCGGGGCCGGGGTGGGAAGCCTGGGCAGCTGGGCGCTGGTCGGCAGCAACCAGATCGAACTGCAGCTGGCCGGCGTTCCCTACAAGGGCGTGCTGGTCAGCCAATGGGACGAGACTTCCAAGGCCTATGTGATGACCTTCTCGGCCCTGTCGCGCGACGGCGTGAGCGTGATGGGCAGCCGCCTGCTCCCGCGCACCGATGCGCAGGTGGTTGCGGCCATCTACAATGAACTCAACCTGGGCAACACCTCGGCCGTCACGGCCAACCTGAGCCTGCCGACGAGCGCGGCGCGCGGCGCCACCATCGCCTGGACTTCGTCGAATCCGGCGGTGGTCGGCAATACCGGCGTGGTGACTGCCTCGCCCAACGGTGACGTGACGCTCACGCTCAGCGCGCGCATCACCAAGGGCACGGCCAGCATGGTGAAGACCTTCACCGTCACCGTACGCAAGGCGGGCGGTCTGCTGGCGCACTACGCTTTCGACGGCAACCTGCTTGATTCGAACGGCGTGTTCGCGCCGGGCAGCGTGACCGGCAGCCGCATCGATGCCGGCGGCGGCAGCCTGGGATACGAAGCGGGCGTGAAGGGCAATGCCGCCGTGTTCGACGGCGCCACCGGCATCCGCCTGCCGAACGGCCTGATCTCCTCCAACAACTACACGGTGGCGCTGTGGCTCAAGCCGGCGCAGCTGACGGCCTTCACCACCACCTTCTTCGGCGCCCGCACCACGGACTCGTGGATCAGCCTCCTGCCGAAGGGCCACGACTTCGTCGGCGGCGCCAGCATGCTGTGGTCGGGCACGGCCTGGTACGACGCGGGGCTGGGGATGAACATCCCGGTGGGCCGCTGGTCGCACCTGGCCTTCAGCGTGAAGAATGGCGCGGTCAACGTCTACGTGGACGGCGTGAAGAAGTTCAGCGGCGTGAACTTCCCGAACGTGTTCACCACCACGGCCGGCGTGTTCGGGCTGGGTGTGAACTGGTGGGACACGCCGTATAAGGGCTCGATGGACGAGCTGCGCATCTACGGCACGGCGCTGAGCGATGCCGACGTGGCGGCACTGGCCCGCTGACCCCATTCAATCTCGAGGAAGACAACATGAAGAACACCATTCTCTCCCTGGCGCTGGTGATGGCGTCGTTCGGGGCATCCGCCGGCGTGATCGGCTTCGACGACCTGCCGGGCGATGAAACCGAGGTGCTGGCCAATGGCTACCAGGGCTTCGGCTGGGACAATGTCGGCGTGATCCGGGCCGACGCCTATCCGGGCAGCGGCTACGAGACGGGCACGGTCTCGTTCGCGAACACCGCTTTCAACCGCGACGGCGCGCCGGCCGCGATTTCCAGAACCGGCGGCTTCAACTTCGTGGGTGCGTATTTCACTTCCGCGTGGCTGGAGCAGGAGATCTCGTTCGAAGGCTGGCGCAATGGCCAGCTCCTGTTCTCCACGGACGTCTCGTATGTGATCGATACGCTGGCGCCGCAGTGGGTGCAGCTGGGATGGAACGGCATCGATACGCTGGTGATCTACAACAGCAGCCCGACGCCGTGGGCGATGGATGACTTCACCGTGCCCGAGCCGGCATCGCTGGCGCTGTTCGGCGCCGCGCTGGCAGGCATCCTCGTGTCGCGCAGGCGTTCAAGCCAGGCTTGACGCGGTGATGTCTTCCAGCGCCGCCACGAGCTGCGCGCATTCCTCGTCGGTGCCGATGCTGATGCGCAGGTAGTTGTCGATGCCCGGCGACTTGAAATGGCGTACCAGGATGGCGCGCTCGCGCAATGCCTGGGCCAGGTCGCCCGCGCGATGCCGGGTGTGACGCGCGAACACGAAGTTCGTGGCCGAGGGCAGCACGTCGAATCCAAGCGTGCGCAGGCGCTCCGCCAGGCGCTCGCGCGTCGCCATGACCTGGGCGCGCCGGGTCTGGAAATACGCCTCGTCTTCCAGCGATGCGACGGCGCCGGCGATTTCCAGATGGCCCAGCGGGTAGGAGTTGAAGCTGTCCTTTACCCGCCTCAGCCCTTCGATCAGCTGCGGCTGGCCGAACGCGGCGCCGACGCGCAGGCCGGCCAACGCGCGCGACTTGGAGAAGGTGTGGACCACCAGCAGGTTGGGGTAGTCACGGATCAGCGAAACGCTGGATTCCGCCCCGAAGTCGACGTAGGCCTCGTCCACCAGCACGACGCGGTCCGGCTGCGCGCGCAGGATGCGCTCCACCTCGTCCAGCGCCAGCGCGATGCCGGTCGGCGCGTTCGGGTTGGCGATCACCACGCCGCCGCAGGGCGCGCCGTACTGGCCGGGGTCGATCCGCATGTCCGCATCGAGGGGAAGGAGCCGCGCCTCGATGCCGTAGAGGCGGCAGTACACCTGGTAGAAGCTGTAGCTCACCGTCGGCATCAGTAGGGGAGCGTCCTGCACGAAGAAGGCATGGAAGGCATGGGCCAGCACTTCGTCGGAGCCGTTGCCGACGAATACCTCGTCCGGGTCCACGCCGTGATAGGAGGCGAGCGCCTGCGTGAGCCGGGACGATTGCGGATCGGGATAGAGTCGCAGGCGGTCGGCGCCCACGGCCTCGATGGCGGCCATCACCTTGGGCGACGGTGGGTAAGGATTTTCGTTGGTGTTCAGCTTGACCAGGCGCTCGATCCGGGGCTGCTCGCCCGGTACGTAAGGCGTCAGCTTGCCGACGTGGGGACTCCAGAATGTGTTCATTGACTTGCGGGCGGACCGATTGTGCGGAGCTATCGACTATAGCAGAGCCGCTGGGGGCCGGTTCGTCAGGGGCATAGCGCGATGCTGCGCGAGCGCTGGTCGATCATCAGTGCGTAGTGCTGCAGGACGTGCGCACCGACGAGCAGCTCGGGGAAGCGCGCGGAAACGCGCACTTCCACGTCCTTGACGCTGGCGGCGCCGATCCTGAACGGGCCGGGGACGACCGCGCGCATGGTGTCGATGCGCGTATTCGTCAGCCTGCCTTGTCCCGCCTGCTCCAGCGGGGCCGTGCCGACCTGGTCGTAGAGCGCCTGGGGCAGCACGAAGCTGACGTTGGCGCCGGTGTCCAGGTTGCCTTCGGTTCGCACTGCGCCGATGGTGACAGGCACGCGGAATGCGCGTTCGTACCTGAGGATGTGTTCTCCCGCGGCGGGCAGCGACAGGGTGCGGCTGAACGACAGGGTCTTGTTCGGGTAGTCCAGGATCAGCAGGCCGTCCGCGAAGAAGTCGCGGCCGAGGATGCCGTGGAAGGCGGCGCCGGCGGCCATCCGGCTGCTGTAGTCGCGGGTGATGACCTCCAGATCCTTGCGGGACAAGCCCTCCAGTTCGAGCGAATCGAGATGCACGGTGTCGACCGCGGCGGCCTGCACGCCGTCCGACGTAGCGGTGCGGCCCTGGCGCTGCAGGCCGAGCGCGGCGACCAGGCTCGCGTCAGCGCGGCCCAGGCCGCTGGCGCCCGTGTCGACGGCGAAGCGGAAGGGGCCGCGCCCGTTGGCGCGGGCCTGGACATAGATGCGCCCGTCGACCACGTAGAAGGGAATCCGGACGGCGAACTGCGCGCGCGGCGCCGCGGCCAGGCGGCAGGGTTCCGGCAGGGGAGGTGCCCCGGCCGCCCAGGCGCCGGCACAGGACAGGTAGAACAGGAAGACTGCTCGCTTGCTCATGATGCGCTCCCGTGTCGAAAACGCCAGTGTCGCCGCGAAGGGCGCGCGGCGCCTGCGCTTTCCGACGAAACGCCTGTCCGGCCGACGAAACCAAGGAAGGCACACCATCGAAAAAACGGCTTGCGTACCTACCTACTAGTCGGTATATTGGGTCCATGAGCACCGATACCGCACAACGCATCCTCGATACGGCCCAGCAGCTGATCGTGCAGCAGGGTTATCACGGTTTCAGCTATGCCGACATCGCGGACGTGGTCCTGGTGAAGAAACCCAGTATCCATTTTCACTTCGCGACGAAGGCCGAGCTGGTGCGGCAGTTGTTGATCCGCTACCGGGAGCAGGCGCGGAGCGGCCTCGCGCAGCTGTCGGCGGCCGTGCCCGACCCGCTGGCCCAGCTGCGCGCCTACGCCGGCTATTGGGAAGCCTGCATCCGCGACGACCGCGCGCCGTTCTGCCTGTGCGCCTTGCTGGCGGCCGAGCTGCTGTCGCTGCCGGAAGAGCTTGCTGCGGAAGTGAAACTGCACTTCCGCGACCTCGCCGCCTGGCTGGCGGCCACCCTGGAGAAGGGGGAGGCGGAAGGCAAGCTGGTGCTGCCGCGCGGCGCCGCGGCCGAAGCGGACGCCTTCATGGCGAACGTGCACGGCGCCATGCTGTCGGCGCGCGTGTACGGTTCGGCCGATGTGTTTGCCGCCGTGGTTGGCGACGCCATCGGCAGACTGAGCAGGACCTGATTGCTTCTATTGTCCTTGTGATTCTTGGCCATGTTTGCATGGCCATTTTTTGAAACCGTTCGCCTACCGACTAGTAGGTCAAATTACGAAAAAGGAGTTCATCATGGCGCTTCCCCTGTCGATTGCCGGCATCGTCCACACGGCCTTGAGCCTGGTTCCCGTCGCCGCGGGCCTGTTCGCCTTCTGCCGCTACGGGAAAATCGATCCGGGCACGCGTGCCGGCAAGCTGTACTGGCTCGGCATGCTCGCGTCCGTCGTCACCGCCTTCGCCCTGTCGAGCACCGGCGGCTTCAATCCCGGCCACGCCTTGGGCCTGCTGACCCTGCTCGTGATGGCGGCCGCCACGCTGGCACCGCGCATCGCCTTCCTCGGCCGCTCGGCCGCCTATGTGCAGGTGGGGCTGATGTCCTTCAGTTTCATGCTCCTGATGGTCCCTGGCACCAACGAAACCCTGAGCCGCCTGCCGGCGGGCGATCCGATCGGCCACGGTCCCGAATCGGCGCCGGTACAGCTGGCGCTGGCCGGCATGTTCGTGCTGTTCCTGCTCGGCACCGGCTACCAGCTGCTGCAGCTGCGGCGCCGCGCCCTGCGCTGAAACGGGCAGCTTGCGCGGGAGCGGGGGCGGCGCTCAAGTTCGCGGGCCGTTTTGTCGTTAAGTCATCATGACCAGCATTCCGACCCTGCCCGCGCTGCGGTCCGCCGTTTCCTATTCTCCCGGCCCGCTCAACCGGGCCGCCGCGCCCTCGATGGCCGACGCGGCGCCGTCCTCCATCGTCACGCTCAGTACGGACGGGCTGGCCAGCGCGCAGCGCATGCCCGCGTGGCTGCGCTTCAGGGACGCGGGGAGCGCACTGCTGGAGGCGTTCGGCAGCGGGCCGGTCGCCGCGATCGAGCCGCCGCCGTTGCCGGACGATGTGGACCACGGGTTCTCCCTGAACGTCGTCACCGCCGGCGGCGCGACCGTCACCCTCGGCCTCGCCAGCCGCGGCAACGAACTCCTGGTGCGGATCGGCGCCGATGCCGAATTGAGCGAGGACGAACGCGCGGCCCTGGCCGGCCTGGCGGAAGGCTTCCAGGATGCCATCGACGGCATGGCCATGGACACGCCCCAGCTCCGGCTGGGGAAGCTGTCGCGCCTCGACGGCGGCCTGCTGCAGTCGATCGAGCTCCATGCGGCGGTGACGCTGCCCACGGTGCCGCCGGAGATCCAGACGCTGGACTTCCATATCGATGGCGAGCAGCGCAGCGTGCACGTCGACAGCCCCGCCGGCACGCTGGACCTGAGCGTGAAAACCGGCATGCCGGAAGCCCTGGGAACCCGGCAGCAGCAGGACAAGGCGATCGCCAGCTACCTGAAGCAGTTCGACCAGGCCGCCCGGCGCGGCCATGGGGACGCACACTTGACGGCGATGTTCAGGGATGCGTTTTCAGACCTGAGCCGCACGGCCAGCCGCGATGCGCCCGCCGACGCGTCCCGGGCCCTGGCGCGGGAAGAGCATGCGGTCCTGACCGGGCTGGCGGATTTCAGCGCATCCGTCACCCAGGCTCCCCAGCGCATCAATCCGGCCCGCCTGAGCGAGGTCGACGGCTTCCACTACGAGGTGGCGCAGGAAACGCGGATCGGAGGCGCCTCGTGGGCGGACCGCTCGCTGGCCCAGAGCCAGCGCTCCAGGCTCAGCGCGCAGTTCCACGAACCGCTGCGCGAAGGCGGCCAGCTGGCCTTCAATTTTTCGTCCGAGTCCCAGAACTACCGGTATCGCGAGATCGACGATACCGCGCGCAGCGATGCCACCCTGGAGCGCAGGGACGGCAAGCTGCGCCTGGCCAGGCTGGAGCAGTCGGCCGAGCAATCCGAACGCGTGCGCGAGTACGTGCTGGGCAGGATGATGTCCGATACGACGGCGCCGGCGCAACAGCAGCTGCTCAGGGACCTGGTCGCGATCCTGGATCCGTATCGGGCGGGCCGGGACGGCGAGGCGCGCGAGGAGAGCCGGGAAGAGCGCGAGGCGCGCCGCGAGCAGGCGCTCCAGTCCCTGAGCGAGGACCTGCTGCTCCTGGGCGACAGCGCCGAACTGGCGAACCGCCGGCGACCGGCGCTGCAATAAAAAAGGCTCCGCAAGCGGAGCCTTTTTCATGACGAGTCCCGCGACTCAGAACTTGTGCGACAGGCGCGCGAACACCGATGCGCCATTCAGGCCGAACTGCACGCTCTCGTACTTGAAGCCGTTGTCGGTTTCGTTCGGATCCTGTGCCGTCGGCTTGACGTCGAAGATGTTGGTGCCGCCGACCGTCAGCTTGGTCTTGTCGGTGAAGGCCCAGGTGAAGGACAGGTCGGCCGAGGTCTTGGCGTCGTACTTCTGGTTCGGCACCGGCGGGCCCGAGAAGGTGCCCAGGGTCTGCGGACCGAAGTGGATGATGCGCAGCGAGGTCTCGAACTTGTTCAGGCTGTAGTCGAAGCCCAGGGTGGCCTTGCGGCGCGGCGCGCCTTCCTCGATGAACAGGCGCTCGCGCTCGGACAGCAGCACGTCCTCGAAGCCCGCCAGCGCGGCCGGGGCCTTCACGTTCCTGACTTCGGTCTTGCTGAAGTTCATGGCCAGGAAGGTGCTCAGCTTGCCGGCGCCCAGGTCGGCGCGGTTCGACACCGTCAGGTCCAGGCCCTGCGTCTTGGTGTCCACCGAGTTGACGAAGAACTGCGCCTGGCCCACGCCCAGCTGTCGCAGGGTGGCGCCCAGCGCCGGGTAGTTCTCTTCATCGAAGCGGCCCGACAGCACGATGCGGTCGTCGATGTCGATGCGGTACAGGTCGGCCGTCACCGAGGTCGACTGGGTCGGCGACCAGGTGATGCCCGCGGTGAAGCTCTTCGATTCTTCATCCTTGAGCTGCGGGATGCCGGCGGCATTCGCCACCGGGCCGCCGTTCGGCGCCAGCACCACGTCCAGCGGTACGCCGCTGACGAAGTCGGTGAAGGTCGACGAGAAGTGCACCTGCTGCAGCGAGGGCGCGCGGAAGCCGGTGCTGGCCGAGGCGCGCAGCAGCACGCTCGGGGTCACGCGGTAGGAGCCGGCCAGCTTGCCGGTAGTGGTCGAACCGAAGTCCGAATAGCGCTCGTGGCGCAACGCGGTCTGGACCTTGAAGCGGTCGCTGACGTCGGTCTCGATGTCGATGTAGGCGGCGCTGCTGTGACGGTCGCTGTCGGTCGCGTCGCCCGGCTGGAAGCCCGGGAAGCCCTGGCTGCCGGCATTGCCGCCCACGCCCACGCCGTCGGCGTCGATCCAGGAACCCGGTTCGCCGGCGAAGATCTTGTAGTTCTCGCGGCGGTGCTCCAGGCCGAAGGCCACGTTCATGCCGTTCAGGACGCCGTTGTAGAAGCGGCTGAAGTCCAGGTTGGTGGTCGCCTGGCGGAACGAGAAGCCGCCCGCGTCGAAGGCCGAGGCGCTGCGGCCCGGGCCGCCATTCAGCAAGTCGAGGTTGGCGATCGAGGCGTTCAGGGTGTTGTTGATGTTGTACATCAGGCGGTTGTAGCCGTAGGTCTGTGACAGGTCGGCATTCCATTCGCCCACTTGCCAGCGGTAGCCCACGGTGCCCCAGCGGTCGTCGACGTCGCCATCGATGAAGGGGACGAAGCCGTCCGGGTACATGGCCGCCGAGTTACGCGACGGGATGTCCTCCGAGCCCACGCCTTCGCGCGCCCAGGCCGCCGACGAGGCGTCGCGCTTCTGCGCGCCCGCGGTGAAGTAGAACTTGCCGGGACCGGTCGGGAATTCGCCGTTCAGGTAGATGGTCTGGTTCTCGGACTTGGTGTCGCCGATGATGCGCGGGTTGCCCGGCTCCGAGCGGTTCGAGCGGCCGCGGTCGTACCATTCGCCGGTGATGCCCAGCACGCCGCCCGCCACGGCCACGCCGCAGTACGCCGAGGCCAGCCAGTTCTCGCCGTCGCCTTCGGTGTACTGGCCGTAGCCCAGCACCGATTCGCAGCCCAGGTTCTTCTTCAGTTCGATGTTGATCACGCCCGCGATCGCGTCCGAGCCGTATTGCGCGGCGGCGCCGTCGCGCAGCACCTGCACGTTCTTGATCGCCAGCAGCGGGATGGCATTCATGTCGGTGCCGGTATTGCCGCGGTTGCGGGCGCCGAACAGGTTCACCAGCGCCACGGTGTGGCGGCGCTTGCCGTTGACCAGCACCAGGGTCTGGTCCGAGCCCAGGCCGCGCAGGGCGGCCGAGTCGATCAGGTCGGCGCCGTCCGCGCCGGTCTGGCGGGTCGAGTTGAACGAGGGCGAAATGTTGGTCAGCGCCTGCGCCAGGTCGAACTGGCCGCCTTGTTCGGCCGCCTTGGTCATGGGGATGAAGTCGACCGGCACCGGGGTGTCGGTGGACGAGGCGTTGCCGACGCGGCGCGAGCCGACCACGCTGACGGTGGCGACATCGCCGGTGACGGCCGGCGCTGCGCTTTGTGCGAAGGCGGCGGCGGGAAGCAGGGAAGCGAGGGCGGCGCCGCCGTACAGGGCAAGCACGAGCGACTGGGGAATCTGTTTGAGTTTGAGCTCAGATTTTCTCCGGGGGAAATTTGAATACTAATCAATTGACCCTTTAGTCACCATGGCTCTGTATCGTTAATACAACGTTGTAATGATATAAGCTCAAATCATTCAAGCAGCATGACGAAAAGCCCTATCCGCCTGCCGCTTCGACCCGTCCGCCGACGAAGACCATGCCATCGGCGTAGCGGGTGCGGATCAGGCAGCTGCGCCCGGTCGCGCGGCCTTGCAGCAAGCTGATTCCCTGTCCCAGCAGCGCCGTCAGCGCGCCCGCCGCAACGCCGGTGGCGCTGTCTTCCAGTGCATGGTCGAGGTGGTTGAAGTTGCGTCCTTCGTAGCGTCCATCCGCGCGCCGGCAGTATACGTACATGCCGTTCACGCCGGTCTCCCTGCTCCAGGCGGTGATGGCGGCGAGGTCGGGCACGAGTGCGTGCAGGCTGTCCGCGTCCTTCACCTCCACGAGGAGCTTCGGGCTGCCGATCGAGGCCGCGCGCGGCTTCGATGCGGTCACCAGGTGCGGCGCCGCCAGCAGGCGCGCCAGCTGTTCGCCGCCGAGCGCGGGCTGGGCCGCTTCCTGGACATCCATCTGCACGAAGTAGTCGCCGTCCTCGCGCACCAGTCCCAGGCGCTGGCTGCGCATCGCGGTGCGGACCGCCAGCATCGCGGCTCCGGGAGCGCGCGCGAACAGCACCTGGGCCACCGCCAGCGTCGCGTGCACGCACAAGGGACTGCGGGCGTGGGGATAGAAGTAGTCGACCACGCCTGCGATGCCCGCTTCGGTGGCGGGATCGATCCAGACGCAGGTCGTGTTGCGCTCGCGCGCGAAGGCGGCGCGCTCGGCCTGGCCGCGTGGATCGTCTTCGATCACCAGGGCGGGGTTGCCGTCGCCGGGGTGCTGGCCGAAGCAAAGCAGGGCATGGATGCGCATCGTTCTCTCTTGCTGTGTGTCGTTGGTCGGTTATACTGTATATTCATACAGTATTGTTGTTTTGCTTAAGGATTGTAGCCCAGCCGTGCCGGAGCCGATGACCGCCACCGATATTCCATCTCCTCAGGTGCTGCCGCAATATGCGGAGCTGTTCTGCATGTCCAACTTTTCCTTCCTGCAGGGCGCCTCGCACGCGGAGGAACTGGTGATGCGCGCGGTGCAGCTCGGGTACTTCGCGCTGGCACTGACCGACGAGTGCTCGCTGGCCGGCGTGGTGCGCGCGCACGGCGAAGCGAAGAAGGCCGGCCTGCCGCTGGTGATCGGCGCCCACTTCCACCTGAAGCGGCGCGACGGCAGCCCGGCGCTGTCCCTGATCCTGCTGGCGCAGAACCGCAACGGCTACGGCAACCTGTCGGAACTGATCACCCTGGGCCGCATGCGCGCCGCCAAGGGCGAATACTTCCTCACGCTGGACGACCTGGCCGAACCCGATCAGGCACACGCGCACCTGAAGCACATGCCCGATTGCCTGGCGATCCTGCTGCCGGCCTATCCCGGGCACGAGGCGCAGGATGTGGACCGCCTGCACGCGCAGGCCGCGTGGATGGCCACCACCTTCCCGGGTCGCGCCTGGCTCGGATTGACCTTGCTGCACCGCGCCTTCGACGAGGCCCACCGCGCCACGGTGGAGGAGGTTGGCTGGCAGCACGGCCTGCCGATCACGGCGCTGGGCCAGGTGGTGATGCATGTCCGCTCACGCAAGCCCCTGCAGGACACGCTCACCGCCACGCGCCTGGGCAAGCCGGTGGCCGAATGCGGCTACGGCCTGGCGCAGAACGCCGAGCAGCACCTGCGCGCGCGCCTGCGCCTGGCCAACATCTACACGCGCGAGGCCCTGGCCGAGACGCTGCGCATCGCGCGCCTGTGCACCTTCTCGCTCGACGAGCTGCGCTACGAATACCCGGACGAAGTGGTCCCGCCCGGCCACACGGCCAGCAGCTACCTGCGCGCGGAAACCTATATCGGCGCGCACCGGCGCTTCCGCGAAGGCATTCCCGCCAAGGTGCAGGCCCAGATCGAGCACGAGCTGGGCCTGATCGCCGACATGAAGTACGAGCACTACTTCCTGACGGTGTACGACATCGTGCGCTTCGCCCGGTCGCAGAACATCCTGTGCCAGGGCCGCGGTTCGGCCGCCAACTCGGCGGTCTGCTACTGCCTGGGCATCACCGAGGTCGATCCGGCGCGCGCCAGCCTGCTGTTCGAGCGCTTCATCTCGAAGGAGCGCAACGAGCCGCCCGACATCGACGTCGACTTCGAGCACCAGCGCAGGGAAGAGGTTATCCAGTACATCTACGGCAAGTATGGGCGCGAGCGCGCGGCGCTGGCGGCGGTGGTGATCAGCTACCGCCCCAAGAGCGCGCTGCGCGACAGCGGGCGCGCGCTCGGCATCGACCTGGCCATCGTCGAGAAGGTGGCCAAGATGCACCACTGGTTCGACAGCCGCGCCGATCTGCTGGGACGCCTGGCCGAAAGCGGCCTCGATCCGGAAGCGCCGCTGTCGCAGCAATGGGCGACCCTGGCCCAGCAGCTGCTCAACTTCCCGCGCCACCTGTCGCAGCATCCGGGCGGCTTCGTGATCGCCCAGGGCAAGCTGTCGCGCCTGGTGCCGATCGAGAACGCGGCGATGGAAGAGCGCAGCGTGATCCAGTGGGACAAGAACGACCTGGAGGAACTGGGCCTGATGAAGGTCGACGTGCTGGCGCTGGGCATGCTGTCGATGATGCGGCGCGGGCTGGAACTGGTCGGGCAGCGCTACGGCGACGTGTTCGAGATGCAGGACATCCCGGCCGACGATGCCGCCACCTACGACATGATCTGCGCGGCCGACACGGTGGGCGTATTCCAGATCGAGTCGCGCGCGCAGATGAGCATGCTGCCGCGCATGCAGCCGCGCCAGTTCTACGACCTGGTGATCGAGGTGGCGGTAGTGCGCCCCGGCCCGATCCAGGGCGGCATGGTGCACCCTTATTTGCGGCGCAGGCAAGGCCTCGATCCGGTGCACTATCCAAGTCCCGAGATGAAGGTGGCGCTCGAACGCACCCTGGGCGTGCCGATCTTCCAGGAGCAGGTGATGCAGGTGGCGATCCTGGGGGCCGGCTTCACGCCGGGCGAGGCCGACCAGCTGCGGCGCGCGATGGCGGCCTGGAAGCGCAAGGGCGGCCTGGAGCAGTACTACGACCGCATCGTGGGCGGCATGCTGGAACGCGGCTACGAGCTGTCCTTCGCCGAATCGATCTTCAGCCAGATCCAGGGCTTCGGCGAATACGGTTTCCCCGAATCGCATGCGGCCAGCTTCGCGCTGCTGGCCTATGCCAGCTCCTGGCTCAAGTGCCACGAGCCGGCGGCCTTCCTGTGCGCGCTGCTCAACAGCCAGCCGATGGGCTTCTACAGCCCCTCGCAGCTGGTGCAGGACGCGCGCCGCCACGGCATCGAGGTGCGCCCAAGCGACGTGACGATCAGCGGCTGGGATTCGGCGCTGGAGGAACTCGACCCGGCCGACCGTTCGCGCCAGCCGGCGGTGCGCCTCGGCCTGTCCTTGCAGCGAGGGATGAAGCGCGAGGTGGCCGAGCGCATCGAGGAAGCGCGCGCCATCCGGCCTTTCGAGAGCGTGGCCGACCTGGCGCGCCGCGCGCGCCTGGACCGGGGCGACCTGCAGGTGCTGGCCGGGGCCAACGCGCTGCGCTCGCTGGCCGGGCACCGGCGCGAAGCCCTGTGGCAGGCGGTGGGCGCGGTGCCCGACCGCGACCTGCTGCGCCCGACCACGGTGCAGGAAGACACGCCCCGGCTGGCCGCGCCTTCGGAAGGCGAGGAGATCGTGGGCGACTACCGCGCCCAGGGCCTGACCCTGGGCCGCCATCCGCTGGCGCTGCTGCGCCCGCAATTGCTGGCCAGGCGCTTCATGCCGGCCTCCGCCCTGATGGACTACCAGAACGGCCAGCTGGCGCGCGCCTGCGGCATGGTGACGGTGCGCCAGCGGCCCGGCACCGCCAAGGGCGTGCTGTTCATGACCCTGGAGGACGAGACCGGCAATGTCAACGTGATCGTCTGGCCCTCGCTGGTGGAGCAGCAGCGGCACGAAGTGCTGAACGCGCCGCTGCTCGGGGTCTACGGAATCTGGCAGAAGGAAGGGGAGGTGCGCCACCTGGTGGCCAAGCGCCTGGTCGACATGTCGCACTTGCTGGGCGGCTTGCATGCGCCCAGCCGCGATTTCTGCTGACGCTGCTTGCCGGCCTTTACCAGCGGCGATGGACGGCGAAACTCAGGCTGCGCTCGCGCGCGCCGCCGCCGCTGTCGCGCGAGAACGCGGCGCCCACGCGGCCGCCCCAGTCGCGCGAAAAATAATGCACCAGGTTGACGCTGCCGCCGCCCGAGCGGGTGCGTCCGCCGGCGAGCGAGAGCGGATCGTCGCTGCGGCCGCGGTTCAGCGCGAGTTCGAGATAGCTGTCGGCATCGCCCCGGTAGTAGTAGCGTCCCAGCAGGCGGTCGCCCGAACTGTGCGAAGCCGCCGACACGATGTTCTGGTGGCGCAGCTGGACGTACCAGTTGCCGCTGTACTTCGCCAGGCTCACGCCGTAGATGTTGACGCGCTCGCCGAAGCCGAGCACGTCGTCGCTGAGCGAGACTTCCCAGCCGCCGCCGATGGCCTGATACAGCTCGATGCGGCCCGCGTTGGCCGGGAACAGGCGCGCCGAGGGCGCACGCTGGTAGCGGATATTGGCATAGGCGCCGTTCCACAGCGTGGCGTAGGCGTCCAGCGCCCAGGCGTGGCCGGTCTGCGCGAAGCGCTGCGCGCGCAAGGTCTCGAAGGCGACCGAGCCGAGCCTGCCATAATGGCGCACGCTGGCGGTCTGCTCGTTCCAGCGCGGGTTGTCGCCCAGCCTGGTCCAGGTCGAGGACAGGCTGGCGGCCCAGGAATAGCCTTCGGCGATCGCGGCTTCGGGCGTGCCGGGACGCGGACGCATCGATGCCAGCATGGCGTCGATCCCGGCGGCGTCGGCACCCAGGCTGCGCGCACGCGCCAGGTCGGCGCGCGCATCGGCGGCGCGGCCGGCGGCGCGCAGGACGCGGGCGCGCGCCAGGTAGCCGGCAGGGTCGTCCGGCTGCAGCGCGATCGCGCGCGCATAGGCATCGATGGCTTGTTCCGGCCGGCCGCTCCACTGGTACAGGTTGCCCAGCGCGGACCAGACGTCGGCGTAGGCGGGCGAGGCCTTCGCCGCCGCCTTCAGGTCGGCTTCCGCCTCGCTCCAGCGCTCCAGGCGCGTGAAGGCGATGCCGCGCCCCAGCAGCACGTCGGCGTTGCCCGGCGAGCGCGCCAGCAGCGCGTCATAGGCGGCCAGGGCCAGGGCAGGCTGGCCGCTGTTGGCGAGATCGCGTGCTTGCTTGTATCGTTCGTCGAAGGAAGAGGAGGGGACGGCGGGCTGGACGTCGGCGGGAGGCTGTTGGTAATCGGCGGGCATGTAGGCTGGATGCATCTGGCAATGCAGGCACTCTGCCGCAGGCCTCCGGGGAGCGTCAAGGACAGCACGCATGCTGCTGCGCACGCGCGTCAGAAAACGTCGTCTTATCCGTGAGATATTGACAAGATAACCAAAGCGTGGCGCAATCGAGGTGGTCCGGCAGGCCGGCGGCCGAAACATGGCTGTATAACGATAAGAACTCACACAGGAATCAAATGAGCAGAAGTAGCGGCGGAAAAGCAAGAGGCACCGGGCGTACCACGCTGGAACAGGTAGCGGCACTGGCGGGGGTATCGATCATGACGGCCTCGCGCGCGCTCAGTCAGCCGCAGCTGGTGTCGGAAGCGACCCGCGCCAAGGTGGAGCAGGCGGTGGGCGAACTCGGTTACGTACCCAACCGCGCCGCGCGCGCGCTGGCATCGGCGCAATCGCATGTGATCGTGGTGCTGGTGCCTTCGCTGTCGAACGCCGTGTTCCCGGCGGTCCTGGACGGCATCCACGATGCGGTCGGCCCCAGCCGCTACCAGCTCCTGATCGGCAACACCCATTATTCGGACGCCGAGGAAGAAAAGCTCTTGCGCGTCTACCTGCAGTCGAACCCGGACGGCATCCTGCTGACGAGCATTACGCACAGCCCGCCGGTGGCGCAGATGCTGGCCAGCTCGCGCGTGCCGGTAGTGTCGATGATGGACCTGGCCAGCAGCCCCGACACGCTGTCGGTGGGCTTTTCGCAGCTGGACGCGGGCTTCGAGATGACGCGCCACCTGATCGACAAGGGCTACCGCCGCATCGCCTTCGTCGGCGCCCAGCTCGACGAGCGTACCCTGCGCCGCGCCGACGGCTACCGCCAGGCGATGCAGGCGGCCGGGCTGGCCGATCCGCGCCTGGAGATCATGGTGCCGACGCCGTCCACCATCGCACTGGGCGCGGAACTGATGGAGCGCATGCTGGCCGATGTGCCCGATTGCGACGCCGTCTTCTTCTGCAACGACGACCTGGCCCACGGCGCCATCTACCACTGCCAGCGGCGCGGCATCCCGGTGCCTGAACGGGTCGCGATCTGCGGCTTCAACGACCTGCCGGCGTCGGCGCTGATGGTGCCCTCGCTGACCACGATCGATACGCCGCGCTACCGGATCGGTTTCGAGGCCGCCAAGCTGCTGCTGCAGGTCATCGCCGGCAAGGAGCCGGAACAGCAACGCATCGACCTCGGCTTCACCTTGCGCCAGCGCGAAAGCACCTGATACCGGGCTTTACAGCGTCATGGAAGACGCGTATCCTGCATCTTTGTTAGCGCTATCACTGCAAGGTATGGATATCAAGGAAAAGGGCATCGCCTGGGTCGTCATGGGCGTCAGCGGCTGCGGCAAGAGTGCGGTGGGCGCCAGGCTGGCGGCGGCGCTGGACGCGCCCTTCGTGGAAGGCGACGATTACCATTCGCCGGAGAACGTGGCCAGGATGTCGGCCGGGATCGCGCTGACCGATGCCGACCGCCAGGGCTGGCTGGAAGCGCTGCGCGCCGAGATCGCGCATGCCGGCAGCAAGGGCATCGTGCTGTCCTGCTCTTCGCTCAAGCGCGCCTACCGCGACATCCTGCGCGGGGCAGGAGACGCGCCGGGCCAGGTGAGATTCGCGCACCTGGCCGGAGAACGCGGCCTGATCGAGGCGCGCATGCGCGGCCGTCCGGGGCACTACATGCCGGCATCGCTGCTCGACAGCCAGCTGCGCACGCTGGAGCCGCTGCAGGCGGACGAAGCGGGCATCACGCTCGACGCGGGCGAGGATCCGGACACCCTGGTCGGGCGCATCCTGGCCAGCGCAGGAAGCGGGCGTTAGCGGGGAAGGGTCTGTTCCAGGAGCCTGGAAGCGGGCGCGACGAGCAGGACGGTCAGCCAGCCCAGGAAGGAAAAGCAGCGCCACATGCAGGTGAAGCAGAAGGCGCACAGGATCCATTGGGCCAGGTTCTCCGGCAGGGGCAAGCCCGCCGACTCGAACACGAGCCGTGTCGACAGCATGGACAGGGCCGTCACCAGGCCACCGTACCACCACTGGCTTTCCAATTTGGATCCCATTCATGTCCTCCGGGCGAAAGATGTAGCCTACCATGCTTGCCGGTTACAAATGGTTGCACAAAATCACAATTTCACTGAAATTTGCGCATCTTTGGCACGAATTTCCCCCCACCGGTGATGTGGGACCTCGGGCGGCGCCCGCACTAGACTTCGGGTTTGCCAGCGGGCGCAGGAAGCCGGACCCTTCCTGCGCGGCTGCCTTCACCAATTCCGGGGGCCTCCATGAACACGATCCAACGCATCCTCCTGCTGACGGGCGCCTGCCTGTCGCTGAACGCCCAGGCGCAGTCCTTCGGCGACTTCCTCAAGCAATCCGCCGCCAATGCGGCGCGCGCCGCCGTGTCGGGCAATGTCGACCGCGCGGTGACCGTGGCCATCGACCGCGCCTTCGAGGGGGCGGCGCAACCGGCCCAGGCCCAGGCCGTGGCCGCCCAGCCGGACGACGCTGCCCGTCCGCCCGAGACGGCCGCGGCGCAACAGCTGGCCGCGCCCCAGGTAGCCGCCAAGCCGCCGCTGCCGGCCGGCTGCAAGCGGATGAAGGGCGCCAAGCTGCTGCTCGGCCCCAGGCCGGACAGCTTCGAGCCCGCCGGCCTGTGGCCGGAAAACACCCAGTGCCCGGTCGGCAGCTTCCGCGACTTCGAATTCAAGCAGGCGCGCGAAGCCAAGTACGCCTTCCGCGACGCCAGCAAGATCCGCTGCCAGGGCTGCGAAGGCGGTTACTATTTCGACGCCTGGGGCGGCCATTCGCTGCTCAGGAAGGGCGCGGACTACCCGGTCGAGTTTCCCAGGCTGCTGGCGGGCCTGAAGCGCGGCGAGAGCGTGAGCTGGAAGGGCACGCAATACCATGTGTCGATCACCAGCATCGGCGATCATCCGATCGGCGACACGCCCTGCAGGCAGTTGCATTACGTGCTCAAGGACGGCAGCAAGACGGTGTCGGAATACGACGGCATGGTTTGCGAGTACACCCGGCCCTACATCAGCAAGCCCACCTGGAACGAGGTGGTCTAGCAGCCGGACGCCGTCGGAACGGGCTCTGTGCCACACTGGTTTTTCCAAACCAGTGCGCAGCAGGGAGACCACCATGGCGAACGATCAGCAGAACAAGAACCTGCAGAACGGCAATGTGCAGCAGACCGATCTGCGGGTAGGCACCCGGCAGGAGTCCCTCCCGGACCCCGGCAACCAGCAGGGAGAACAGGCAGGCAGCCAGCAGCAGGCGCAGGAGCGCATGCCCGCCGACGTGGACGGCCTCGAGGGCAAGAAGCCGGAAGAACTCACGCCGGAAGAGCTGCGCCTGATGGCCGACACCATGCCCGGCGAGGGGCCGGGCGACTGAAGCGGCCCTGCGTTCAGGGCACCAGGACGGCGACCGTGTAGCTGCGGCCGGCCTCGATGCCCTCGATGCGGCCCGCAGGCAGCACCACGCCGTCGCACACGACCTGCACGCCGTTGCCCGAACCGCGCGTGACCTCCACGTGGAAGGTCGCGCCGCGGAAGCGCCGCACGATCTTCATGCCGGGCCAGCCTTGCGGCAGCTGCGGCGCGATGCGCAGGCCGCGCGCATCGCCCTTCAGGCCGCACAGGCCTTCGATCACGCTGCGGTAGACCCAGGAAATCGTGCCGGTATTGAACAGCTGGCTCGAACGCCCCGCCGTGCGCGGGTACTCCTTCCAGGCGCCGCGGTAGTAGTTGGGGATGAAGACCGGCAGCTGTCCGCGCTGCAGATAGTCTTCCATGCCCGGCCCGGGGATCATCTTGCGCAAGGCGTCGAAGGCGCGTTCGGTCTCGCCCACCGTGTACAGGCTGTAGATATAGAACACCGAGGCGTGGTTGTACACCGCGCCGTTCTCGGCCGAGCCGGGATGCTTCTGCGTCACGCGGCCGACATCCTCGCGCATCCTGCTGTAGGGCGGGGCGAACATCTGCACGCCGAAGGGGGTGTCGAGCTGGGCGTCGATCTGCTCCAGCATCAGGGCGCGCTGTTCCGCGCTGGCGGCGCCGCCCAGTATCGCCCAGCTCTGCGGGTTCAGGTAGATGCGTCCCTCGGTGTCGGCGGCGACCCCGAACTTGACGCCGTCGTCGGTGATGCCGCGCCCGAACCAGGCGCCGTCCCACAGGTGGGCGTTGGCCGCCGCGTTCATGGCGGCCGCTCCGGCGCGGAAGTGCGCGGCCAGGGCCGCGTCGGCGCGCGCATCGCAGACCTCGGCCCAGAGATTGAGGGCATAGGCCGCCGCCACCGTCAGCCAGCCGGACACGCCGCGGCCCTTGTAGCCCACCATGTTCATCGGATCGCACCAGTCGCCCTGTTCGATGTAGCTCAGGCCGCGGTGGTCGCGCTTGTGCAGCAGCCAGTCCATCGCCATCGAGATGCGCTCGAAGGCCGTGCGCGTGCCGTCCGGGGCCGTGACAGGCTCGGACAGGATGGCGTAGTCGCCCGTCTCGTCGAGATAGGCGCGCAGGCAGACCGGCAGCCAGACGCAGTGGTCGGTGTGCGGGATCTGGTTGATGTACTTGAGCTCCGCGCCTTCGAACAGCAGGATCCCGTCCGGCATCGCGCCGCCCGCTTCCTGCTGGGAGAGGGCGTGCAGGAAGGCGGCGCGCGCCGCCCCGGGCTTGACGAAGGCCATGCCCATGTTGTCCTGCAGGTAGTTGCGGGTTTGCGGATCGGTGCTCAGGCGGTTGACGTCGCCGTGGTAGTAGACCTGGCGCGCGAGCCAGTGGTTGACGAAGTTGTCCAGCTCCTTGTCCGGCGTCTCGATGCTGACACAGCCGCTGCCCTCGTCGATATAGGCTTCCTGGGCCTGCGCGGCGGCGGCGAAGCCTTCCGCGCTCAGGTAGCGCGCGCGCAGCGCGGCGATCTCGGCGTCGTCGTAGGCGGGGCCGAACAGGAAGCGCCGGCGCTCGGCCTGGCCAGGCGCCAGGGCCAGGCGGTACTGCACGGCGGCCACCGGCGTCTCGTAGCGCGCGTCGCCGCCGGCCAGCAGTTCCTCTTCGAGCGCGGAGGGCGCGTGCAGCCCGCCTTCGCCTTCGAAGGCGGGCTGGCTCGCTTCCCAGGCCTCGGGCGCGGTTTCGCACAGCAGGAAGGTCTTGTCCTTGAACAGGCGGTTCTTGAAGTAGTCCTGCAGCTTCTGGTAGGGCGTGACGCAGGAGGCCACGATGCCGCCAAGGTCGGCGCGGTACTCGGCCGACTGGTTCATCCACGACATGTAGCCGACCGTGAAATACGGGTAGACGCTGATGCGGCGCGGCCGGCCGGATAAATTCGTGACCGCCAGGGTCCACAGCTCGGCCACGTCCTCGACCGGCAGGCCGAGGGTGAGTTCGACGCGGATGCCCAGCTTCTCGACGGTCCAGCGCAGGTCGCTGCGGCCGACCGAGAACACGAAGCGGTCCACGCCACCGCGCACCGGCTCGTAGGGCGCCGAGAACAGCTCGCCGGTCTCCTCGTCCTTGACGTAGAAGAAGCGGCCCGGGTGGTGGGCGTAGTAGGCCTGTTCCGGCTGCATGAAGGTCTTCGCTTCCAGGTTCGGCGCGTACGAGTACTTGGCCGGTTCCGGCTGCATGAACTGGGCGGTGGCGTAGCCGCGGCAGGTCACCTGGATCATCATCCTGCGGTTCCACAGGAAGCCGCCCGCCTTGGGCATGGCGGTGGGGCTGTGCAGTTCGTAGCGGGCGCCGTTCTCGGTGGGGTTCAGCATCGGGTCTCCATTCATGTTCCGGCCTTGCGCGCGGCCAGGTCTGCCTGCATGCGGGCCAGCTGTTTGCTGTCGAGGTTATAGAAGCACATGGTCAGCACCGCCGCCAGCGCGAAGGCGGCCGGCACGAAGGACATCAGCCACACGATGCCCGCCTGCGAGCCGCTGCTCTGCGCGGCGTTGGGCACGTAGCCGAGGGCGGTGAACACCGAGCCGATCACGGCCACGGCCAGCGCGGTGCCGAGTTTCTGCGAGAAGGTGGCGGCGGCGAAGGTCATGGCGGTGGCGCGGCGGCCGGTGCGCCATTCGTTGTAGTCGGCGGTGTCGGCGTACATCGAGAAGGCCAGCGGCGACTTGGGCCCGAGCACCAGCCCCAGGCCGGCCTGCAGCGCGAACATCAGGTCGATGCGCTCCGGCGGAATGAAGAAGAAGCTCGATGACAGGAGCGCGGTCGCGCTCATCAACACGATCATCAGGGTCTTCTTGTCGGCGAAGCGGGTGAGCAGGGGCGTGCAGGCCGCGCCGATCGCGGCGGCCACCATGTAGGTGGGCACGAAGCTGGCCATCAGTTCCGGGCGTCCCACCACGTACTTGAAGTAATAGGCGGCGGTGGTGGTGCGCAGGGTGATGGTCACCATGATCACCAGGGCCAGCACGAACAGCACCATCCAGGGACGGTTGGCCATCAGGTCCAGGATGTCGCGCTTCACGTCCGACTCCTGGCCCGGCATCGGCGTCACGCGCTCGCGGGTATTGAGGAAGGTGACCAGGAACAGCAGGGCGGCGGCCATGCTCCAGGCCAGCATGGTGAGCTGCCAGCCGCGCGCTTCGTTGCCGGCCCCCAGCCACTGCACCATCGAGGGCGTGGCGGCGGTGACCAGGGTCGATCCGGCGAAGGCGAAGATGAAGCGCAGGCCATTGATGGTCGAGCGTTCCTGCGGATCGGCCGACATCACGCCGGACAGCGCGTTGTAGGGGATGTTCACGCAGGTGTAGCAGACCATCATCATCAGGTAGGTGCCGTAGGCCCAGGCCAGCCTGGCGTCTCCCTCCAGGTCGGGCGTGGTGTAGGTCAGCACGGCGGCGGCGCCCAGCGGCACCGACATCCACACCAGGTAAGGGCGGAACTTGCCGAAACGGGTCGCCGTGCGGTCGGCGGCGGCGCCGATCATGGGATCGGTGAAGGCATTCACGATCTTGATGACCGACATCAGGGTCGCGGCGGCGGCGGCCGAGATGCCGAAAGTGTCGGTATAGAAGATCAGCAGGAAGGTGGCGACATTGGTCCAGAAGAAGTTGAATCCCATGTCGGCGACGCCGTAGCTGAGCTTTTCGCGCCAGGTCAGCGCGGCGGCGGCCGGCGGCGCGGCGGCGCCCGGGCTGGAAGGCGGGGCGGGCGTGGCGCAGCCTGGGCTTGCGTCCTCACGTGTCAGCATGATCGTCTCCGTTATTGGTATGCGGGGACCGGCCCCGCTTTTATCAGCGCCCAGCCATGCTAAAGTTGATAGCGCTAACATATCTCGCAAGTATGCCGCCGCCGCGCTTGCCTGTCAAACACCGATTGCCGCGGCATGCACCGTGCATCCACGGCACATCGCATTTCTCCCGCAGAATCTATATTTGTACAAATCAATTGTTTTCGTTATAATGCAGACCGCTGGCGCCTGCCAGTCATTCCTGCCGCCAGCCCATGCATCGATCTTCCGGGCCGCGCGGCCTGTTCGCCTTTCCCGCCCCTTGCGGGCGTCCGGCCGAACGATCCGCCTGACGGAGCGCAGCCCTGCGGCTGCCTCCCTGGAGCGCGCCGAACCGCAAGCCCGGCGCGCACCGTTTCCTGACCATCCTTCGCCCGAGCCGCGTGACGGCATCGGCCGGCCCGCCGTTTGCCGCATCCGCGCTTGCCTCATGAGGTCCTTATGCAAATGCTCTTTTCCGCAGGTTTCATTTTCCTGATCGTCCTATGGGGGATCATCGCTCCCGGCCACATGGCCTCGACGCTCGACGCCATGCTGGCGTCCCTGACCCGCAACTTCGGCTGGTTCTACCTCTGGGTCGTGCTGGGGCTGGTGCTGTTCGCCGCCTTCGTCGCCTTCGGCCGCTACGGCAGCCTCAAGCTCGGCGACGAGGACGACGAACCCGAGTTCTCGGTGGGCAGCTGGTTTGCCATGCTGTTCGCGGCCGGGATGGGTATCGGCCTGGTGTTCTGGAGCGTGGCCGAACCCCTTTCCCATTACGTGACCGCGCCTCCGGGCGTCACCGCCGGCACGCCGGAAGCGGCGAATGCGGCCATGCGCTACGTGTTCTTCCACTGGGGCGTGCATCCCTGGGCCGTGTACAGCGTGGTCGCCCTGGCGATCGCCTTCTTCCAGTACCGGCGCGCCGGCACGCCGCTCATCAGCACGGTGACCGATTCGCTGCCCTGGCGCCCGGTGCGCGCGCTGTCCGGGCTGTTCAACGTGCTGGCGGTGGTGGCCACCGCCTTCGGCGTGGCCTCGTCCCTGGGCATGGGCGCGCTGCAGATCAACAGCGGCCTGCACGCCGTCTTCGGCCTCGAGATCGGCGCCGGCTGGCAGGTGGCGATCATCGTCGTCACCACCGCCATCTTCCTGGGTTCGGCGGTGTCCGGGGTGGAGAAGGGCATCAAGCTGCTGTCCAACGCCAACATGCTGCTGGCGCTGCTGCTCGCCCTGGCCGTGTTCCTGCTCGGCCCGACGGTGGCGATCATCGACACCCTGACCAACACCCTGGGCAGCTATGCCAGCGATATTGTCCGCATGAGCCTGCGCTCGACGCCGTTCCGCGACAGTTCGTGGGTCGCCAACTGGACCATCTTCTACTGGGCCTGGTGGATCTCGTGGTCGCCGTTCGTGGGCCTGTTCATCGCGCGCGTCTCGCGCGGACGCACGCTGAGGGAGTTCATCATCGGCACCGTGCTGGCGCCTTCGCTGGCGGCCTTCCTGTGGTTCTCGGTGTTCGGCGGCAGCGCGCTCACGATGCAGATCTGGCAGCACGTTCCGCTCGCCGAGACCGTCAAGTCGGACATGGCGCTGGCGCTGTTCGACATGCTGCACGCCTTGCCTTTCGGGCAGATCATGTCGGTGGCGGCGACCGTGCTGGTGCTGGTGTTCTTCGTGACCTCCGGCGACTCGGCGGTGCTGGTGCTGGGCATGATGAGCAGCAAGGGCAACCCGAATCCGTCGGGCCGCGTGAAGATCGTCTGGGGAGTGCTGATCGCGGGGATCGCCATCAGCCTCCTGCTGGCGGGAGGACTCAAGGCGGTGCAGACCGCGACCATCCTGTTCGCGCTGCCTTTCGCCATGGTCATCGTGCTGATGGTGATCGCCCTGTGGCGGGCGCTGCGCGAGGACTGGATCGCGGAAAGCCGGAAGGAGAAGGAGATGCGCCGGCGCGTGCGGGAGATGGTCGCCCGTTAGGCTCTGCCTGGATTCCACCGCTCACCGCAGGATCGTCGCACCGGCGGAGGCCGGTGCCCAAGTTCCTTGCGCAGTTGGGGTGCGTGCAAACCCGGCCCCGGCCTTCGCCGGGGCGACGTGCTTATGCTGCAGGACTATCGTGACAAGACCGGGGCGCTGGCTCTGATACGGTCAAGGAACCTGGCGCCGGCGCGCGGAATCAGAACTGTTCCCAGTCGCCGTCGGCGGTGGCGGCCGTGGCCTTGGCGGCCGGGCGCGAAGACTTTGCCGGGGCAGGGCGCTTGGCCGGCGCGCTGGCGCGCAGGGCCGGCAGGTTCGCAGCGGGGCGGGCGGCTTGAGCGGCCGGGGCGCGCTGCTCGTGACCGAGCTTGAACACGTCGACCACCTGGGCCAGGCGCGCGGCTTCCTGCTGGAGCGCGC
This sequence comes from uncultured Massilia sp., assembly GCA_966210615.1. GTDB lineage: Bacteria > Pseudomonadota > Gammaproteobacteria > Burkholderiales > Burkholderiaceae_D > Telluria. The sequence continues at coordinate 24,018 of CBIHLT010000024.1, forward strand.
TGGTGGCGGCGGTGGCTTCCTCGACCAGGGCGGCGTTCTGCTGGGTCGCTTCGTCCATCTGCGACATCGCCTGGTTGACCTGGTCGATGCCCTGGATCTGCTCCTGGCTGGCCGAGCTGATCTCGCCCATGATGTCGGTCACGCGGCGGATCGAGGTCACCACTTCCTGCATGGTGGCGCCGGTGTGGTCGACCAGCTTGGCGCCGGCGTCGACCTTCTCGACCGAGTCGCCGATCAGCTGCTTGATTTCCTTGGCGGCCGAGGCGGAGCGCTGGGCCAGGTTGCGCACCTCGGAGGCCACCACGGCGAAGCCGCGACCCTGTTCGCCGGCGCGCGCCGCTTCCACGGCGGCGTTCAGCGCCAGGATGTTGGTCTGGAAGGCGATGCCGTCGATGACGCCGATGATGTCGACGATCTTGCGCGAGGATTCGTTGATCGAGCCCATGGTGGCGATCACCTGCTCGACGGCGCTGCCGGCTTCGCTGGCCACGCTCGAGGCCGCGATCGCCAGCTGGTTGGCCTGGCGCGCATTGTCGGCGTTCTGGCGCACGGTGCCGGTGAGTTCTTCCATCGAGGCGGCGGTTTCCTCCAGCGAGGCGGCCTGCTGCTCGGTGCGGCTGGACAGGTCGAAGCTGCCGGCCGCGATTTCGCTCGAGGCGCCGCTGATGGCCTGGGTGCCGGTGCGCACTTCGGTGACGATGCGCGCCAGGCTGTCGTTCATGTTGCGCAGCGCGCGCAGCAGGGCGCCGGTCTCGTCGCCGCGTGCGGTCTCGATGCGGTGGGTCAGGTCGCCCGCGGCCACGGTCTCGGCGGCGCGCACGGCTTCGCGCAGCGGCACCGTGATCGAGCGCGTCAGCAGCCAGGAGAACACGGCGCCCAGCGCGAGCGCGGCCGCGGCCAGCGAAGCGATCAGGACGTTGCCGCGGCTGGCGGTGGCGTCGATCTCGGCGGCGCTGGCGGCGATGCGCTTGTGCTGCAGGTCGAGCAGCAGGCGCACCTGTTCCTGGTAGGCCTTGGCGGCCGGGGTGAACTGCTGTTCCAGGATCTGGTCGGCCAGCTCGACATTGCCTTCGGCCTTGGCCTTGACGGCATTGTCGCGCGCTGCGCTGTAGGCCTTGCGGTGTTCCTGGACCGCCTTGAACAGGGCGGTCTCGTCGTCGCCGCTGATCAACGGCTCGATCCGCTTGATCAGCTCGGTGGACAGCTTGCCGGTGGCGGCGGCGTCCTGCTTGAAATAGTCGCCCAGCGAAGGATCGCTGCTCTTGACGATGGCGGCGGTGCGGCGCACGGCGGCGAAGATCTGGGTGTACCACTCCGCGATCATGCGCTCCTTGGCGATGGGCTGGGCCAGGATCTCGCGGGTTTCGGTGGCGACCTGGTCGAGGCGCCAGATGCCGGTGGCGGCAATCACGACGGTGAACAGGAGGGTCAGGACGAAGCCGGCCGCCAGCCGCGTGCCGATATTGAGCTTGTTAAAAGTGGTCATGTTGGTGGTGGTATCCGGCCCGGCCCTCCCGCCGTTAGAGGGAAGGATCCGGACACGCTTTGCCGCACAAGGAGTCGAAAGTCGAGATTATTGCCGAAATGCAATACGGGTGCCCAACTTTCGCCATCATTTGTGGCGTCGCCAACACAGAATTGTCAAATAGTTCAGCTTTCGTCCGCAGCGCGATGCAGGCGCGCCGCCCGCTCGCCACTGGCCGGATGGGTCGAGACATAGCCGGCCGGGATGTCGATCCAGCTGTCCGCGGGCTCGTCCTTGCCCAGGTGCTCGAACACCTCGGCCATCGGCGCGAGGGAAATCCCGCGTGCGCGCAGGGTCTCGATGGCGAAGTTGTCGGCATCGGTTTCCATGGCGCGCGAGAACTTCATGTTCATCAGGAGGGCCGGTGCGCCGGCGGCGACGGCGCTGAAGTCGCCGAACAGGGTGGCCGACAGCGCCGCGGTGAGCGAGGCGCGGGTCAGCGAACGCGCCGAATGCCGCATGCGCACGTGGCCGGCTTCGTGCGCCAGGATCCCGGCCAGGGCGGCGGATGCGTACTCGTCGAGTTCGCCCTCGCCGACGATCATCTTGACCATCTGGTCGGTGAGGATGATGGTGCCGTCGGGCAGGGCCAGCGCGTTCGGGCCGAACTGGGCGGAATCGCGCACCAGCAGGCGCAGCCGCATGCCGGGCGGCGTCACCGATTGCTTGATCGCTTCCAGCTGGGCGAGGCGCTCGTCGCTGAAGCGCGAGGGCTTGATCATGTTTTGCCGTTCGAGCACCGCGAGGGTATTGGCGCCGAGGCTCCGGTCGACGTCGGCCGGCAGGGCGGCCGCGATCCGTTCGCTGGCGGCGGGAATGCCCCATTTGACGGTGGCGCCGATCAGCAGGACCAGCAGCACCAGGCAGGCCAGGGCGGCGCCGGTGTGTTCCTGCCAGCGCACGACGCGCGACTTGCGGTAGCCGAGCGTGTCGGCCAGCCAGCCATGGGCTGCGGGATCGTTCACCTCGCAGCGGGCGCCGTCGGGCAGGTACAGCACGGCCGGGGCGCCGGCGAACGGTTCCGCCAGCTCGACGCCGGACAGGGGATAGCTGCGCTCGACCGCGCCGCGCAGCAGCAGGGCGCCGCCGCTGGATGCGAGCTCGACTTCGTGAAGGCGGGCGCTGAGGCCGTCGAAAAAGTATGCGTTGGTCATCAAGTCCTCACCAGGAAAGATCGATGCCGAGGGCATCGCTGGCACCGTCGCCGGCTGCGTTGCGGCGGCCCTGGGCGGCGCGCGCCATGGCCTGTTCGAAGCCCTCGTCGAACGCAATCTCTACGTGCTGCAGCCTGAAACGGTGCACGGCCACCACGGCGAAGGGGCGGTAGAGGCCGAGCGTCAACAGGGTCAGCAAGGCGTTCCTGGTCTGCAGCAGCATCAAGCCCTTGGCGGGCAGCGTGGAGCGGATGCGCACACCGGGGAAACCGGTGTTCGACCAGACCAGGTTGCCGATGCGGGCCTGCATGTAGGGGCCGGCCATCAGGTAGCCGATGTAGACGAACAGGACGCCCAATACCGCGGGGAGGAGCGTGGTGAACGCAGCCCCCGGCGAATCCTTCTTGAGCATGGCCAAGATCACGCCCCCCACGATGGCGGCCACGATGCCGATCGCCAGTGCGACGCCGAAGGCCACGATACCCGCAATCAGGTAGGGGCGGTAGAAGCGCCAGGAGCTGAGTGTGTAGCGCGCGCCCTGGTCGCCGAACAGCAGGTGGCGCTGCTGGTAGGCCCGCGCCCGGCCGTGCATCAGCGGCCAGGCCAGGAGCAGCAGGAAGGGCAGGCTTGCCAGCGCCGGCTGATCGATAAAGATCGCCAGCAGCACCGAGGGAAGCAGGAAGACGGCGAGCGGAGGCAGGTAGGCCAGGTAGGCCGCGCCGACGCCGCCGCCGAAGCCCAGCCACAGGCCGCGGTACTGGGTGTTCGACAGGCGAAAGCGCAGGGCGCCGCGCAGCAGCCAGGGCATGGCCAGCATCAGGAAGACCATCACCGCGGCGCCGACCTGGAGCGAGAAGCCGAACGCGTATTGATAGGCGACCACCAGGACGAAGGCCAGGATCCGGCCGCGCAGGATGGCCCTGGGGTCGCCCCGGAAGTCGAAGCAGGCGCCGGCGAGCCGGGTGTTGCGGTCGAAGTACTGGAGGCGCCGCACCTTGGCCCAGGCCGAATAGATGCCGAGCGTGGCGAGGCTGAGCAGGAGGTTGATGACCCAGATGCGGAAGTATTCCTTGCCGCTGCCGGTGAAGACCGGCACGTGAACCTGCGGCGCAGGCGCGGCGGCTTCGGGCACGAAGGATTCCGGCCCGGAGGCTTCCGGCCCGGCCGGCATGGCGGTGGAAAGCGCCGAGGCTGGCGGCTCGGCGGGAAGGACATCTGGTGCGGTGGACATGGCAACCCGTGAAAAAGGACGAGAACAGCCATCATATGCAAGATTCGCATGATAATAAAGTATTAATGCATGTTGGATATGAGCATGAGTCTGAAGGGTGTCTTTTTTTGACAAGGGGCCCGGTCCCCCGGGGAAGTTGGCTGGATGGACAGAAGTATTTGCGCGTTTAAGGTATAATTTCAATTTCCCGCGCGTGCCGTCCGGCACTTTCTGCACAATGACCAAATTTGTCTTCGTCACTGGCGGCGTCGTGTCTTCCCTGGGCAAAGGGATTGCGGCCGCCTCCCTCGCCGCGATCCTGGAGAGCCGCGGCCTCAAAGTCACCATGCTCAAGCTCGACCCGTACATCAACGTGGATCCGGGCACGATGAGCCCCACCCAGCACGGCGAAGTGTTCGTCACCGACGACGGCGCCGAGACCGACCTGGACCTGGGCCACTACGAGCGCTTCATCAGCACCCGCATGAAGAAGGTGAACAACTTCACCACCGGCCAGATCTACGAATCGGTGATCCGCAAGGAACGCCGCGGCGAATACCTGGGCAAGACCGTGCAGGTGATCCCGCACATCACCAACGAAATCCAGGACTACATCCGCCGCGGCGCCGAAGGCGTGGACGTGGCGCTGGTGGAGATCGGGGGCACCGTGGGCGACATCGAGTCGCTGCCTTTCCTGGAAGCGGCGCGCCAGCTGTCGCTGCGCCAGGGCCGCAAGGGCGCGGCCTTCGTGCACCTGACCCTGGTTCCCTACATCTCCTCGGCCGGCGAGCTCAAGACCAAGCCGACCCAGCACAGCGTGCAGAAGCTGCGCGAGATCGGCATCTCGCCGAACGCGCTGCTGTGCCGCGCCGACCGCCGCATCCCGGACGACGAGCGCGCCAAGATCTCGCTGTTCGCCAACGTGGAAGAGCAGGCCGTGATCTCGGTGTGGGACGTGGACACCATCTACAAGGTGCCGCAGGTGCTGCACGACCAGGGCCTGGACGACATCATCTGCGAGGCGCTCGGCATCGAGGCCCCGAAGGCCGACCTGTCGATGTGGACCAAGCTGATCCACACCCTGGAAAACCCGAAGCGCGAAGTCACCATCGGCATGGTGGGCAAGTACGTCGACCTGATCGAGTCGTACAAGTCGCTGACCGAGGCGCTGCGCCACGCCGGCATCCATACCGAAAGCCGGGTCAACATCGAATACCTGGACTCGGAAGAAATCGAAAGCAAGGGCTGCGACCACCTGGCCAAGTACGACGCGATCCTGGTGCCGGGCGGCTTCGGCAAGCGCGGCGTGGAAGGCAAGATCATGGCCGCCCGCTACGCCCGCGAGAACAAGATCCCTTACCTGGGCATCTGCCTGGGCATGCAGGTCGCGCTGATCGAGTACGCCCGCCACGTGGCCGGCCTGCCGAACGCGAACTCGACCGAATTCGATCCCGAGACCGACCAGCCGGTCGTGGCCCTGATCACCGAGTGGCAGAACCACGACGGCAAGGTCGAGAAGCGCGACACGAATTCCGACCTGGGCGGCACCATGCGCCTGGGCGCGCAGACCTGCGCGGTGAATCCGGGCACCCTGTCGGCCGAGATCTACGGCAACGTCGTGACCGAGCGCCACCGCCACCGCTACGAAGGCAACAACTTCTACCTGCCGAAGATCGAAGCGGCCGGCCTGGTGGTCGCGGCGCGCACCCCGAACGAAGACCTGCTGGAAATCATGGAGCTGCCGCGTGACGTGCACCCGTGGTACGTGGGCGTGCAGTTCCACCCGGAGTTCAAGTCGACTCCGCGTAACGGCCACCCGCTCTTCACCTCGTTCATCAAGGCCGCCCTGGCGCACCAGTCGGCCAACACCAATGTGGCGGCGAACGCACAAGCGCCGGCCCTGCAAGGAGATGCAGCATGAAACTCGCCGGATTCGACGTCGGCCTCGACAAGCCGATCTTCCTGATCGCGGGCACCTGCGTGATCGAATCGCGCCAGATGGCGCTCGACACCGCCGGCACGCTGAAGGAAATCGCAAGCAGCCTGGGCATCCCGTTCATCTATAAATCGTCCTTCGACAAGGCCAACCGCTCGTCGGGCAAGTCCTTCCGCGGCCCGGGCATGGAGAAGGGCCTGGAGATCCTGGCCGACGTGCGCAAGGAGATCGGCGTGCCGGTCCTGACCGACGTGCACACCGAGGAAGAGATTCCGGTGGTGGCCAGCGTCGTCGACGTGCTGCAGACCCCGGCCTTCCTGTGCCGCCAGACCGACTTCATCAACGCCTGCGCGCGTTCGGGCAAGCCGGTCAACATCAAGAAGGGCCAGTTCCTGGCCCCGGGCGACATGAAGAACGTGATCGACAAGGCACGCGCCGCAGCGCGCGAAGCGGGCCTGCCGGAAGATAACTTCATGGCCTGCGAGCGTGGCGTCTCGTTCGGCTACAACAACCTGGTCTCGGACATGCGTTCGCTGGCCATCATGCGTGAATCGAACTGCCCGGTGGTGTTCGACGCGACCCACTCGGTGCAGCTGCCGGGCGGCCAGGGCACCTCGTCCGGCGGCCAGCGCGAGCACATCCCGGTCCTGTCGCGCGCCGCCGTGGCCTCGGGGATCGCCGGCCTGTTCATGGAGACCCACCCTGATCCGGCCAATGCGCTGTCGGACGGCCCGAACGCCGTCCCCCTCGGCCGCATGAAGGAACTCTTGACCACCCTCGTCGAGATCGACCGCATCGTCAAGAAGACCGGCTTCCTGGAAGCGGACTTCAAGTAACAGCATTTGCGGCGCGCACCCGGCGGCTCGGTGCGCGCTCGTCACGTTTTTCAATCCTATCGGAGAGTGTTTACATGAGTGCTATTGTTGATATTATCGGCCGCGAAATCATCGACTCGCGCGGCAACCCGACCGTCGAGTGCGACGTGCTGCTGGAATCGGGCGTGATGGGCCGCGCCGCGGTGCCGTCGGGCGCCTCGACCGGTTCGCGCGAAGCGATCGAACTGCGCGACGGCGATCCGAAGCGTTACTTCGGCAAGGGCGTGCTGCAAGCCTGCGAAAATATCAACACCGAGATCTCCGAAGCGATCATGGGCCTGGATGCCAACGAACAGGCTTTCCTGGACCGCACCCTGATCGATCTCGACGGCACCGAAAACAAGA
>CBIHLT010000025.1:0-30981 GCA_966210615.1 uncultured Massilia sp.
CGATCGTCAAGGAATTCGCCACCGCCAAGTTCAACGAGTCGATCGACGTCGCCGTTCAACTGGGCGTGGACCCGAAGAAGTCGGACCAGGTCGTCCGCGGCTCCGTCGTGCTGCCAGCTGGCACCGGCAAGAGCGTGCGCGTTGCTGTGTTCGCTTCGGGCGACAAGGCTGAAGCTGCCAAAGCAGCCGGCGCCGACATCGTCGGCATGGAAGACCTGGCAGAACGCGTCAAGGCCGGCGACATGCCGTTCGACGTGGTCATCGCTTCGCCGGACACCATGCGTATCGTCGGTACCCTGGGCCAGATCCTGGGCCCGCGCGGCCTGATGCCGAACCCGAAGGTTGGCACCGTGACCCCGGACGTGGCTGGCGCCGTCAAGAACGCCAAGGCCGGTCAGGTCCAGTACCGTACCGACAAGGCAGGTATCATCCACGCCACCATCGGCCGCAAGTCGTTCAGCGATGAACAACTGAAGTCGAACCTGGTTGCGCTGATCGACGCCCTGAACAAGGCGAAGCCGGCAACCTCGAAGGGCGTGTACCTGCGCAAGGTCGCGATCTCGTCGACCATGGGCGCCGGCGTCCGTGTCGACCACGCTTCGATCGCTGCCTAAGCAATTGCTGCGTCGTCCCGGCGAAGACCGGGATCCAAGTTTAAGTCCTTGTGGTTTCATCGCAGGGCAGATCTTTGGGCTGTCGGAGCTGAACACCGCTCCGGCAGGCAATCAAAGACCGTTGGGCCGAAGGCAGAGCGAGTTGTATCAGCCTGCCGGAGGTTAATAGGCAAACCCAACGCAGATGGTGTACCCGAACAAGTTTTGTAGTCCACGCTGCGTGAGTTCATCCGCGTTAGATTGACTTCTTAACTTCGGACGCCGTGTTCGAACCGATGTGGACAATGTTGTTCGCATCATTTAAGGAGATTGACCGTGGGTCTTAATCTGAATGACAAAAAGGCCGTCGTCGAAGAGGTAAGCGCGAAAGTTGCAACCGCGCAGACCATCGTCGTGGCTGAGTACCGTGGCATCCAGGTTGCTCACTTGACCAAACTCCGTGCAGCCGCACGTGCCCAGGGCGTCTACCTGCGTGTTCTGAAGAACACGCTGGCTCGTCGCTCGGTTGAGGGCACGCAGTTTGCCTCGCTGGCTGATTCCATGACCGGTCCGCTGATCTACTCGATCTCGGACGACGCCGTTGCTGCAGCAAAAGTCATCAATGACTTCGCTAAAACCAACGACAAGCTGGTCGTGAAAGCTGGTAACTACGCTGGTAAGGCACTGGATGTCGCCGGCGTGACCGCGCTGGCAAGCATCCCGAGCCGTGAAGTCCTCATCGCCCAGCTGCTGGGCGTTATGCAGGCACCGGTGTCGGGCTTTGCACGAGTTCTGGCTGCAGTCGCAGCACAAAAAGGCGAAGGCGCCGCTGCTCCGGCAGCGGAAGCCGCCGAAGCGTAATCGCTTCGCGACTTTTTGTTCAAGTAGAACCAATCCTGTAGTACACACACAATATATTTGGAGTTTCAAATGGCAATTAGCAAAGAAGAGTTCCTGGACGCAGTTGGCGCAATGTCGGTCATGGAACTGAACGACCTGGTCAAGGCTTTCGAAGAGAAGTTCGGCGTGTCGGCAGCTGCAATGGCAGCACCGGCAGCTGGCGGCGCCGCTGGCGGCGCAGCTGCTGCTGAAGAGCAGACCGAGTTCAACGTTGTTCTGTCGGAAGTCGGCGCGAACAAGGTCGGCGTCATCAAGGCCGTCCGCGAAATCACCGGCCTGGGCCTGAAGGAAGCCAAGGATCTGGTCGACGGCGCACCGAAGACCGTGAAAGAAGCCCTGCCGAAAGCTGACGCTGAAGCCGCTAAGAAGAAGCTGGAAGAAGCTGGCGCCAAGGCCGAGCTGAAGTAATACAATCGCTCCGGGCACTGTTCGCAGTGCCCAGCGTAGGAGTCAAAGCTTGCGGATCTCGTCGGAAGGCGGGAAAAGCGGCTTTGGCTCTTTTGTCGTCCCTGCGCCAAACGTCCGCTCCATCCGTTTAGCGTAAGCAGTACCGCGGTTCAGAAATATCGTATCACAGCAGTTCGGTGTCCTTTTCATCTGGCGTGAAAGTTCGAGGCTTCAGGCCTTGCGTGTGGTTTCTTAGTGACGTAGAGCAACCACTGGCAATTCCTGAATTCTCATCCTTTCTGTCACTCACGGAGTGTCCATGCACTACTCATTTACTGAGAAGAAGCGCATTCGCAAGTCGTTCGCGAAGCGCGCCAACGTTCACAACGTTCCCTACCTGCTGGCTACCCAGCTGGAATCCTACGAGAACTTCCTGCAAGCAGACTCCGTCCCGTCCGTCCGGAAGAACGAAGGCCTGCAGTCGGCCTTCACCTCGATCTTCCCGATCGTGTCGCACAACGGTTTCGCACGCCTCGAATTCCTGTCCTACGTTCTGGGCGACCCCGCGTTTGACGTGAAAGAGTGCCAACAGCGTGGCCTGACCTTCGCGTCGCCGCTGCGCGCCAAGGTGCGTCTGGTGATCCTGGACAAGGAATCGCCGACCAAGCCGGTCGTCAAGGAAATGAAAGAGCAGGAAGTCTACATGGGCGAACTGCCCCTGATGACCACCAACGGCTCCTTCGTGATCAACGGCACCGAGCGTGTCATCGTCTCGCAGCTGCACCGTTCGCCGGGCGTGTTCTTCGAACACGACCGCGGCAAGACCCACTCGTCGGGCAAGCTGCTGTTCTCGGCCCGCATCATTCCTTACCGCGGCTCGTGGCTGGACTTCGAGTTCGACCCGAAGGACATCCTGTTCTTCCGCGTCGACCGCCGCCGCAAGATGCCGGTGACGATCCTGCTGAAGGCCATCGGCATGACGCCGGAGCAGATCCTGGCGAACTTCTTCGTCTTCGACAACTTCACCCTTCGCAATGAAGGCGGCGAGCTGGAGTTCGTGTCCGAACGCCTGCGCGGCGAAGTCGCGCGCTTCGACATCGTCGATCCGAAGTCGGGCAAGACCATCGTGACCAAGGACAAGCGCATCAATGCCAAGCATGTGCGCGACATCGAAGCCGCCGGCATCAAGACCATCTCGGTGCCGGAAGACTACCTGCTGGGCCGCGTGCTGGCTCGCAACATCGTCGACCAGGACACCGGCGAGATCATCGCCAATGCCAACGACGAGCTGACCGACGAGCTGCTGGGCAAGCTGCGCGATGCCAACGTGACCGACATCCAGACGCTCTACACGAACGACCTGGACCAGGGCGCCTACATCTCGCAGACCCTGCGCACCGACGACACCGCCGACCAGACCGCCGCACGCGTGGCGATCTACCGCATGATGCGTCCTGGCGAACCGCCGACCGAAGAATCGGTGGAAGCCCTGTTCAACGGCCTGTTCTACAGCCCGGAACGCTACGACCTGTCGGCCGTGGGCCGCATGAAGTTCAACCGCCGTATCGGCCGTGACGAACTGACCGGCGACATGACCCTGTCGAACGACGACATCCTGGCCGTGATCAAGATCCTGGTCGAGCTGCGCAATGGCCGCGGCGAAGTCGACGACATCGACCACCTGGGCAACCGCCGCGTGCGTTGCGTCGGCGAACTGGCCGAAAACCAGTTCCGCGCCGGCCTGGTGCGTGTCGAGCGCGCCGTCAAGGAACGCCTCGGCCAGGCCGAAGCGGACAACCTGATGCCGCACGACCTGATCAACAGCAAGCCGATCTCGGCCGCGATCCGCGAATTCTTCGGTTCGTCGCAGCTGTCGCAGTTCATGGACCAGACCAACCCGCTGTCGGAAGTCACCCACAAGCGCCGCGTGTCGGCACTTGGCCCGGGCGGCCTGACCCGCGAACGCGCAGGCTTCGAGGTGCGCGACGTGCACCCGACCCACTACGGCCGCGTGTGCCCGATCGAAACGCCTGAAGGCCCGAACATCGGCCTGATCAACTCGCTGGCTCTGTACGCCCGCCTGAACGAATACGGCTTCCTGGAAACCCCGTACCGCAAGGTCGAAGGTTCGAAGGTCACCGACCAGATCCACTACCTGTCGGCGATCGAAGAAGGCCGCTACATCATTGCCCAGGCTAACGCCAAGATCAATGACGAAGGTCAGCTGATCGACGAGCTGGTGTCGGCCCGTGAAGCAGGCGAAACCATCCTGGTGTCGCCGGAACGCATCCAGTACATGGACGTGGCCCCGGGCCAGATCGTGTCGGTTGCAGCTTCGCTGATTCCGTTCCTCGAGCACGATGACGCGAACCGTGCACTGATGGGCGCCAACATGCAGCGCCAGGCCGTGCCTTGCCTGCGTCCGGAAAAAGCCGTCGTCGGCACCGGCATCGAGCGCACCGTGGCGGTCGACTCGGGCACCACCGTGCAGGCCCTGCGCGGCGGCGTGGTCGACTACATCGACGCCGGCCGTGTGGTGATCCGCGTGAACGACGACGAAGCGCAGGCTGGCGAAGTCGGCGTGGACATCTACAACCTGATCAAGTACACCCGTTCGAACCAGAACACCAACATCAACCAGCGTCCGATCGTGCAAGTGGGCGATCGCGTGGCACGCGGCGACGTGATCGCCGACGGCGCTTCGACCGACCTGGGCGAGCTGGCACTGGGCCAGAACATGCTGGTGGCCTTCATGCCGTGGAACGGCCTGAACTTCGAAGACTCGATCCTGATCTCGGAAAACGTGGTCAAGGACGACCGCTACACCTCGATCCACATCGAAGAGCTGTCGGTGGTCGCTCGCGACACCAAGCTGGGCGCGGAAGAAATCACCCGCGACATCTCGAACCTGGCCGAGAACCAGCTGGCGCGCCTGGATGAATCGGGCATCGTCTACATCGGCGCCGAAGTGCAAGCCGGCGACGTGCTGGTCGGTAAGGTCACCCCGAAGGGCGAGACCCAGCTGACCCCGGAAGAGAAGCTGCTGCGCGCGATCTTCGGCGAAAAAGCCTCGGACGTGAAGGACACCTCGCTGCGCGTGCCGTCGGGCATGGTCGGCACCGTCATCGACGTGCAAGTGTTCACCCGCGAAGGCATCCAGCGCGACAAGCGCGCCCAGCAGATCATCGACGACGAGCTGAAGCGCTACCGCCTGGACCTGAACGACCAGATGCGTATCGTGGAAGGCGACGCCTTCCAGCGTCTGGAGCGTATGCTGGTTGGCAAGGTCGTCAACGGCGGTCCGAAGAAGCTGGCGAAGGGCGCCGCGATCACCGCGGACTACCTGGCCGACCTGGACAAGTTCCACTGGTTCGACATCCGCCCGGCGGACGACGACACCGCGAACGCGCTGGAAGCGATCAAGGAATCGATCAACGAGAAGCGCCACCAGTTCGACCTGGCCTTCGAAGAGAAGCGCAAGAAGCTGACCCAGGGCGACGAGCTGCAGCCTGGCGTGCAGAAGATGGTCAAGGTCTACCTGGCCGTCAAGCGCCGCCTGCAGTCGGGCGACAAGATGGCGGGCCGCCACGGTAACAAGGGTGTGGTCTCGCGTATCGTCCCGGTCGAAGACATGCCGTTCATGGCCGACGGCCGTCCTGCCGACGTCGTGCTGAACCCGCTGGGCGTTCCGTCGCGTATGAACGTCGGCCAGATCCTGGAAACCCACCTCGGTTGGGCTGCCAAGGGCCTGGGCTGGCGCATCGGCGAAATGCTGGCTGCACAAGCGAAGGCGCAGGACCTGCGTACCTTCCTGGGCAAGATCTACAACGAAACCGGCCGCAAGGAAGACCTGGACAGCTTCAGCGATGAAGAAATCCTGAGCCTGGCGCACAACCTCAAGAACGGCGTGCCGTTCGCGACCCCGGTGTTCGATGGCGCCCACGAAGAAGACATCCGCCGCATGCTGGACCTGGCCTTCCCGGACGATATCGCTGCCCACCTGGGCATGACCCCGTCGAAGAACCAGGTCACGATGTTCGACGGCCGCACCGGCGAAGCCTTCGAGCGCAAGGTGACCGTGGGCTTCATGCACATGCTGAAGCTGCACCACCTGGTCGACGACAAGATGCACGCCCGTTCGACCGGTCCGTACTCGCTGGTGACGCAGCAGCCGCTGGGTGGTAAAGCCCAGTTCGGTGGCCAGCGCTTCGGTGAGATGGAGGTGTGGGCACTGGAAGCGTACGGCGCATCGTACGTGCTGCAGGAAATGCTGACTGTGAAGTCGGACGACGTGAATGGCCGTACCAAGGTGTACGAGAACCTGGTCAAGGGCGATCACGTGATCGACGCGGGCATGCCGGAATCGTTCAACGTGCTGGTGAAGGAAATCCGTTCGCTGGGTATCGACATCGATCTCGAGCGCAACTAAGCAAGGCCAGCACGGCCGCCAGCCTTCGGGCTGGCCCGCGGCCCCAGCATCGTCGCTCCCGCGCAGGCGGGAGCCCAAGTCGGCGGATCAGCCGGCACACTTGGATCCCCGCCTGCGCGGGGATGACGATTTGAGGGTTGGCAGGGCCAAGCAAGCACCGGCGAAAATCGGTGAGAAGCTGGCGGTAGTAGTAAGTAAAGAATTCAATCACCTGGAGTGATAAATGAAAGCACTGCTCGATCTATTCAAGCAAGTTCAGCAAAACGAAAGTTTCGACGCCATCAAGATTGGCCTGGCGTCGCCTGAAAAAATCCGTTCGTGGTCCTTCGGCGAAGTCAAGAAGCCGGAGACCATCAACTACCGTACCTTCAAGCCGGAGCGCGATGGCCTGTTCTGCGCCAAGATCTTTGGCCCGATCAAGGACTACGAGTGCCTGTGCGGCAAGTACAAGCGCCTGAAGCACCGCGGCGTGATCTGCGAAAAGTGCGGCGTGGAAGTGACCCTGGCCAAGGTGCGCCGTGAGCGCATGGGCCACATCGAACTGGCTTCGCCGGTCGCCCACATCTGGTTCCTGAAATCGCTGCCGTCGCGTCTGGGCATGGTCCTGGACATGACCCTGCGCGATATCGAACGCGTGCTGTACTTCGAAGCATATGTCGTGACCGATCCTGGCATGACCCCGCTGAAGAAGTGCCAGATCATGTCGGAAGACGACTACGCCGCCAAGTACGAAGAGTACGGCGACGACTTCACCGCATTCATGGGCGCCGAAGGCATCCGTGAACTGCTGCGCTCGATCGACATCCACCGCGATGCCGAAGCCCTGCGCGTGGAGCTGAAGGAATCGAAATCCGAAGCCAAGATCAAGAAATACGCCAAGCGCCTGAAAGTGCTCGAGGCGTTCCAGCGTTCGGGCATCAAGCCTGAGTGGATGATCATGGAAGTGCTCCCGGTCCTGCCGCCGGAGCTGCGTCCGCTCGTCCCGCTGGATGGCGGCCGTTTCGCGACCTCCGACCTGAACGACCTGTACCGCCGCGTCATCAACCGTAATAACCGCCTGAAGCGCCTGATGGAACTGCGCGCTCCGGAAATCATTACGCGTAACGAAAAGCGCATGCTGCAGGAAGCGGTCGACTCGCTGCTGGACAACGGCCGTCGCGGCAAGGCGATGACCGGCGCCAACAAGCGTCCGCTGAAGTCGCTGGCTGAAATGATCAAGGGTAAGGGCGGCCGTTTCCGTCAGAACCTGCTGGGCAAGCGCGTCGACTACTCGGGCCGTTCGGTCATCGTGGTGGGTCCGCAGCTGAAACTGCACCAGTGCGGCCTGCCGAAGCTGATGGCCCTGGAACTGTTCAAGCCCTTCATCTTCAACAAGCTGGAACTGATGGGTCTCGCGACCACCATCAAGGCAGCCAAGAAGCTGGTCGAAATCCAGGAACCGGTGGTCTGGGACATCCTGGAAGAGGTCATCAAAGAGCACCCGGTCATGCTGAACCGTGCGCCGACCCTGCACCGTCTCGGTATCCAGGCGTTCGAGCCGGTCCTGATCGAAGGTAAAGCAATCCAGCTGCACCCGCTGGTCTGCGCGGCGTTCAACGCCGACTTCGACGGTGACCAGATGGCAGTCCACGTCCCGCTGTCGATCGAAGCGCAGATGGAAGCCCGCACCCTGATGCTGGCCTCGAACAACATCCTGTTCCCGTCGAACGGGGAACCGTCGATCGTCCCGTCGCAGGATATCGTGCTGGGTCTGTACTACGCGTCGCGCGAGGCGATCAACGCCAAGGGCGAAGGCATGATGTTCCCGGACGTGTCGGAAGTCATCCGCGCGTACGACAACAAGGAAGTCGAACTGGCGACCCGCATCACCGTGCGTATCGTCGAGTTCCCGAAGAACGCCAATGGCGAATTCGAGCAGACCCTGACCCGCTACGAGACCACCGTCGGCCGTGCGATCCTGTCGGAGATCCTGCCGAAGGGCCTGCCGTTCTCGGTGCTGAACCGTCCGCTGAAGAAGAAAGAGATCTCGAAGCTGATCAACACGTCGTTCCGCAAGTGCGGCCTGCGTGCGACCGTCGTCTTCGCCGACAAGCTGATGCAGTCGGGCTTCCGCCTGGCGACCCGCGCCGGCATCTCGATCGCCGTGGACGATATGCTGATCCCGGACGTCAAGAAGGGCATGATCGCGACCGCCGAAGCGGAAGTGAAGCAGATCGAGCAGCAGTACGCTTCGGGTCTGGTCACCGCCGGCGAGCGTTACAACAAGGTCGTCGACATCTGGGGCAAGACCTCGGACGAAGTCGGCAAGGCGATGATGGACCAGCTGAAAGTGGAACCGGTCACCAAGCGCGACGGCACCGAAGGCACCCAGGAATCGTTCAACGCGATTTACATGATGGCCGACTCGGGCGCCCGTGGTTCGGCAGCCCAGATCCGCCAGCTGGCCGGTATGCGAGGCCTGATGGCCAAGCCGGACGGCTCGATTATCGAGACGCCGATTACCGCGAACTTCCGCGAAGGCCTGAACGTTCTGCAGTACTTCATCTCGACGCACGGCGCCCGTAAGGGTCTGGCCGACACCGCGCTGAAGACCGCGAACTCGGGTTACCTGACCCGCCGTCTGGTCGACGTGACCCAGGACCTGGTGGTGATCGAGGACGATTGCGGCACCACCAACGGCACGCACATGAAGGCGATGGTCGAAGGCGGTGAAGTCATCGAAGCCCTGCGCGACCGTATCCTCGGCCGCGTGACCGGCACCGATGTCGTGAATCCGGAAACCCAGGAAACCGTGTACGAAGCCGGCACCCTGCTGGACGAAGACATGGTCGAAGAGATCGAACGCCTCGGCATCGACGAAGTGAAGGTCCGCACCCCGCTGAACTGCGACACCCGCTACGGCCTGTGCGCCAAGTGCTACGGCCGCGACCTGGGCCGCGGCATGCTGGTCAACGCCGGCGAAGCAGTCGGTGTGGTCGCTGCGCAGTCGATCGGTGAGCCGGGTACCCAGCTGACCATGCGTACCTTCCACATCGGTGGTGCGGCATCGCGTGCGGCAGTGGCCTCGTCGGTCGAAGCCAAGTCGAACGGCACGGTCCGCTTCACCGCGACCATGCGTTACGTCACCAACGGCAAGGGCGCGCAGATCGTCATCTCGCGTTCGGGCGAAGTCCTGATCACCGACGACCACGGCCGTGAGCGCGAGCGCCACAAGGTGCCGTACGGCGCGACCCTGATCGTCAAGGATGGCATGGCGGTGAAAGCCGGCGTGGCCCTGGCAACCTGGGACCCGCTGACCCGTCCGATCATTACCGAGTACGCAGGTACCATCAAGTTCGAAAACGTGGAAGAGGGCGTCACCGTCGCTCGCCAGGTCGACGAAGTGACCGGCCTGTCGACCCTGGTCGCGATCGATCCGAAGCGCCGCGGTTCGGGCAAGGTCCTGCGTCCGCAGGTCAAGCTGCTGAACGAAGAAGGCCAGGAAGTGAAGATCGCCGGCACCGAACACGCCGTGACGATCGGCTTCCAGGTCGGCGCGCTGATCATGGTGAAGGACGGCCAGCAAGTGTCGGTGGGTGAAGTGCTTGCACGTATCCCGACCGAATCGCAGAAGACCCGTGACATTACCGGTGGTCTGCCGCGCGTTGCCGAGCTGTTCGAAGCACGTTCGCCGAAGGATGCGGGCATGCTGGCGGAAGTCACCGGTACCGTGGCCTTCGGTAAGGAAACCAAGGGCAAGCAGCGTCTGGAAATCACCGACATGGACGGCAACAAGCACGAGTTCCTGATTACCAAGGACAAGCAAGTGCTGGTGCACGACGGCCAGGTGGTGAACAAGGGCGAGATGATCGTGGACGGCCCGGCTGATCCGCAAGACATCCTGCGCCTGCTGGGTATCGAAGCGCTGGCCCGCTACATCGTGGACGAAGTGCAGGACGTGTACCGTCTGCAGGGCGTGAAGATCAACGACAAGCACATCGAGGTGATCGTTCGCCAGATGCTGCGCCGTGTTCAGATCACCGAGGCAGGCGACACCGACTACATCGTCGGCGAGCAGGTCGAGCGTTCGGAACTGCTGGAAGAGAACGACAAGGTCAACGCTGTCGGCAAGCTGCCGGCACAGTACGAAAACGTGCTGCTGGGTATTACCAAGGCATCGCTGTCGACCGACTCGTTCATCTCGGCCGCTTCGTTCCAGGAAACCACCCGCGTGCTGACCGAAGCCGCGATCATGGGCAAGCGCGACGGTCTGCGCGGCCTGAAGGAAAACGTGATCGTCGGCCGCCTGATCCCGGGCGGTACCGGTCTGGCATTCCACCGCGCCCGCAAAGAGAAGGAAGTGTGGGAAGCGGAAGAGCGCCAGGCGCTGCTGCAGCAGGAGAAGGCCAACATGGCTGCCGAACTGCAGGCGATGGAAGACCAGCAGGCTGCTCAGGCTCAGGCCGAGCACCATGGCGATGGCGAGTAATCGTCTTAGCTGCTAATGAAAACGGCGCCTTCGGGCGCCGTTTTTTTATCCCTACTGTCCTAGCACACGATCCCGCCGATGCTTTTTCCGCTCACGAGATCGAAGCCAAAGTTGCAGCTGTATTCGCCTTTTGCCGACCGCATGCAGGAGAGTTTTTCCTCATCCCTGTGGCGGACTCGCACCGAACTGCCTTCCGTACAAATGTCTTTCTTGTCCGGCCCGATTGCCTCGAATATCTCTTTTGCCGCGGTTCCGCTGATTGCAAACATGACCTTTTTATCCCGCGGAGTCGGGGCGGCGGGGTCCCCAAGGCCGCCGCTATAAACGCGGTAGACGCCGGCCAGCTTTTTATGCGGCCCTAATTCGTCTGCATGGCCAGGCAAGGCTGCTACGTACGCAAACAAGAGCATCGTCCAGGTCATCTTCATCATTGTTCCTCAGCGCACTTCTACATGGAAGTGATTGTCGTGACCCCTGACCGGCCGTACTCGATGGATCTGCCTGTCGTTAAAGGCAACCAGCGCTACCATCGGGTGCTGGTAAAACAAACCGATGAGCTTCGCCGTCCCCTCACGATCATACTCGGCGTCGAAGCGCGTACAGCCGATTTCCTTCCCATCTTTGCGCAAAGGCCTGATGTCCACTTCAAGTCCACTCTCATGGGATTTGTGGTCGGGGTGATCAACGCCTTCTGCGAGGCTGATATTTCCGATCCCGAATTTCCGCGAGTCTGTTTGACACCATCTGGTTGCAACAAACTGGATCACCGTCAGCATGCGTGGATGCGCGTATTGGCTGCGTCCATGATTCGGCGTGCCGTAGGTGTAGTAGCCCCCACCCTCAAAACCCTGCGGCAAGACAAAAAAACCTCGTTTGTCCTGGATAGGGATCGTCGCCATCGGCCTCTCCTGTGAAGAATTCGAGAATGATTCTTCGTCATGAAAGGATTTCGAACGCTGATTTAGCACAACAATTGCCGCGCAAGACCGCCAGAACTCAAGATTAGTAATCTAGCGCTCGTCTAGTTTACAAGATGAATTTATCCAGTATAGTGGACGAATGGATATCAATTCTGTCATTGCCAGTCGACTTCGCCAGCTGCGCGATTCTCAAGGCTTGTCCTTGGCCGCGCTGGCAGAGCGCAGCGGCGTCAGCCGCTCTAATATTTCGCTCATCGAACGTGGCGAAAGCAGCGCCACAGCGACAGTACTGGATAAGCTGAGCGCTGCGCTGGGGGTGACCGTCGCTTCACTGTTCGAACAGCCAACCGGCACGGCAATCCCGGTTTCGCGTGCACCGGACCAGCTGGTGTGGACCGATCCCGGCTCCGGCTACGTGCGACGCAATCTTTCTCCACCCATCGACTCGTCCATCCAACTGGTCGAAGTCAGTTTCCCACCCGGTCAGCGGGTCGCCTACGAGACCGCTGCGCGCGACGTCGACGTCCAACAGCAGGTCTGGCTGATCGAGGGCACGATGAACGTCACGGTCGGCGAATCGCATTGGACGCTCTCCGCTGGTGATTGTTTGGCCATGCGGCTCGACCAGCCGATCACCTACCATAACCCCACTACTAAACCGGCACGCTATCTGGTCGCGCTGGTCAGCCAGTCGCACAAACTGCCCAGGAGGAATGCATGACGACCACTCTCGCCGTACGCCGTGTCGAAGCACGCGAAGCCAGCGGCTGCATCGACGGCCTCACCGATCTTCTGCTGGATTGCGTTGAAGGCGGCGCCTCGGTCAGTTTCATGCTGCCGCTCGAGCGCGAAAAGGCGCGCAACTTCTGGCAGAACGTAATTGATGGTGTCGGACGCGGCGAGCGCACACTGGTCGTCGCGGAGGATGAGGAAGGCCGCATCGTCGGCACCGTCCAGATGATCACCTCCATGCCCGACAACCAGCCCCACCGCGCCGACATCGCCAAGCTGCTCGTCCACCGCCAGGCGCGCTGCGGCGGAGTAGGGCAGCAGCTGATGCTGGCGATCGAGGGAGAAGCCCGCAAGCAGCAGCGCACCGTGCTCGTGCTGGACACCGCCAGCCCCGAAGCCGAGCGCCTGTACGAACGCCTGGGCTGGCAACGTGTCGGCGTCATCCCGAACTATGCGCTGATGCCGGATGGCGCCATGGCCGCGACCACGTATTATTACAAGCATCTTTGACTCCACCACCCGAGAACCAGATGCTCAGTGAACGGTTCGATGCCGACGGCTTCGCCGGCATCCCGCAAGTCCTGCCACCGGAAGAATGCGAGCCGCTGGTCGAGAAGCTGACAGCGCTCGGCAGCGATTCGGCCGGCACCCGCTGCCTGCTTGCCGAGGACTGGTGCCGCTCCCTTGCGCAACGCCTGCGCGCCCATCCCGCCATCGCGCAGCTCGTTCCCGAGCATTACGCAGCCGTGCAATGCACCTATTTCGAGAAGTCGGCCGAGCGCAACTGGCTGGTGCCCATCCACCAGGACCTGAGCATTCCGGTCGCCTCCCGCGTCGAGCATCCCGCGCTGCGCGGCTGGTCGGAAAAGGAGGGCGGCACCTTCGTGCAGCCGCCGGCCGACGTCCTCGCCCAGCTGGTGGCGGTGCGCCTCCACCTCGACCGCTGCGATGAGAGCGATGGCCCGCTCCAGTTCGTGCCCGGCACGCACCGGTACGGCAGGATCGGCGCCGAGGACGCAAGCCGCTACCGTCAGGCGGGACCGCTCGTCGCCTGCACGGCGGAACGCGGCGATGCGCTCGCCATGCGGCCGCTGGTCCTGCACGCCTCCTCGAAAGCCGATGGCGGCAGCCGCCGCCGCGTCCTG
The DNA here is from genome assembly GCA_966210615.1 of uncultured Massilia sp. Classification (GTDB taxonomy): domain Bacteria; phylum Pseudomonadota; class Gammaproteobacteria; order Burkholderiales; family Burkholderiaceae_D; genus Telluria. Next base: position 13,575 of record CBIHLT010000025.1, read on the forward strand.
CATGTCGTCTTCGGCCCACGCGCGCTGCCGTTCGGGCTCGCGTGGCAACGGACCGTTTAACTGCTCATCACCATGACCGCATTCCCGACCCTGATCATCATCGACATGCAGGACTGCATGGCCAGCCTTGACGCCGGCCCGCGCAACAATCCGCAAGCCGAATCCAACATCGCCAGCCTGCTCGCCGCCTGGCGCGCCGCCGGGGCGCCGGTCGTCCACGTCCGCCACATCTCGCGCAACCCACGCTCCGGCTTCGCCCCGGGCCAGCCCGGCGCCGCCTTCCAGCCCGAGTTCGCGCCCTTCCCGCACGAACACGTGGTCGAGAAAAACGTCCCCGACGCCTTCGTCCACAGCGGGCTGGAACGCTGGCTGCGCACCCGCGGCATCGAGAAACTGGTCATCGCCGGCGTCAGCACCAACATCTCGGTCGAAGACAGCGCCCGCTCCGCCGGCAACCTGGGTTTCGCCACCACGGTCGTCTCCGACGCCACCTTTACCTTCGCCAGACGCGACCACGAAGGCAGGCAGCGCAGCCCCGACGAGGTCCACGCCATGTCCCTGTCCAACCTCGACGGCGAATACGCCACCATCACCGACACCCGCACCCTGCTGGCCGGCCTGGAGCGCCAACACGCGGCGTAAAGAGGGCAAAAAACCGGGCTGTTGTGTGCATCCCTCATTTTGCCCAGCAGTACACCCCCTCGTATGCAGGACTGTTATGATGCGCAGATTAGAGACACACAGTCTGGTCTTTCTGTCCATACGAGCACGATGCCCTGGCCCTACGATACTGCAGCGAGCCTTGCCGCCATGTCCGACATGGAAGCGCAGATGCGTGCCCACGCCTGGGAGACGACCCCGCTGGGCCCCACCGGCGCCTGGCCGCAAAGCCTGAAGAACGCCGTCCGCACCCTGCTCGACATGCGCCTGCCGGCCTACCTGGCCTGGGGCGAGCACTTCACCCAGTTCTTCAACGACGCCTACGTCCCCATCCTCGGCGACAAGCATGCCGGCGCCCTGGGCAACGACGCGCGCCTCACCTGGTCCGAGATCTGGCCTACCATCGGGCCGATGTGGCGCAAGGTGCTGGAGGGCGAATCGACCGGCTCCGAAGGCTTCTCGCTGACGATCAAGCGCTTCGGCTACGACGAAACCTGCTACTTCAACTACTCGTACAGCCCGGTCTACGGCGACACCGGCCGCCCGGAAGGCGTGCTGGTCACCTTCGTCGAGACCACCCGCGCGGTGCTGGGCGAGCGCCGCCACGCCTTCCAGCTCAAGCTGGCCGATACCCTGCGCCGCGAAACCGAGTTCGACCCGATGCTGAAGGCGACCATCCGCCTCACCAGCGAATACTTCCTCGGCTCCAAGGTCTCCTACGTCGAGATCGACGAGCAAAGCCGCAGCTTCCGCGTCAAGGAAGAATGGAAGGACGGCGTCGAAACCGGCGGCGCCCAGGCCAGCCTGCCGCTCGAGGTGCTGTCCGAGGCCCAGCTCGGCCAGCTGCGCGCAGGCACCACGCTGTGCGTGACCGATGTCGCCACCGATCCCGCCTGCGCCGCCGTGGCGCCGCAATGCCTGGCGCTCGGCATCCACTCGGTGGTCGTCATTCCGCTCAAGGACGGGAACAAACTGGTCGGCTGCGGCTTCCTGTACAAGGACCACGCCTACAACTGGACCGACGACGAGCGCACCCTGGCCGAAGACCTGGCGCGCCGCACCTGGGAAGCGCTGCGCCGCATCCGCGCCGAGGAAGCGTTGCGCGAAGAGACCCGCCTGCTCGAACTGCTCAACCGCGCCGGCAGCGTCCTCGCCTCCACGCTCGACCTGGATACCTTGCTGCAGTCCGTCACCGACGCCGCCACCGAACTGACCGGCGCCGAATTCGGCTCCTTCTTCTACAACGGCCGCAGCGAGCAGGGCGAAGCGTATTTGCTGTACACGCTGTCCGGCGCCCCGCGCGAAGCCTTCGAAAAGCTCGGCCATCCGCGCCCGACCGCCGTGTTCGGCCCCACCTTCCGTGGCGGCCCGCCGGTCCGCAGCGGCGACATCACGAAAGACCCGCGCTACGGCAAGATGGGCCCGCACCACGGCATGCCGAAAGGCCACCTGCCGGTGGCCAGCTACCTGGCCGCGTCGGTGATCTCGCGCTCGGGCGAAGTGCTGGGCGGGCTGTTCTTCGGCCACTCGCAGCCGAACATGTTCGACGAGCGCACCGAGCAGATGATCAGCGGCTTCGTGTCCCAGGCTTCGGTGGCGATCGACAACGCGCGCCTGTACGACCTGGCCCAGCGCTCGGCGCGCGAGCGCGAAGGCCTGCTGGCCAGCGAGCGCGCGGCGCGCGCCGAGGCCGAGCGCCACAACAAGATGAAGGACGAGTTCCTGGCCATGCTGGCGCACGAGCTGCGCAATCCGCTGGCGCCGATCACCAACGCGGCCCAGCTGCTGCGCATGCCGGGCGTGGACGAGAAGCTGCGCGACAAGGCGACCAATATCATCTCGCGCCAGGTGCGCCACATGACGGAACTGGTGGACGACCTGCTGGACGTCTCGCGCGTCACGCGCGGCCTGGTCAAGCTGGAACTCGAATCGCTCGACCTCAACGCCGTGGTGCGCGCCGCCGTCGAACAGGCGCGCCCGCACATCGAGGCCAAGGCCCATGTCCTGAGCGTGGAGACGCCTCCCAAGCCGGTGGCGGTGGCGGGCGACCGCACGCGCCTGGTGCAGGTGCTGGTCAACCTGCTCAACAACGCCGCCAAGTACACGCCGGCCGGCGGCAGCATCCAGCTGCGCCTGGAGGCCGGGCTGGAAGAAGCGCGCGTCACCGTCATGGACAACGGCAGCGGCATCGACCCGCAGCTGCTGCCCCACGTGTTCGACCTGTTCACCCAGGGCGAGCGCGCCCCCGACCGCTCGCAGGGCGGCCTGGGCATCGGCCTGGCGCTGGTCAAGAGCATCGTCCAGATGCACGCGGGACAGGTGGAGGCGCACAGCGACGGCCCCAACGCAGGCGCCTCGGTCTCGGTGCTGCTGCCGCTGGCCGACGCCGCCCAGCTGCAAGGCCCGGGACGCATCCGCCACGCGCCGGGCAGCGGAGTGGCGCGCGTGCTGACCATCGTCGACGACAACGCCGACGCGGTGCAGTCGCTGGCGGTGCTGCTGCGCGCCCAGGGCCATACGGTGACGGTGTTCGAGGACGCGGTGCGCACCCTCGCATCCACCGAGCTGGCCGGCACCGAAGCCTTCATCCTCGACATCGGCCTGCCCGACATCACCGGCTACGAGCTGGCGCGCCGCCTGCGCCGCGACCACCCAAGCGCCACCTTCATCGCCCTCACCGGCTACGGCCAGGCGCGCGACCGCGACCTGTCCAAGCAGGCCGGCTTCGACCACCACCTGGTGAAACCGGTGGAGATGCGCGCGCTGTCCGACATCCTGGCCCAGTTGCCGGTGCGCGGTCCGGCGCCGAGCAAGGATGAGACAGGTTTGATGATGCCAGTTGACAATGTTGCGGTAACTCCGCAATATTGAAATCCTGACATCACTTTAGCCTGATTCGTGTCCCGAAAGAAGAACAGCCGCCAGTGGGCGCGGCTCCGGATCCTATGCTCCGGCGGCCTGCACCTGATGACGATCATTCCCGACGCCCTGGAGCTGGTGCGCGAGCTGATACCCAACAGCGCGTCCCAGCTGTTCCTGCACGCCCCGCGCGCGCCGGAAGAGGTGCAGGAGGCAAACGTGTTGGGCGTGCTGCCGCCGCCGAACGGCTATTTCTACGGCGATTCGGCCAACTTCAGCAACGTGGCGCCAGGCGAGGCGAGGGTGCGCGCGGCCCATGTGCTGGAGGTCCAGCTGGGCAGCAACGCGGCGCCCCTCGGCACCGTCACCCTGCTGCGCGACGAAGGCCCGGCCTTCGACCAGGACGACGACGAAGACCTGGGCCGCGTCGCCAACTACTTTGAATTCGCCCTGCGCAATGCCGACAGCGTCGGCACCGGCCTGTCCGGCGTGATCGAGGACGAGGCCATGCTGCTGTCCACCATCGGCGGCGACATCCTGTTCCTGAGCGACTCGGCGGGCGCCCTGCTCGACCTGCTGGCCTCGCAGGAGCAGCAGGTCTTCGACCGCCGCAGCCTGCCGCCGTTCTGCCTGCGGCTGGTGGAATCGGTGGTGCATGGCGAGCGCTATCCCTGGCGCCTGCCGGCCGGCACCCTCGACCTGGCCGGCGGCGTGCTGGAGGCGCGCGCGCAGTGGATGAGTTCCGGCAGCCACGACGCCATCCACGGCCGCACGGTCGGCATCTTCCTCAAGTACGTGGTCCCGATGCCGCTGCGGATCTGGCGCGCGCTCGGCAGCGTCGAGCTGTCGCCGCAGCAGATGGAAGTGGCGTTCTGGATGGGCCTGGGCGGCGGGCGCGATGCCGCGCGTTCGCGCATGGACGTCAGCGACGCCGTGCTGCGCGACTGCGTCAAGGCCGTCTACGAAAAGTTCGGCTGCACCTCCGAAGCGGGCCTGCTGGCCATCCTTCGTCCCGCCATCTCGCGCATGTAGCACTCCCAACTGACGGACAGATAAACAACTGATCCGCTTGAATTGGGAAGGTTCCGCTAAAGCGGGTTTCTGACGCACACATTGGTTTTGTCAACGTGGCTGGCTTTAGCGTTTTCTGCTCTAAAGCCAAGTCTTATTTTTCTTTACCCGCAATGTCACTTTCTATATTGATATCCATCATTTCTTTAGTTTTTTCTGGCGTCGCGTTGTACTTCACGTTTAAACGGGATGCTCATCGAGTCAAGATCTCTCATGAATATTTCAGCAAGCGGTGGTTTGAAGGAGTGAAGATTAAAAACGGAAGCGCATTTGGCGTGAAGCTCATTGCGCTCGGTCACATTGATCCCAAGGGCCACATCACATGGCTGAGCCAGGTGGGAGATGTGGTTTCGAAGCAGTTCATTAAGTTTCCACTGACTGTAGAGAGTCGATCGACGCTTTTCTGCACCGTAGCACACAATATTCATACGTTTCCTCAAGAGGAAACATATGGCTTCTGCATACAGCTTTCGTGCGGTCGAACCTTCGTATCGACGGGAAACCTGCCAATGAAATTGAGTATTAAGCTCCGTTTGCTTCAGCTGGTCTCTCGGCTGTCGGAAGGAGAGCGAGGATTTCCCTTCAGTAATTTCCAATACAAGCCCTAATCAATAGACATTTTTGTGCCGTCTATGGCACAGAAGGAGTGACGAACACCCCCCACCCGTGGGGATGGTCTACACTTCATTGGCTTTTTATTATCTCTGTGAATCTCTTCGAGGAGGATGTCATGAACTTTCGATGGATGAGCGCCGTACTGCTGGGTAGCGTTTGCGCCGCCGCCAACGCTGCCGATACCAAGGTGACGCTGAAGATGGCCACCGACAAGGGCGACGGCCCCGAAGTCGGCACCGTGACCATCAGCGAGACCCGCTACGGCCTGGTGTTCACGCCCCAGCTGTCCAAGCTGCCGCCGGGCCTGCACGGTTTCCACGTGCACGAAAACGGCAGCTGCGCCGCCAACCAGAAGGATGGGAAAACGGTGCCGGCGGGCGCCGCCGGCGGCCACCTGGACCCGGCCGCCACCAAGCGCCACGGCACGCCGTGGGGCGACGGCCACCTGGGCGACCTGCCGGCGCTGACCGTCGACGACAAAGGCAACGCCGGCAACCCGGTCCTCGCGCCGCGCCTGAAGCTGGCGGACGTGAAGGGCAAGGCCCTGATGGTCCATGCCGGCGGCGACAACCACGCCGACCACCCGTCGCCATTGGGCGGCGGGGGAGGCCGCATGGCCTGCGGAGTGATTCAGTAAGCCATCCCTGGTGATCGGGGATGAAACAAAATTTCACTTATAAGGTATTTTTGAAATGAAATTTCACAAGCTGATGGCGACGGCCCTGCTGTTCGTTGCCCTCGACAGCCGTGCATCCCTGATCCACCATTATGAGCTGAACAATTCGCTGGCCGACAGCCAGGGCGGCAAGTCGCTCGTGGCCCATGCCAGCGGCCAGCTCGGCGCCACCGGTTACGCATTCGGCCCCAACCAGGGCCTGCGCCTGGACGAGAAGCTGGGCGGCGTCTACACGATCGACATGATGTTCCGCCTCGACGCATTCAACCCCTTCAACAGCTACACCCGCATCCTCGACTTCAGGAACCTGGCGGACGACACCGGCCTGTACACCTGGACCGACAAGTTCAACCTCTACAACTACGGCACGTCGGCCGGCAAGCTCGAACTGGGCAAGGACACCCGCCTCACCATCACGCGCGACAGCGGCAAGACGTTCAACCTGTACAAGAACGGCGATCTGGTGATGAGCATCTTCGACAAGGATAGTGTCGCCGACTTCACCGCCAATGCCATGCACTTCTTCCGCGACAATGGCGGAGAAGCGGGGCGCGGCGCGGTCGATTACATCAGCATCTACAACCACACCATGACCGGCGACGAGGTGAAAGTGCTGCAGCCTCCGGTCGCCGAGGTGCCGGAACCCGGTTCGCTGGGCATGATGGGCGGCTGCCTGGCGATGCTGGGCTGGATGGTCCGCCGCCGCAAGAAAGCCTGAGGCTTATTCTTCTTCCAGCGGCGGCAACTCGACCTGGGGCACCCCGGTCGCTTGCGCCGCGATGAAACCGGCAAGCGCGCCCGACAAATCGTCGACCACGCGCTTGCCCCAGGCCTTCTCCATCAGCCGGTACTGCCGCTCGATCAGCGGCGCGATCTCGTCGATCAGCCGGTCTCCCTTCTCCGCCAGCCGCACCATCACGCGGCGCTGGTCCGCCGCCACGCGGCTGCGCTCCACCAGCTTCAACTCTTCCATGCGCGCCAGCATGCCCGCCATGCTCGGGCTCAGGATCTGGCACAGCTCGCACAGTTCGCGCGGTTCCAACTGCCCGTGCTCGTCGAGCGCGCGCAGGATGCGCCACTGCTGCTCGGTCACGCCGAAGTGATTCAACACGGGACGGAAATGCGACATCAGTGCGTCGCGCGCCTTCAACAGCAGCTGGGGTAGATTACGGTGGGTGATCCGGCCGGGCACGGGAACTCCTTCGACAGTGTTGGCAATTCGCCTTGACTGGCTAACATATTAGTGATTAACTGCGAACATGTTAGTGAATTCCTGGTTCACTGCGATGTTCTTTCAAGTGCGACAACGATCGTGATTATCCGAGACCGGCCCTCAGGGCTCAAGCTCTTCCTGCTCCTGCGCGGCTCCATCCTGCCGCGCATCCTGCCCACCCTGGTGATCAACATCGTGGTGGCGCTGCTGGTCACCTGGTCGCATGGCGACCTGTGGGAGCTCAAGATCACGCTCACCACCATCCCTTTTACCCTGATCGGCCTGCCGGTCGCGATCTTCCTGGGCTTTCGCAACAACTCGGCCTATGACCGCTTCTGGGAAGGGCGCAAGCTGTGGGGCGAACTCGTGCTGCGCAGCCGCAACCTGGCGCGCCAGTGCCTCAGCCTGGTCGAAGGGGAGGGCGAAGCCCGCGCCGGCGATGGCCTGGGCGACGTGCGGGTGCGCATGATCCTGCGCGCTATTGCTTTCGTCCATACTCTGCGCGACCAGCTGCGCCAGCAGGCGCTCGACCCCAGGGTGGCCGGCATGCTGGGGGCGCAGGAGTTCGCGCAGGCCCAGCATGCGCCGAACCGCCCCGACTACCTGATGCAGCGCATGGGCCAGGACCTGCGCCAGTGCCTGGGCGAGAAGCGCATCGATCCCTGCCTGGCCGCGAGCATCGACGCCACCTTGTCCGCGATGACGGCCGCCGCCGCGTCCTGCGAGCGCATCAAGAACACGCCGGTGCCGTTCTCCTACTCGCTGCTGCTGCACCGCACCGCCTATATGTACTGTTTCCTGCTGCCCTTCGGCCTGGTCGATTCGATCGGCTTCATGACGCCGGTGGTGGTGGCCATCGTGGCCTACACCTTCTTCGGCCTCGACGCGCTCGGCGACGAGCTGGAAGAGCCTTTCGGCACCGAGCCCAACGACCTGCCGCTGGACGCGATCTGCCGCGCGGTCGAGATCGACCTGCGCAGCGCGCTGGGCGACGAACACCTGCCGCCGCCGCTGGCGCCGGTCGACTACTGCCTTACCTAAGCCCTTGGTTAGCCTGATTCCCACGGAGACACCATGCACCACGACGACCACGTTCAACAAGACCGCATCCGCCTGCCTTTCCTGCGCGAGCGCATCACCAGCGCCGCCGCCGCGGCCGCATGGATCGAGGACGGCATGACCGTCGGCATGAGCGGCTTTACCCGCGCCGGCGACGCCAAGGCCGTGCCGCTGGCGCTGGCAGAACGCGCGCGCACCGAAGCGCTCAAGATCACCTTGATGACGGGCGCCTCGCTCGGCAGCGACATCGACAGCACCCTGGCGCAAAGCGGCGTGCTGGCGCGCCGCATGCCCTTCCAGGCCGACCCGGCGCTGCGCGCGGCGATCAACCGCGGCGAGGTGATGTTCGTCGACCAGCATTTGTCCGAGACGGTGGAACTGCTGCGCACGCGCCAGATCGCGCCGGTCGACGTGGCCGTCATCGAGGCGGTCGCGATCACCGACACCGGCGCCATCATCCCGACCACCTCGGTCGGCAACAGCGCCAGTTTCGCGATCCTGGCCGAGAAGGTGATCGTCGAGATCAACCTGAGCCAGTCGCCGGCGCTGGAAGGCCTGCACGACATCTTCATTCCCAAGCACCGCCCGCGCCGCGAGCCGATGCCGCTGATGAACGTGAGCGACCGCATCGGCACGGGCGCCATCGCCATCCCGCCGGAGAAGATCGTCGCCATCGTCATGACCGAAAAGCGCGACAGCGCCTCCACCATCCTGCCGCCGGACGCCGAGACGGCCGCCATCGCCGGCCACCTGACCGCCTTCTTCAACGAAGAGATCGCGCAGGGCCGCCTGACCGAGCGCCTGATGCCGATCCAGGCCGGCATCGGCACCATCGCCAACGCCGTGCTGGCGGGCTTTGTCGGCGGGCCGTTCCGCAACCTGACGATGTACTCGGAAGTGCTGCAGGACTCGACCTTCGACCTGTTCGACGCAGGGCTGCTCGATTTCGCCTCGGGCTCCTCGATCACGCTGTCCGAAGCCAAGGGGCGGCAGGTGTTCGCCGACATCGAACGCTACAAGGACAGGCTGGTGCTGCGCCCCCAGGAGGTGAGCAACCACCCGGAGGTCATTCGCCGGCTGGGGATCATCGCCATCAACACGGCGCTCGAGTGCGACATCTACGGCAACGTGAACTCGACCCACGTGTCGGGCACGCACATGATGAACGGGATCGGCGGCTCGGGCGACTTCGCGCGCAATGCCTATCTGTCGGTGTTCGCGACCAAGTCGGTCGCCAAGGGCGGGAAGATTTCGAGCATCGTGCCGATGGTGACGCACGTCGACCATAACGAGCATGACGTCGACATCATCGTCACGGAAGTGGGACTGGCCGACCTGCGCGGGCTGGCGCCGCGTGAACGGGCGCAGCGCATCATCGGGAACTGCGTGGCGGAGCCGTACAGGCAGATGCTGAGGGAGTATGTCGAGGAAGCCAGCCGGGGAGGCGGGCAGACGCCGCACGTATTAGAGAAAGCGTTCTCGTGGCATGTGCGTTACCGTGAGACGGGGTCGATGTTGCCGGCGTAAACGCTACGCAAATAAACTTGGGCCCCCTTGACGGGGACCCAAGTTCTTATCCGAAGTCGTAACGGAGCTTACTTCGCCGCAGTGCGCGCCTTCCCAAACGCATCCCCCGCCTTCCACGCCGGCATCTTCGGCGCATCCGCCACCGCACGCCCCAGGTTCAGGGTGAACTGCGCCTGCTGCACCATCCCCGCCAGATCCCAGCTCGGATCGTACTCATCCGACACCTGGTGATAACGCGCACGGTAGGCCTTCTGCTTGGCGTTGCTCGCCTCCACATCCTTCACCCAGCTGTGCCCCGCGCCCACCGAGAACGCCGGCACGCCGGCCTTGGCGAAGCTGAAGTGGTCGCTGCGGAAGTAGCCGCCCGCCAGGTCCGGCTTGGCCGGTGCGATCTGCAGGCCCATCTTCTTTGCGGTGGCGGCCGCCATCGCGCCCAGTTCGGTGCGCTCGCTGCCCGGCACGTTGACGTCCTTGGCCAGGCCGACGAAGTTCAGGCTGTCCAGGTTCAGGTTGGCGGCGGTCTTCTCCAGCGGCCACAGGGGCTTGGACGCATACGCGGCGCTGCCCAGCAGGCCTTGCTCTTCGGCCGCCACCCACAGGAACATCTGGCTGCGCTTGGCCGGGTTGCGCACGGCTTCCTGCGCCATCGCCAGCAGCGCGGCGGTGCCCGATGCGTTGTCGACCGCGCCGTTGAACACGGTGTCGCCCTCGCTGCCCTGCTTGCCCATGTGGTCCCAGTGCGCCGTATAGATCACGACTTCGTCCTTGAGCTTGGGATCGGTACCGGGCACCACGCCGGCCACGTTGTACTCGTTCAGGGTGCGCACCGCGGCGCGCGCCTCGCCCTTGACGCGGGCGTTCAGCGCCACCGGCTTGAAGTTCTTGTCTTCGGCGGCGGCGCGCAGCTTGTCCAGGTCCTGGCCGGCCGCCGCGAACAGCTTGCGTGCGGTGGCGTCGGTCATCCAGCCTTCCATGCCGGCGCCCAGCTCGCCCTCGGCCAGCTGGAAGCGCTCGGCGTTGGCCCAGCTGTTCTGCACCACGCTCCAGCCGTAGGAGGCGGAGGCGTCGGTGTGGATCAGCAGCACGCCGGCCGCGCCCTGGCGCGCCGCTTCTTCCAGCTTGTAGGTCCAGCGGCCGTAGTAGGTCAGGCCGGCGCCGTTGAAGCGGTTCGGCTCGGCCGCGGTCGGGGCCGGGTCGTTCACCAGCATCACCAGGACCTTGCCCTTGGCGTCCAGGCCCTTGAAGTCGTCCCAGCCTTCTTCGGCCGCGCTGATGCCGTAGCCGACGAAGACCATCTCCGCATCCAGCGTGTGGTCGGCCTTGGCGTCGCCCGGACCCCAGACCCAGTCGGCGCCGAAGGTCAGCGGCAGCTGCTGGCCGCCGGCAACGATGCCGACATTGCTCTGCTGCGGCAGCGCGCGCACGCCGGCGATCTTGACCGGCTGGCGGAAGCTGTTGCCGTTGGCCGGCTTCAGGCCGGCGGCGAGCGCCTGGGTTTCGAGATAGGTGACGGTCAGTTCGCCGCCGCGCTGGCCGGTGCCGCGTCCTTCGACGGCGTCGGAGGCCAGGAAGGCCAGGTGCGCGCGCAGCGGCGCTTCCTTGACGGTCGCAGTCTGCGACGCAGCTTGCGTTTTTCCGGCGGCGTGGGCCGGGTAGGCCAGGGCCAGGCTGCCCGCCAGGGCGGTGAGGACAACGGAGGAGACGATCTTGTGCATGGAATCCTGCTGCGAAAAGTGGTTGTGTATTTACCGTGTATTTGCCGAGTAGGCATGCACGCCCGCGCGTGCGCGGACATTGTATGCCAATCGCCTAGTAAAACCGCAGGATGTCGGTCGACACCGTCGTTCCCGTCATCGGCAGCAGCGGCGGCGCCTCGGGAGGGCGGGGCGGCAGCAGGTGTTGCGGCAGTCCAGGAATGCGTTCCTGCACCGTCACCGCGAAGATGTCTTCCGGCTTGGCCTCGATCTCGAATTCCATGGTGCGGTCCTCCATGCCGTACAGCGACACCGACCAAGGGCCCTCCGTGCTGGTCAGCGCGCGGCCGTCGAGGCGCGAACGCAGCGGCTTGGTGCCCGACACCCACATCTCGATGTGCGGCGCGCGGTTCTTCGAGCGTACCGTGAAGTGCCCGTAGCGCACCTGGCCCACCGAGCTGCGCAGGATATAGATCTCGGGGAAGGCCAGCGTGTCGTCGCGCGGCGCCACGGCGTGCCACTGGCGCGGGCTGTTCCAGCCGAAGGCGTCGACGTAGACGGACGGTTCCCGCTGCTCCGGGAAGACTTGCCGGGTCCATGCATCCAGCGGCTGCGGCGGCATCAGCCAATAGGCGCGCCAGGTGTTCATATCCTTGAAATAGGTGAGCCGGTTGGGCGGCGGCGTCGATGCCGCGGCCGCCGGCGCGGCGGTCGTTCCCGGCAGCGCGAAGCCCAGGGCCAGCGCCAGCGCGAGCGCGGCGGCGAGGGCATGCGGCGCGCGCAGCAGCAGGAGGGGCGCGGCAAAGCACAGCATCGGCAGCGCGACCAGCACGGCGGCCACATACAGGCCGTGCGGCGCCAGCGTGGTCCAGACCTCGCGCAGCCCGGGCGGCAGCAGGACGGCGGCCGGCGCAAGGCCCGCGAACAGCACCAGCGCACGCACGGGGGCGGCCTGTGCCGGGCGCCAGCCCGACTCCAGCACCAGATAGGCAGCGAGCGCGCCCAGCAGCGGCCAGGCGTACAGGTAGCCCACGCCGGGCAGCAGTGCCGTCAACAGCACCAGCGCCGCCAGCGCCCAGGCGAGCGCACCCAGTACCGCGGCGGGCGTGCCGGCCGCGCGCCGCACCAGCAGCAGCGCGGCCAGGAAGCCGGCGGCCACGATGGCGCCGGCAGCCAGCGCCGCCCCGTAGTCGTCCGCCAGCGCGGCGGCCGACAGCGCCTCGCGCTGCCACCAGATGGCGGTGCGCGCCGCGACCAGCAGCAGCGCGGCCCCGAACAGCCCTTGCACCGCCGGGACCGCGCCGGTACGGCGGAAGGACAGCACGCAGGCGCCGAGCAGCAGCAGGAGGGACACCCGCGCCACGCCCCAGCCCAGGTCGGGCGAATGGTGCACCGGTCCCAGGCCGGGCAGCGAAAACCAGGCATGGCCCGCGTGCCTGCCGCGCGCCAGCGGTGCGTCGCCGAATTCGCGCGCCAGGCGCAGCATGGCGTCTCCCATGTGCAGCAAGCTGGCGCGCTCGAGCCGCGCCGGGATGTCGTTGGCGCGCTCGCCGTCGAAACGCTGTTCCGTATTCGCGAACAGCAGCACCGGCGCGTCCAGCTCCGCCAGCGGTCCGATGTCCGGATGCTGGGGCAGGGGAGGCATCAGCTCCGCCGCCAGCGAGGTGCCGCCCACGTCGGGGGCGGCGCGCGCCCAGCCGCGCAGCGCGTCCTTGCCGGCGCCGCTGGCCGCGAACAGGCGCAAGGGACCGCCGCTGCCCGCGCTGTCGAAGCGCAAGGCCAGGCCGATGCGCCCGGCCAGCGGATGCTGCTCGACGAAGCCCTTGGTCCCGAGCCCGCCCACATGTTCGCCGTCGGCGAACAGCAGGACGATGTCGTTGGCGCTCGGCCCCTCGCGCCGCAGTATCCGCGCGGTTTCCAGCAGCGCCGCCACCGGGGCCGCCGCGCGCGCCGCGCCGAGGGTGGCCGTGCCGCTGTCGTAGTGGGTGGCCAGCAGCAGCGCCGGGCGGCGCAGCGGGCCCTGCCGGTGTCCGGGAATGCGCACGATGATGTTGTTCACCACGCCGATGCTGGTGTGGACGCCGAAGGAGACCAACGACCGGCGCACCGTGGCGCGCTGGACCTCCGGCGTAAAGCCCATGGCGCGCAGCTGTTCCAGGATGTAGCCGCGCGCCCGGGCATTGGCCTCGGTGGCGATCGGGCGCGGCGCCACGCTCAGCGCCGCCACGTGCTCCATGGCGCGCGCCTCCCAGCGCGCCGGTTCGGGCAGGACCGGCGCCGGGACCGGCACGGGCACCAGGGCGAGCCAGCCCAGGATGGCCAGCGCCAGGCAGGCGCCAAGACTGGACGCGAGGCCCGCGATGGACGCGGGCCTCGGCAAGGGAATGACGGCTTCCATGCTTCTCTCTCCTTATTGTTGTTGTGCTCCCGCAGGCTTCTCTGGCCTGTCGATGGACGAAAAAAAGCCCGCCGGGCTGGGAGTAGAGGGGCGGGCAAAGAGGGGTAAACCGGTGCTGCTATTCGAGTGTCCAGACATAGGCCAGCTGCGCCCAGCCGGCTTCGGCCATGCCGTTGTTCATGGCCGGCTTGAACTGGCAAAGCGACAGCGCGTTGAGGGCGGCGCGGTCGAGGTCGCGCGAGCCGCTCGAGCTCTGGATGCGCGCGTCCTGGACCCGGCCGTCGGTGCCGACCATCAGGGCCAGGGTCACCGTGCCGGTCTCGCCGTTGCGGGCGGCGCGCACCGGATAGTCGGGCTTGGCGCAGCCGTTGGCGTCGGCCAGCACGGCGCTGCGCATCTGGCCGCTATTGCTGGAGGGCTGGGCCGGAGGCGCTTCGCTCGGCGCCGAGGACATCGGTTCGGCCGGCTGCGGCTCCGCCTCCGTCGTGGCGCTCACGGTCGGTTCCGGCGGCGGCTCGACCGGCGTCACCTCGGGCTTGGGCACCACGATCTCCGGCGGCGCCACCTTGGCCTGCGGCGTGGGCGGGTTCGGCGGCGGCGGCGGCGGGAGGTCCGGCTTGATCCAGACCAGCTGGTCCTCGACCAGGGCCGGCAGCTTGAAGGTCTTCGAGTTCATCGTGTGGATGACACCCATCGCCACCAGCACGTGCAGTCCTGCGACCAGGGCGATCCGGCCTGCCTTGCCGCCCGTACCGTCGTTCAGTTGAGAGAAGTGCATGGCCGTTCTCCTTTCTTATTGAAGCGCTATGTTACCTGCTGGGAAAACAAAAATGCGATTCGTTGGAATCACTATATGCTAGGTGCTAGCAAGATGTAAAGCGATTCGATAGCAATATTGTTACCAGATGTGCGATGAGGAAGTGTTGCCCATCCTCGTCTATACAGCTGAGGCCACTCGCGCGCCGGGGCGTTGTATGGAATAATCCATTTGTCACATTGGTCCTTCCGCGTGGTGGTAAGCCGGAATGCCATTGTTTGGTAGGTAGATGTCAGCGGCTGCGATAGCCCGGAGAGAAGATGGCAACACAGAACAGCAAACCCATCCGTGTCATGCTTGCCGACGATCATCCAATCGTCATGACCGGCTTTGCGATGTCGCTGGAAGCGGCAGGGATGCAAGTGGTGGGGCAGGCCAAGACGCCGAATGAAGCCACCGCGCTGTACGCCGCCGAGCGCCCCGACGTGGCCGTGCTCGACATGCGTTTCGGCACCGAACTGACGGGCCTGGATGCGGCGCAGACCATTCTCAAGAATGACCCGCAGGCAAAAATTGTTTTCCTGAGTCAGTTCGACCAGGACAGTTTAATTAAAGAAACCTACCGGATCGGTGCCCACGCTTTTGTTACCAAGGATTGCGATCCGGCCGACCTTGCCACCGCAGTGCGCTATGCGCGCGAAGGCAAGCTGTACTTCCTGCCGCAGATCGCCGCGCGCCTGGCCAGCATGGCCGTGCGTGGCGAGGTGACGCCCCAGTCCCAGCTCGACGAGCGCGGGCTGGAGATCTTCAAGCTGATGGCCGAGGGCATGACCAACGCCGAGATCGCCGAGAAGCTCGACCTGTCGACCAAGACGATCAGCAACATCAGCCAGTCGATCAAGGAAAAGCTGGGCGTGCACCGCCAGGCCAGCATCACCCTGCTGGCCGTCAAGCACGGCCTGATCGAACCGTAAGCCGCCGATGAAGCGCTTCCTGCGGCAGGCAAGGCTGGCGCTCGGCGCGCTGGCCCTTGCTGTTATCTGCTCCCCAGCCTTCGCCGAGCAATACCGCGATAACGATACCCGCAGCGAGCCCAGCGGCTTCCGCTTCCAGATCGTCACCGGCGACGACACCGAAGTCACGCGCCGCATCGCCGAAGACCTGTACAAGCGCCTGGTTCCCACCTTCGCCGCCTTCCGCACCGAGCTGGCACAGAGCCGGCGCATGCTGTACGTGACGATCGGCCCGACCGCGCTGCGCGACGCCGTGGCCCGCCGCTGCGACTGCGTGGTGATCTCGGCCTATACCTCGAGCCAGGTCTGGCATGCGATCACCGCGCGCCTGCCGCGCAACCGTGCCATGTCGCTCACCGCCGTCTACGCCGAGCCGGCGCCGGCCGACCAGCTGCGCCTGGCCTCGCTGCTGTACGGGCGCCAGCCGCGCATCGCCGCCATCCTCAGCCCCGAGACCGCCTTCCTGCGCCCGGTGCTGGACGGCGAAGTCGAAATCCAGCACTTCGAGCCGGGCGACGACATCAACCACGCGCTCAACCGCATGACGCGCGCCGAAGCGCTGCTGGCGATGCCCGACAGCGCCGTCTACAACACCGAAAGCGTGCGCAACATCCTGCTCTCGACCTACCGCCGCAAGCAGGGCGTGATCGGCTTCTCGGCCGACATGGTCAAGGTCGGCGCGCTGGCCAGCACCTATTCGGAGATCGAGGACATCAACACCCAGGTGGCGGAAATCGCCGCCGCCTTCGTGATCACCGGCGAGCTGGCGCCGCCGCAGTTCCCGCGCTACTTCCGCACCGTGATCAACGAAGGCGTGGCCAGGTCGCTCGACCTGCGCGTGACCGAGGCCGCGCGCCAGTTCGCCCGTCCCGCGCCGGGCACGGCGCCGAAGACGGCATCCAATAGTGCATCCACTAGCGCATCCACTAGCGCATCCGTCACGGCGGGCCAGCGATGAAACTGCGATTCTGGCGTGGCTGGGGCATCGGCCGGCGCATGGCCTTCATCACCATGCTGCCGGTGGTGTTCCTGTTCACCTCCTTCGTCTGGTACTCGTGGTACGCGCACCGCGCCCAGGTGGCCGAGGAGCTGGCCGAGCGCGGCCGCATCCTGTCGCGCGCGCTGGCCGAAACCAGCGAATACAACGTCATCTCCGGCAACCTGTCGGACCTGCGCCTGACCATCAACGGCCTGGTGCAGTCCGACATCAGCATCTACCGCATCGACGTGATCGACGCCAGCGGCCGCGCCGCGGTGCGCGTGGTGTCGGAATCCGCGCGCGATGCGCAAGCCCATTACTACGAGGCGCCGATCCGCAAGCAGGTGGTGTGGATCAACCTGTTCACCGACAACGGCACGCCGCACGTGTCGGCGTCGAGCGTGTCGCGTCCGCCGACCCTGACCACCGAGGTAGTGGGCTGGGTGCGGGTGACCATGTCGCCGGCGAACATGATGGACAAGCAGGCCGGGCGCTTCCGCGTCGAGCTGACCATCGCCGCGCTGGCGCTGGCCGCGTCCGGCGTGCTGGCCTGGGTGCTGGCGCGCTCGCTCACGGTGCCGCTGCGCGAAGCGATCGGCGCGCTGCGTTCCATCCGCGGCGGCAACTACCGCGTCAACCTGCCGGTGACCACCGGCGGCGAGGTGGGCGAGCTGCAGTCCTCGATCGGCGACATGTCGCTGGCGCTGGACGAATCCAAGCGCGACCTCGAGAACAAGGTGGCCGAGCGCACCCGCGATCTGCTGGCCTCGCGCAACGAGGCCGTGCGCGCCGACGCCGACAAGCGCAAGCTGATCCAGAAGGTCAACTCGATCATCGAGGACGAGCGCAAGAGCATCGCGGTCGAGATCCACGACGAACTGAACGC
>CBIHLT010000026.1:0-30945 GCA_966210615.1 uncultured Massilia sp.
CTTGTGGGAGCCTGGACTATGAGAACCCAACACTATTATTCCGGACAGCAGTGCGTCTTCGCGGGGATGACGTTTTTAGGGCGCGGGGAATGGCGTAAGCTTGCCGAAGCACAAATGTCATCAGCTTGCTAGACTTGGTGTCTTTGCCCCGGAGCCACCATGAGCAAGCTGTTCTCCCCCACCGCACTCGGCCCCCTGCACCTCTCCAACCGCATCGCCATCGCCCCGATGTGCCAGTACTCCGCCATCGAAGGCCTCGCCACCGACTGGCACATGATCCACCTCGGCAACCTGGCCTTGTCCGGCGCCGCCCTGCTCATCATCGAAGCCACCGCCGTCGTCCCCGAAGGCCGCATCTCGCCGGACGACCTGGGCCTGTGGTCCGACGCCCATGCCGATGCGCTCGACCCCATCGTGCGCGCCATGCGGCGTCATTCGCCGATCAAGATCGCGATCCAGCTGGCCCATGCCGGCCGCAAGGCCTCCAGCCAGGCCCCGTGGGAAGGCGGCGCCAACATCCCGCCCGGCCAGCTGCGCGGCTGGCAGACCGTGGCCCCGTCGAGCGTGCCCCATGCGGAAGACGATCCCGCGCCCCTCGAACTCGACGCGGAAGGCCTGGCCCGCATCCGCGACGGCTTCGTGGCCGCCGCCAGGCGTGCCCACGCGCTGGGCCTGGACGCCATCGAACTGCACGGCGCCCACGGCTACCTGCTGCACGAATTCCTCTCGCCCCTGTCGAACCTGCGCGAAGACGACTACGGCGGTTCGCTGGACAACCGCATGCGCTTCCCGCTCGAGATCGTCGACGCCGTGCGCTCCGCTGTCCCGGGCGGGATGGCGGTCGGCATGCGCATCTCGGCCACCGACTGGGTCGAGGGAGGCTGGGAGATCGAGCAAAGCGTGCGCTTCGCCCACGAACTGAAGGCGCGCGGCTGCGACTTCATCCATGTCTCCACGGGCGGCCTGTCGCCGCTCCAGCAGATCGCATTGGAACCGGGCTACCAGATCGCCTATGCGCAGCGCATCAAGCGCGAGACCGGCATGCCGACCATCGGCGTGGGCCTGATCACGGAACCCGAGCACGCCGAGCGGATCCTGCAGGACGGGGAGGCCGACGTCATCGGCCTGGCGCGCGCCATGCTGTACGACCCGCGCTGGCCCTGGCATGCGGCGGCCAGGCTGGGCGACCGGGTGTTCGCGCCGCCCCAGTACTGGCGCTCGCAGCCGCGCGAGCACAAGGCCTTATTTGGCTGAACATCGGCTGCACATTCGCGTCGCGGCGCCGCAGTTCAACCCGCGATTCTTGCAGCCTGTCGCATGCAGGCTGCGGGCGAATGGATGGGTTGCTAGAGTGGCATGGTTGGCGCTTTGCGCCGGAAGAACGACAACCATACCCACAAAGGATAGCCATGCGTAAGCTTCTCGCCCTCGCCGTATTCGCCACCCTCGGCGGCTGCGCCATCATTGTCACTCCCAACGAGGGCACCCATGTCCAGACCATGTGGAGCAAGGGTACCGAGAACGGCAACGGCGTCGCCGCGCGCGACCAGCGCGCCGTAGCGGCCCTGCCGGGCCTGGACGTGGGCGGCTCGCTGCCGGTCGAGGTGCGCGTGGGCCCGGCGCCTTCGCTGCTGGTGGAGGCGGACAGCAACCTGCTGCCCCTGATCCGCACCGAACCGAACGGCCACACCCTGCGCATCTGGACCGAGCAGGACATCCGCAGCAAGACCCCGATCCGCATCGTCTACACCACGCCGCGCCTGAGCGAAGTGCGCGCCTCCGGTTCGAGCCGGGTCGAGGTGAGCGACCTGAATGGCGCGCCGCTGGACGTGCGCAAGAGCGGTTCGGGCGAGGTGCGCCTGGAGGGAAGGGTGGAAAGCCTGAACGCGCGCGCCAGCGGTTCGGGCGTCATCGACGCCGCCCGGCTGCACAGCGCCAGCGCCGACCTGGACCTGTCGGGTTCGGGCCGCATGACGGTGGGCGACGTGCATGGCGAGTATGCACGCGTGAACGTAAGCGGTTCGGGAAGGCTGGAAGCGAGCGGCGCGGTGCGCTCGCTGAATGCGCGCGTGAGCGGTTCGGCCAGCGTGGACCTGGCCGGCCTGAATTCGCAGGACGCCGACCTGGGCACCAGCGGTTCGGGCGGCATCCGCGCCACGGTGAAGCAGTCGCTGATCGCCCGCACCAGCGGCTCGGGCGGCATCCGCGTCTACGGCCAGCCGGCCCAGCGCAGCCTCAGCGGAGACAGGATCCACCTGCTCGACTAAGCGCCTATCCCGCCAGGGCCGGCTTGAGGATTACAGCAGGTTGTCCAGCAGGTCCGGCCCGAACACTTCGCGATGCAGGCGGCTTGCCGGCGCACCGGCAGCCAGCAGCGCGTTCCACTGCGCCTGCATGAAGGGCAGCGGGCCGCACAGGTAGACGTCGGTCTCGCCCTTCGGCCAGGACGGCAGGCGCGCCAGCTCCATCTTGCCCGGCAGCGCGTCGCCCTCCGCGCCTTCTTCATGGAAGCTCACCACATGCAGGTAGGGCATGCGCGCCCTGGCGGCAGCGATGTCGGCCTGGTGCGCGTGATGCCGTGCGTTGCGGGCGGCGTGCGCGAAGATCACGCGGCGTTCCGGATTGACCTGGGCGATGCGGTTCAGGGTGGCGATCATCGGGGTGATGCCCACGCCAGCCGACAGCAGCACGACAGGCTCGTTCGATTCGGTATCCGGCTGGAAGTCGCCGAACGGGTGGCTCACGTTCAGCACGTCGCCCACGTTCACGTTCCGGTGCAGCCAGGTCGACACCGCGCCGGCCGGCAGCGCGCCTTCGGCGTCCTCGCGCTTGACCGAGATGCGCAGGCTGTCCTTGCCGAAGGTGTCGGACAGGCTGTACTGGCGCAGCTGGCGGCGGCCGTCCTCGAACACGACTTCCACGCTCACGTACTGGCCGGCCTTGAACGCCGGCAGCGCGTCGCCTTCCTGCGCGGCCAGGCGGATCGCCATCACGTTGTCGCTCTCACGCGACACTTCGGTGACGCGCATCGCGCGCAGCTGGCCCGGTTGGATGCCGGCGTCCGCATACATCTTGGCTTCCGCATCGATCAGGACGCGCGCCAGCGAGCCATAGGCTTCTTCCCAGGCCTTGAGCAGCGGCTCGGTGGCGGCGTCGCCCAGGACGGTCTTGATCGCGCCCAGCAGGTGGAAGCCGACGATCGGATAGTGGTCGGCGCGGATGCCCACGGCCGCGTGCTTGTGCACGATGCGGCTGACCACCGGGCCCAGGGCCGCGGCGTTGTCGATGTTGGCCGCATACGCGAAGACCGCCGAGGCCAGGGATTGCTGCTGCACGCCGCTCGCCTGGTTGCCCATGTTGAACAGGTTGGTCAGTTCCGGATGCGCCGCGAACATGCTGGCGTAGAAGCTGCGGGTGATGGTCAGGCCATGCTCGCGCAGGACGGGAACGGACGCGTCGATGTACGGACGGGAAGCGGCGGAGATCATGATTTTTCCTTATTGATGCATACTCAATGCATATTTATGTTCTAAAAAATGCGCCTTGAATGGCGGCAGAAGCGATCAGACGGGACTA
Source organism: uncultured Massilia sp. (assembly GCA_966210615.1). Lineage (GTDB taxonomy): Bacteria > Pseudomonadota > Gammaproteobacteria > Burkholderiales > Burkholderiaceae_D > Telluria. Next base: position 3,577 of record CBIHLT010000026.1, read on the forward strand.
TTCTAACAAAGATGTACTTTGTGTGCATCATTTAGCAAAACTATTTTATTGCCGCGTTGCAGACTCACCCGCAGTTACCCATATAATCCCTGCTTTTACACCCGCGGCTGCCGAGCCGCTCCATGCCTCAAGCACCAAAGGACACGCCGTGAATCTGACTCTGGGCCAAAAGCTGTTCCGTACCAAATCGGCAGAACGCCATATTGAAAGCCATAGCGGCGCCGAGGTGGGCCTGCAGCGTTCCCTGGGCCTGTTCCCGCTGACGATGATCGGCGTCGGCGCCACCATCGGCACCGGCATCTTCTTCACCATGGTCGAAGCGGTGCCCAAGGCCGGCCCGGCGGTGGTGCTGTCCTTCCTGATCGCGGCCATCACGGCCGGCCTGACCGCGCTGTGCTACGCCGAGCTGGCGGGCCGGGTGCCTGCGGCAGGCTCCTCGTATTCCTTCGCCTATGCCACCGTGGGCGAGTTCGCCGCCTTTGTCGTCGCGGCCTGCCTGCTGCTCGAATACGGCCTGGCGGCCAGCGCGACAGCGATCGGCTGGTCGGACTACCTGAATAACTTCCTGCAGAATGCCTTCGGCTGGCAGATTCCGCCGGAGCTGCGCTCGCCGATGTTCGTGTCGGACCATAACAACGTCCACTTCAACCCGGGCCACTTCAACCTGCCGCCGGTGCTGCTGGTGATCATGTGCTGCATCCTGCTGATCCGCGGTACCAAGGAGTCGGCCACCACCAACGCCATCATGGTGCTGGTAAAGCTGGCGATCCTGGTGTTCTTCGCGGTGATCGCCTTCAGCGGCTTCGACGCCGACAACTTCCAGCCTTTCTTCAATACGGACAACAGCAAGGGCTTCGCCGGCATGGCCGGCGTGACTGCCGCCGCCGGCACCGTGTTCTTCTCCTTCATCGGCCTGGACACCATCGCCACCGCCGGCGAGGAAGTGCGCGACCCGCGCCGCAACGTCCCGATCGGCATCCTGGCCGCGCTCCTGATCGTCACCGCCTTCTACCTGATGGTGGCCTTCGCCGCCATGGGCGCCCAGCCGGCGCATCTGTTCGAAGGCCAGCAGGCCGGCCTGTCGGTGATCCTGCAGAATGTGACCGGCAAGGCCTGGCCGGCGCTGGTGCTGTCGGCCGGCGCGGTGGTGTCGGTGTTCTCCGTGACCCTGGTGACGATCTACGGCCAGACCCGCATCCTGTACGCCATCAGCCGCGACGGCCTGATCCCGAAGACCTTCCAGAAGGTGAACCCGCGCACCCAGGCGCCGGTCAGCAATACCGTGATCGTGTCGATCGTCGTGGGCCTGGTGGCCGGCCTGGTCGACTCCACCTTCCTGTGGGACATGGTGAGCATGGGCACCCTGACCGCCTTCATCGTCGTGTCGGTCGCGGTGCCCGTGATCCGCGCCAAGCAGGGCGACGCCCAGCCCACGGACGGTTCCCGGAAGGGCTTCCGCGTGCCTTTCGGTCCTTACCTGATCCCGGGCCTGTCGATCTTCGCCTGCCTGTACATCATGAAGGACCTCTCGGCCACCACCTTCCGCGTGTTCGCGATCTGGATGGCGGTGGCCGTCGCCACCTACTTCCTGTACAGCGTGCGCCACAGCCGCCTGAACAAGGCACAGTAAAGGGTAGCAAATCAGCATGGAGAAGTTCGAGTTGCGGCGCGACCGCTTCGCGCTGTTCGACAGCATGGACAGCCCGGCGGTCAACATCTGCTTCACGCTGGAGCTGCCGGACTTCCGGCCCTGGTGCAAGGAGCAGGGCCTGGCGCCCTTCCACGTGCTGCTGTGCGCCGTGCTGCGCGCGATCCTGAAGGTCGAGAACTTCCGCTACCGGATACTCGACGGCGAAGTTTTCCTCATCGAGCGCCTGACGCCGTCCTTCACCGTGATCAACCAGAACCGGGACCTGAATTTCGCCCAGTTCGCGTGGTCGGACGACCTGCGCGAATTCGTCGCCCGCGGCATCGCCGCGCGCGAGGAAGCCAGCAGCATGGTGGAGCTGAACGACAAGTACCGCAGCATGTCGGCGCGCGAGGCCAAGGAGCAGGTCTTCATCACCTGCATTCCCTGGCTCGACTTCACCTCGATCCAGCACCCGACCGCCAATCTCGGTTCGCCGGATATTCCCTCGCTGGCCTGGGGACGCTTCCGCGACGCGCCGAACGGCCGCCTGCAGCTGCCCTTCGCGGTGCAGGGCCATCACGGCTTCATCGACGGCTTCCATATCCATGAGCTGGCGCAGGCCGCCGCGGCGGAAATCGACGGTTTCATGCAAGGTCCGGCCGCCACCGCTTGACCCCTGTTTTCTGCAGCCTGTCGCACGCCGCGGGGCAAGCCCCGGCTCGATTGCTAGGATGGCCCGATCGTCGATACGGAGGGCTTATGTGGAAAACCATCTTCGCGGCGGTCGTCCTGGCCGCTTGCGCCGGCGCGCATGCACAGCCGGCCACGCTCACTCCGCAGCAATGGCATGAAGACTTGCGCGTGCTGGCCGAGAGCATGCCGGCGCGCCACCGCAATCTCTACCACACGATGACGCGCGAGCAGTTCGCCGCGGCCGTGGCCGGGCTGGACGCGCGCATCGACACCCTGCCGCGCCACAAGATCGTCGTCGAGATGGCGCGCATCGCCGCCATGGTGGGCGACGGGCATACCAATGTGGCTCCCACGCGCGATCCGAAGATCGGTTTCCGCGCCTTCCCGCTGGCGCTGTACTTCTTCGAGGACGGCCTGTACGTGCGCGCGGCGGCGGAACGCTACCGCGACCTGGTCGGCGCGAAAGTGGTCGGCATCGGCCCGTATTCCACGGCCCAGGCCTATGCGGCGGTGCGCGACATCATCGGCCGCGACAACGAGCAGGGCGCGCTGTTCTTCGCGCCGCACCTGCTGGTGATGCCGGAGATCCTGGATGCGCTGGGAATGGGCGAGGGGCCGGATCGCGCCCGCCTGGCGGTCGAGCAGGACGGCAAGCGCCGCGTGGTCGAGCTGGGCGATCCGCAACCGGCCGAGATGATGCCGCCCGATACCGACCTGAGTTTCATGCCGCGCGCCGGATGGCACGACGCGCGCGCGTCCACGCCGCTGTGGCTGCGCGACGCCCGCAGCAAGTTCCGCATGGAGCACCTTGACGCGCAGAAGATCCTGTATGTGCAGCTCAACCAGGTCGGCGACGAGAAGGACGAGACGCTGGCCCGGTTCGCGCGCCGCATCGGCGATGCGGCGGCCAGGCACAAGACCTCGAAGATCGTGCTCGACCTGCGCCTGAACCGCGGCGGCAACGGCGCCCTTGTGCCGCCCCTGATCGCGAGCCTGGTCCGGGCCACGGCGCCGGACGCGCGCGAGCGCCTGTTCGCCATCATCGGACGCTCGACCTTCTCGGCGGCGCAATTCGTCACCAGCGACCTGGAACGCTATACGGACGCGGTGCTGGTGGGCGAGCCGACCGGCGGCAAGCCCAATTCCTATGGCGACTCGCGCAAGATCACGCTGCCGCATAGCGGCATCACGGTCAGGGTGTCGACCATCTGGTGGCAGGAGGATGAACGCGACCGGCGCGACTGGTCGGCGCCGGTGCTGGCGGTGGCGCAGACCTTCGACGACTACCGCAAGGGTGCGGATCCGGCGCTGGCGGCGATCCAGTCCTACCGGCCCGCGCCGCCGCTGGCGGGCATCCTGTCGAAGGCGGGCACGCCGGCCGAGGCGCGACGGGTCTATGCCGATTGGCGCGCGCAGCCCGCCAACCGCTATGCCGATGCGCAGTCGGCCTTTTACGAAGCCGGTCATGCGCTTCTCAAGCAGGGCAAGCCGGATACCGCGCTGGCAGTGTTCGAGCTGTGGACGGCGGCGCATCCGAACATCGGCTGGGGCTACGAAGGGCAGGGCGCCGCTTTTCTCGCCAAGGGTGATCGGGAGCGCGCCATCGATGCCTACCGCCGCGCGCTGAAGATCGAACCGAGTTCTGGCGCGTCGGCCGACGCGCTGGCGAAGTTGCAGACCCGCTGATGGATTGCGTTTCGCTAACTAAAGTCCTTACTTCGCCAGCGGCCGCACATATTCCAGCAGGCTCACCAAGGTCTTGCCCGGTTCCTCCCACGGCATCATGTGCGCCGAACGCTCGAACCACACGGCCCGCTTGGACGGCGCTTTCACCTGCTTCAGCCAGGCCTCGGTCGGCGCCGTCGGCGTGGTGTAGTCATGCCGTCCCAGGAACATCACCACCGGAATCGGGAAGCTGCTCACCTTCGAATAGTCGACCTGCACGAATTCCGGCAGCAGGCGCCCCAGGGTCAGGATGCTGCCCTGGTCGATGGCCTTCACCTGCTCCATGCTGTACTCGGGCGAGAGCAGCGGCCCCTTGAAGAAGTAGTCGGACTGGCTGCGGAAGGCGCTCAGGCCGCCGTAGTGCTGCGGCCATTTGCGCGCTAATACGATTCGCTCGCGCGTGATCGGCTGGTCGCCAGGATACGGCGCGATCGACTGCAGCTCGCGCAGCGCTACCTCGTTCTTGTGAAGCCTGGCCTGCTCCTGCGCGTACGCGAAGCTGATGCGCTCGTTCTCGCGCGTGCTGATCACCTGGCCGATGCCGACATAGGCGTGGAACAGGTCGGGCCGCTTGAGCGAGGCCGCCATCGAGGGAATCGTGCCCCAGCTGTGCGCCATCAGGATCAGCTTGCGCTTGCCGTAGCGCTGGCGCAGGTGTTCCGCCACTTCGATCAGGTCCTCGGTGTAGCGCTCGATGCGGATGGTCTCGCCCACGACTGCCGGATCGGTCTCGCCATAGGTCTTGCCGGCGCCGCGCTGGTCGTAGTTCGCCACCGTGAAGTATTCCTCGATGGGACGCTGGAACTGCCACATGGTCGGCGTGATGGGCGAGGCCGGGCCGCCGTGCACGAACAGGATGATCGGGTTGGCGCGGTCCTGGCCGCGCACGCTGATCCACTGCTCGATGCCGCCGATCTTCGTCTTGTACGAGTCCTGCACGCCGCCGGGTGCGACGATGCGCTCCAGGTCTTCGACGGCCAGGCGCGCACGGGCATAGGCCCTGGTGTCGGGATGTTCCTGCGCCTGCGCGGCTGCCACGGACAGCGCCAGCGTCAGCGCGCACCAACTGCTGCGATTCTTCATGCGGTCTCCTCCTGTCGTGCCAGGAGTGTACAACGAGCCGGACGAAAAAAAGCCACGCGGCTCATCGAGCCGCGTGGCTTCGCGGAGAAAAGCGCGATTACAGCGCGTTCATTTCCTTCAGCAGGTTGTCGGCCTTGTCGACGTGCTGCATGTTCCACAGGATGTAGCGGATGTCGACCTGGATGTCGCGGGTCATGGCCTTGTTGAAGTCCCAGTCCGAGATGATCGAATCCAGGGTGCCGTCGAAGGCCAGGCCGATCAGCTCGGCCTTCGAGTTCAGCGCGGCCGAACCCGAGTTACCGCCGGTGATGTCCAGGGTCGCCAGGTAGTTGACCGGCACGGTCTTCAGCTTCGGATCGACGTATTTGCCGAAGTCCTTCTTGCGGATCGCTTCCAGCTGGGCGGCCGGGGCATTGAACTCGCCTTCGCCGGTGTGCTTGGCGACCACGCCGTTCACGGTGGTGAAGGCGGTCCAGCCGGTGGTGCCGTCGGCGCCGACCGCGCGGCCGGCGATCTTGCCGAAGGTGGCGCGCAGGGTGCCGTTGGCATCCGGGTACACGGCCTGGCCGCGGCTAGACATGTAGGCGATCTTGGCCTTCATGTAGTTGCCGTAGGCCTGCTGGATCTTGCCTGCCAGTTCCTCTTGCTTGGCTTCATCCTTCATGCCCGCGTCGTACATGGCGACGGCGGCCTGGATGAAGCTGTCGTTCGAGGCCTGGAATTCCTGCGGCGACTTCTTCAGCCAGGCCAGGCGCTCTTCCTTGTTGGCCAGCTTCGAGCCCGCGTAGATGCGGTCCAGCGCGGCCTTCAGCTCGGCTTCGCCCATGCCCGGCTTGATGCCCAGGGCGGCGTCGAAGGCGGCGTCGTGCTCGGCGGCCGGCTGCGCGTTGTACTGCTTCAGGAAGTTCAGCACCAGCGCCTTGTCGACCTTTTCGTCGTAGGTGCGGTCCTGGCCGGTGATGACCGAGGTCAGGCGCGGCATGTCGCGTTCCTGGTAGCCCGACTTGCGCTCGGCGTCCGGCTTGGTGCGCTCGTTGGCCAGGCGGTACAGGGCGCGCGCGGAAGTCAGGAACTTCGGCTGCGCATAGGTCAGGAAGAAGCTCTTCTTGGTGCCGGCGTCACGCTCGGCGATCAGCTTTTCGGCCGCTTCGATATCGGCGGCGAACTGGGCCTTGCGGGCCGGGTTGGCGTTGACCCAGGCTTTCAGGGCGTTGTGCTCGGCGGTCTTGCGCTGCAGGAAGTCGCTGTTCTGGTAGGAAGTCAGCATCCCCTTGCGGTTCTTGTAATAGTTGTTGACGCTGGCGATCTGGCCGGCGTACTTCAGCTTGGCGGCCGGGTCGTTCTTGGTCTCGCGCTCGATGATCGCCAGGGTCTCGCCCGATGCCTGGACGAAGGCCGGGTAGTTCCAGTCGAAGGTGAAGGCCACTTCCGACGGCAGGCGGTGGCGGTTGGTGCGGCCCGGATAGCCCAGGACCATGACGAAGTCGCCTTCCTTCGAGCCTTCCTTGGCGATCTTCAGGTGGTGCTTCGGCTGGTAGGGAACGTTATCCTTCGAGAACTCGGCGGCCTTGCCGTCCTTGCTCACGTAGGCGCGGTAGAAGCCGTAGTCGCCGGTGTGGCGCGGCCACATCCAGTTGTCGGTGTCGCCGCCGAACTTGCCCACGCCCGAAGGCGGCGCGTGCACCAGGCGCACGTCGCGGATCTCGAGCTGCTTCAGGCGGTAGAACTCCAGGCCGCCGTAGTAGCTGGCCACGGTGCAGCGGTAGCCGGCGTCTTTTTCGCACTCGGCCTGCAGCTTCTTCTGGTTCTTCTCGATCGCGTCGAGGCGCGCCTTGCCGTTCAGCTTGGCGACTTCCGGGGTGATGACCTGGTCGCTGACATTCGCCACTTCCTCGGTCACGTAGACGCGGCTGCCCGGCGCGGCCGGCAGTTCTTCGTCCAGGGTCTTGGCCAGGAAGCCGTTGGCCAGCAGGTCGCGTTCCGGGGTCGAGTTGACCGCCACGCTGTTGTACACGCAGTGGTGGTTGGTCACGACCAGGCCTTGCGGCGAGACGAAGGAGGCCGAGCAGCCGCCCAGACTCACGATAGCGCCCATCGGGAATTCGGTCAGTTTGGTCAGGGTTGCCGGATCCAGCTTGAGGCCTGCGGCTTTCAGTTGCTTGGCTACTTGTGGCAGCTGCTGCGGCATCCACATGCCTTCGTCAGCGTGCGCGGCGAAGCTGCTCAGGATGGCGAGCGAGAGGAGGGATTTTTTCATTCGTCAGTCTAGGGTGGGTAAGAAACATTGTCTCCGTAGAGCACCCAAGAGTATCTGTATGTCACGAGTGATCGTCAACCGAAATTTCGACCACGCAAATGAAACATTTTCTAGCGGAAACCCTCCTCCGGCGCTGTCCTTACAGTTGCTTGCCGACCAGCGACACCGCCCAGGTGGCGAAGCGCTGCCACCACGGCCGCTTGGCGAACTTGTGCTGCGATACCGGCGTCGCGCGCACCCAGTCGGCCTCGAAGATGGCGATATGCTTGCGCGCGAACTCCTCGTCCATCACGTTCAGGTTGGCTTCGTCGTTGATGCTGAACGAACGGTTGTCGAAGTTGGTCGAGCCGACCGACACCAGGAGCGAATCGACCACCAGCGACTTCACATGGAACATGGTCGGGTCGTATTCCGAAATCTGCACCCCGGCCGCCAGTAGTTCGGGCCAGCGCTCGCGCGAGGCGGCCTTGACCAGGTCGGAATCGATGATCTTGCCTGGGGTAATCAAACGCACGCGTACGCCGCGCTTGGCGGCCGCGATCAGGGTGCGGATGGTCAGGTCGTCCGGCACGAAGTAGGAAGCCGACAGGTCGATGGTCTTGCGCGCGGCGGTGATGGCCATCAGGTACATCAGGTGCATCGATTCGCTGCCGCCGGTGGGCGAACTGGAGAACATCTGGGCCGGCTGGTCGCCCTTCGGCTCGAGCGCGGGGAAGTAGTCCGGACCATCCAGCACCATCCCGGTGGCCTTGGTCCAGTTGTCGGTGAACACTGCCTGGATCTGGCCCACCACCGGGCCTTCGATGCGGTAGTGGTTGTCGCGCCAGTGGTTCTCGTCCTCGGCATTGCCGCGCCATTGGTCGGCGATGCCGACGCCGCCGGTGAAGCCGATCTTGCCGTCGACCACCAGCAGCTTGCGGTGGGTGCGGTTGTTCATGCGCGCCAGCTTCCACCAGACCGGCTTGTGGTAGCGCTGCACCTGCACGCCGGCGTCCTTCATTTCCTGCAGCAACTCGTCGTTCATCTTGATGCTGCCCATGAAGTCGAGCATCAGGTGCACCTTGACGCCGGCGCGCGCCCGCTCCGACAAGGCGTTGGAAAATTCGCGCCCGATCGATTCGGCCCAATAGATGTAGGTTTCGAGGGTGATGGTTTCCTTGGCGCCGCGGATCGCTTCCAGCATTGCGGGAAAGATTTGGTCGCCGTTGACCAGCACCTCGATCTTGTTGCCTTCGAGAATAGGTGGACCCAGCAGCACGCCGAGCGAGCGGCGGAACTGCGGGTCGTGCGTATCGTATTGGCGGGTCAGTTGTCGCTCGATCTGCTTTTCGCTCGGCATGAAATTCAGCGCGAGGAAGCCGACGATCAACGTGACCGCGCACGTGATCAAGACTGTCCAGAACATTTTTGAGCTCATCAGTCGAACCGCAGGGACAAAAAAACCAACGCGCGCGGCGTTGGTTTATAAGGGGCTACTCACTGTTATTAGCGTACACGGCCACGACGCAGCAGATTCACGATGGCCAGCAGGATCACGGCGCCCAGGAAGGAAACCAGGAGCGACGAGACACTGAAGTCATCGGAATTGATGGTGCCGGAACCAAACAGCGGGGAAAGCAGCCAGCCGCCCAGGAAGGCGCCGACGATGCCGACCACGACATTGAGAATCATGCCTTGTTCAGCGTCGGTCTTCATGACCATGCTGGCGAGCCAGCCCAAGATACCACCGACAACGATCCAGATAATGAATAACATGTTGATTCCTCCTCGTAGTGGAAAAACATACCCCAGGCCACAGCTGCGGCCATGGAACGAAGTCTATTGACCTGCACCCCATCAGGTCGGTGCGGCAACGAACGTTAGATGCGGAATTTGGGGGGCTGTTCGGTCCCATGCAAAAAGTCCGGTGCAGGGTGCGTCAGCGAACAGAAGGGGTAATGGACGAGGCATAAGGTTTCAGAACTTGCAACACATCCTTGCAACCTGCCTTTGCAGTACCAACGCTTCGGCACCTGAACCTAGAAAGGGATTTTCCATGAGCAGCTACGATACGACCAATCAGAATTCGAATTCGCGCATGGTGACCGGCCTGTTCCCGGACCGTGCCAGCGCCGAGCGCGCCTACGGCTCGATCTCCGACCGCGGCTATGGCCGTGACGACGTCAACCTGATGATGTCGGACACCACCCGCAAGACCCACTTCAGCGACACCGACACCGAACTGGGCAGCAAAGCAGCCGAGGGCGCCGGCATCGGCGCGGGCATCGGCGGCACCATCGGCGCGGTGCTGGCAGGCATTGCGGCCGTCGGCACCACCCTGGTGCTGCCGGGCCTGGGCGTGGTCGTCGCGGGGCCGCTGGCGGCAGCCCTGGCCGGCGCCGGCGCGGGCGGCATCACCGGCGGCCTGATCGGTGCACTGATCGGCGCCGGAATTCCGGAAGAGCGCGCCAAGCACTATGAGGAAGGCATCAAGAGCGGCGGCATCGTGATGGGCGTCAACGCCCGCTCGCCGGAAGACGCGGCCCACTTCGAGCGCAGCTTCACCGAGCACGGTGCCTCGCACGTGATCGGCACCGGCCTGGGCGCCGCCGGCGGCGCCGCGCTGGGCGCAGGCATCGGCGCGGCAGCCGGCCCGGTGGGCATGGCGGCAGGCGCTGCGATCGGCGGCATCGCCGGCGGCATCGCCGGCAAGGGCGCGGCCGAAGTCGTGAACCCGAAAACGGGCGACGACCTGCCCGAGCACCACCTGGCCAAGGGTGTGGGCGCCGGCACCGGCGCGGCGCTGGGCGCGGCGGCTGGTACCGCGGCCGGTCCGATCGGCATGGCGGCGGGCGCGGTCGTCGGCGGCCTGGCGGGCGGTGCGGCCGGCAAGGGCGCTGGCGAAGTCGTCAACCCGAAGGCCGGCGACGAGCTGCACGACCATAACCTGGCCCAGGGCGTGGGCGCAGGTGGCGGCGCGGCCATGGGCGCGGCGGCAGGCGCAGCGGGCGGCCCGGTCGGCGCGGCAGCAGGCGCTGTGATCGGCGGCCTGGCGGGCGGCCTGGCCGGCAAGGGCGTCGGCGGCATGGTCAACCCGCAGGCGGAAAACGAGCACTGGCGCAATTCGTACCAGACCCAGCCGTACTACACCCCGGGCTACACCTATGACGACTACGAGCCGGCCTATGCGCTGGGCTACAACAGCTACGGCAAGTATCCGGGCGACTACGACACCAACGAGGCGCACCTGGCCGGCGAATGGGACCGCGTGAAGGGCAATTCGCGCCTGAGCTGGGACCAGGCCAAGTCGGCTTCGCGCGCCGCATGGCACAAGGTCGAGCGCGCCATTCCGGGTGATGCCGACCGCGACGGCCGCTAATCGCTTTTAACGCGCCGTCAAGCAAAAAGCCCCGCTGCTTGCGCAGCGGGGCTTTTTTTGGGGAAAGACCAGCTTACTGCTTGACCGCTTCCACCTGGATCGCCAGCTTCACTTCTGGCGAGAAACGCGGCAATCCAGCGTTGATGCCGAAATCGCTGCGCTGGAACTGGCCGGTCACGTCCGCGCCGCAGACTTCGCGCTTGTGCATCGGGTGCACGATGCACTTGAACTTGTTGATGGTCAGGGTCAGCGGCTTGGTCACGCCGCGCAGGGTCAGCTCGCCGTCGACCGAGGTCGGCACGTCGCCGGTGAAGTTGACCTTGGTCGACTTGAAGGTCGCGGTCGGGAATTTCGCGGCGTCGAAGATGTCTTCCTTCTTGGCGTGCTCATTCATCTTGTCGTGGCCGAAGTCGATGCTGTTGATGTCCACCACGATGTCGAGTGCGCCAGCCTTGGCGGCCGGGTCCAGCACGATGGTGCCTTCGCTCTTGTTGAACTTGCCGCGCCATACCGAGATGCCCATGTGGTCGGCTTCGAAGCTCGGGTAGGTGTGGTTCGGATCGATCTTGTAGGTGTTGGCTGCGAAGGCTGCGCTGGTGCCGAGGGCGGCCAGGACCGCACTCAGCGACATGAACATGAACTTCTTTTTCATCTGCAAAATCCCTTATCGATGGTATTACGGAGCCGCGGTGACGCGGAATTTGATGACGACTTCATCGGCGACCATGCTCGTGTCCTTCCACTCGCCTTCGCCAATGTTGAAGGCCAGGCGCCGGATTGGCAACTGACCCTCGAATACCTGCTTGCCGCCCTCGGTTTTGACCGTCAGGGGGAAGCTCACGTTGGCCGCCTTGCCCTTGATGCTCAGCTTGCCCGCGACATTGAACTTGCCCGCACCGGCAGGGGTGATGCTGGAGGACACGAAGCTTGCCTTCGGGAACTGGGCCGCATTGAACCATTCCTTCTTGGCGACTTCCTTGTTCATGTCCGGATCGCCCACGTCCAGGCTGGCGGTCACGATGTCGACGCTGGCTTTCGATGCGGCCGGCTTGGCCGGGTCGTAGTCGATCTGGGCGGTGAATTGCCTGAACGGCGCCTCGACCGGCACGTTCATCTGCTTGAACACGGCCGATACGCTGCTCTTCGCAGGGTCGGTCTTGAGTGGGGCGGCGCCCGCGCTTGTGCCAATGATTGCGCTGGCGAACAGGCTGGCCAAGAACAGGCCTTTGATCGGTTTCATTCTTTACTCCTGGGAGGTACGGGGAAAAGGAAGCATGCGCTGCATCACGCCGTCGCGGTCGACGACCATGTGCTTGAACGCGGCCAGCACGTGCAGGCCGACGAGGGCGGCGAGCAGCATGTTGAGCCAGTAGTGAAGGTCCTTGAGGACGGCCTTCAGGGCCGGATCAGGGCCGATCAGCACCGGCAGCTCGAGCACGCCGAAGTAGACCACCGGGATGCCGGACGCCAGGCTGTAGAAGTAGCCCGACAGCGGCACGGCGAACATCAGGAGGTAAAGCAGCCAGTGCAGGCCGTGGGCGGCGCCGCGCTGCCATGCGGGCAGGGCGTCGGCATAGGCGGGCGGATGGTTCGCCAGGCGCCACAGCAGGCGCAGCGCGGCCAGGCCGAGCACCGTCACGCCGGCCCACTTGTGCCAGGAGTAGTACTTGAGCTTGGTCGGCGTCAGGCCGGGTATGTCGGTCATCACCAGGCCCATGATGAAAGCACCGATGATGAGGAGGGCGAGCAGCCAGTGCAGCACGATGGCCGGGGTGGTGTAACGTTGCATGATGTTTCTTACTGGAAATATGTCCGCGTTAGAACCAACTATACCGGAAAACGCTTTCCGCTGCCTGGGGGCTGCATTTTTTGCCCGGACACACTAGCACGGTATTGCACAGAACGCACGGTCCGGCGGGCTGGAATGTAAAATCACGCTAAGGGATAATGAATTAATATTTATTAATGACTACTAATGTTGGCCAGAGGTACAAAAAGATGAATAACATAAGCTGGCCTTGCTTGAGGGGCCATCCGCGCCTGCTGGCAGCCTGCCTGGCCCTGGCCCTGCCCCTGGCGTTGCCGGCCCGCGCGGGCGACGTCGAGCGCGTGGTGGTGCAGCCGGACGAACTGGCCGACCTGTCGATCGAGGAACTGGCCAATATCCAGGTGACCTCGGTGTCCAAGCGCCCCGAGCGCCTGCAGAACGCGGCCGCCTCGGTGTTCCTGATCACCGCCGACGACATCCGCCGTTCCGGCGCCGACACCCTGCCGGAAGTGCTGCGCCTGGCGCCCAACCTGCACGTGGCGCGCCTGAGCAGCTATACCTACTCGATCAGCGCGCGGGGCCTGAACAGCAGCGGCAACAGCCTGTCGAACAAGCTGCTGGTGCTGATCGACGGGCGCAGCGTCTACACGCCGCTGTTCTCGGGCGTGTTCTGGGACGCCCAGGACGTGATGCTCGAGGACATCGAGCGCATCGAAGTCATCAGCGGCCCGGGCGGCGTGCTGTGGGGCCTGAACGCCGTCAACGGCGTCATCAACATCACCACGCGCGCGGCGCGCGAGACCGAAGGCAGCCTGGTGGCGCTGCGCGCCGCCACCGACGGCGCCGGGATCGCCTTCCGCCAGGGTGGCCAGCAGGGCGACATCGCCTGGCGCGTCTTCGGCAAGATCACCGACCGCGACGACAGCGAACTGGCGAATGGCGGACCGGTCGACGACGCCTTCCGCCGCAGCATGGCGGGCTTCCGGGCCGACTGGGCGCGCGGCGCCGACACGTATTCGGTGCAAGGCAATGTGGTGCGCGGCCGCTTCGACCAGCCGGCGCCGGGCGAGATCGCGGCGCCCGGCACGCGCGGCAAGCTCGGCCGCATCCTTTCCGACGGCGCCAACCTGAGCGCGGGCTGGCAGCGCGCGCTCGACAGCGGCGGCAATCTGGGCGTCCAGGCCTATTTCGACCATACCTTGCGCGACGTGCCGCCGCTGTTCGGCGAGCGGCGCTATACCAGCGATATCCAGTTCCAGCACACCCTGCCCACCGCCGGCAGGCACGACGTCGTGTGGGGCGCGAACTACCGTTACAGCCGCGAGCGCATGCACAACACCGACGTGGTGGCCTTCCTGCCGGCGCACACCTCGCAGCAGTGGATCAGCCTGTTCCTGCAGGACGAGATCGCGCTGCGCGACGACTGGCGCCTGACCCTGGGCGGCCGCGCGGAGTACAACGAATACACCGGCGTCGAATTCCTCCCCAGCGTGCGCCTGGCCTGGCGCCATTCGCCGCGCCACGCCTTCTGGGCCGGGCTGTCGCGCACCGTGCGCGCGCCTTCGCGCCTGGACGTGGACGCCTTCGTGCCGGGACGTCCGCCCTACCTGCTGCGCGGCGGGCCGGAGGTGCGCGGAGAGACGGCGCAAGTGTTCGAGCTGGGCTACCGCGGCCAGGCTGCGGCCCTGCTGTCGTATTCGGTCACGCTGTTCCATCATGACTATGACCATTTGCGCACCCAGGAATTCGACCCGACCCGGACCTTCATCACCTTCGCCAGCCTGATGGAAGGGCGCTCGAGCGGCATCGAAGCCTGGGGCAACTGGCAGGCGGCGCGCAGCTGGCGCCTGTCGGCCGGCTGGACCGCGATGCACCAGAAGCTGCGCCGCAAGCCGGGCAGCAACGACACCAATGCCGTCCTGGCCGCCAAGCGCGATCCGGCGCATACCTTCCAGCTGCGCTCGAGCTACGCCTTCGACGAGCAGCGCGAGCTGGACATCATAGTGCGCAAGTCGGCGGCCAAGTCGGTGCCCGAGGTGCCTTCCTATACGGCGCTCGAGGCGCGCTTCGGCTGGCGCTTGCGTCCGGGACTGGACTTGTCGGTGTTCGGCGAGAACCTCACTGGCGGGCATGGGGAATACGGCTCGGAGCTGTTCAGGGCCGAGGTGGAGCGCCGGGTTGGCGTGAAGGCGGTGTGGGAGTATTGAAGGCAGGCGTGGCTGACAACGCAGTTCAGCCAGCCTGAAGACCGCCGCCCCGGCGGAGGCCGGGGAGACGGTCTTGGGGCAAACGTCTTAGATCGCCGCAGCCAGCTGGGCCGCCAGGCCGGTGTAGTTCGCCGGCGTCATTTGCAGCAGCAGGTCCTTGGCGTCCTGCGGAATCGCCAGCTTGCCGATGAACTCCTGCAGCGCTTCACGGGTGATGCCCTTGCCGCGGGTGAGTTCCTTCAGCTGCTCGTACGGATTCTCGATGCCGTAGCGGCGCATCACGGTCTGCACCGGCTCGGCCAGCACTTCCCAGTTCGCGTCCAGGTCCTGCTCCAGGCGCGCCGCGTTCACTTCCAGCTTGTTCAGGCCGCGCAGGCAGCTGTCGTAGGCCAGCAGCGCGTAGCCGAAGCCCACACCGATGTTGCGCAGGACGGTCGAGTCGGTCAGGTCGCGCTGCATGCGCGAGACCGGCAGCTTCTCGGCCATGTGGCGCAGCACGGCGTTGGCCAGGCCCAGGTTGCCTTCCGAGTTCTCGAAGTCGATCGGGTTGACCTTGTGCGGCATGGTCGACGAACCGATCTCGCCGGCCTTCAGCTTCTGCTTGAAGTAGCCCAGCGAGACATAGGTCCAGATGTCGCGGTTCAGGTCGAGCAGGATGGTGTTGGTGCGCGCGATCGCGTCGAACAGCTCGGCCATGTAGTCGTGCGGTTCGATCTGGATGGTGTAGGGATTGAAGCTCAGGCCCAGGCGCTGCTCGATCACGTCCTTCGAGAAGGCCGGCCAGTCGAAACCCGGGTAAGCCGACAGGTGCGCGTTGTAGTTGCCGACCGCGCCGTTCATCTTGCCCAGGATTTCCACGTCCGCGATGCGCTTGACGGCGCGCTGCAGGCGCGCGACCACGTTGGCGAATTCCTTGCCCAGGGTGGTCGGGCTGGCGGTCTGGCCGTGGGTGCGCGACAGCATCGGCAGGTTCGCGTTGGTGTGCGCGATCTCGGTCAGCTTGGCGATGATGGTGTTCAGGGACGGCAGCAGCACGCCGTCGCGCGCGGCCTTGAGCATCATGCCGTGCGAGGTGTTGTTGATGTCTTCCGAGGTGCAGCCGAAGTGGATGAACTCGCTGGCAGCGACCAGTTCCGGCACGTCCTTGACCTGTTCCTTCAGCCAGTACTCGACCGCCTTGACGTCGTGGTTGGTGACCGCTTCGATTTCCTTGATGCGGGCGGCCTCAAGGTCGCCGAATTGCGCGGCAATCCGGTCGAGGTGAGCGTTCGCTTCCGCCGAGAAGGGCTTGATCTCGGCGAAGCCGGCTTGAGACAGGGCCTGCAGCCAGGCGATTTCGACCTTCACGCGGTGGTGCATGAAGCCCGCTTCCGACAGGATCGGGCGCAGCTTGTCGGTTTTGGAGGCGTAGCGCCCGTCCAGGGGGGACAGGGCCGACAGGGTCGGGGAAAGGGAGGTAGAGGTCATGGCGGCGGGGAGTGTGCAAAAACGCGGATTTTACCACCGGCCGCCTGTCAATACCTTGTGGCGGGTGCATCCGCCATGTGGCGGGGCACGCCTTTTTCGCCGGAGCGCGATGCTATACTGTCTGCTCTCCCATTCTCTGAGCGTGTATGAAACTCATCGGTTCTGTCACCAGCCCCTTTGTCCGCAAAGTCCGTGTCGTAATGGCGGAAAAGAAGCTCGACTTCACCTTTATCCAGGAAAACGTCTGGGCCCCGGACACCACCATCCAGCACACCAATCCGCTGGGCAAGGTGCCTTGCCTGGTGATGGAAGACGGCAGCACGCTCTACGATTCGCGCGTGATCGCCGAATACCTGGACACGCTCACCCCCGTGTGCAAGCTGCTGCCGCCGAACGGCCGCGAGCGGGCCGAGGTCAAGGTCTGGGAAGCGCTGGCCGACGGCGTGCTCGACGCCGCCGTGCTGGTGCGCCTGGAAAAGACCCTGCGTCCGGAAGCGCAGCAGAGCCAGGACTGGATCGAGCGCCAGTGGGCCAAGGTGCACGCCGGCCTGCGCGCGATGTCCGAGGGCCTGGGCGAGTCGCCCTTCTGCATGGGCAATCACTACACCCTGGCCGACGTCGCCGTCGGCTGCGCGCTGGGCTGGATCGCCTTCCGCTTCCCCGAGGTGGCGTGGCGCGGCGACTATCCGAACCTGGCGCGCCTGTTCGACAAGCTGTCCGAGCGCCCGTCCTTCAAGGACACCATTCCTTTCCTCGCATGATGGCTGCGCCGGTCACCGCCGCGCCTCTTGCCATCTTCGGCGAAGCGCTGGTCGACGACTTCAGCACCGAGCAGGTGGTCGGCGGCGCCCCCTTCAACGTGGCGCGCCACCTGGCCGCCTTCATGGCGCCGCAGCTGATGATCACCCGCGTCGGCAACGACCGCCTGGGCCAGCTGGTGCGCGCCGAATTCGAGCGCTTCGCCATGAGCGAGGCCGGCCTGCAGGTCGACGCGATGGAAGAGACCGGCCGCGTGCTGGTCGAGCGCGGCGCGCGCGGCGGGCACCGCTTCACCATCCTGCCGAACCAGGCCTACGACTTCATCGACCGCCGGCAGGCTGTGGCGGCCGTGGAAAACGCCCGGCCCGGCATCCTGTACTTCGGCACCCTGGCCCAGCGCAACGAGCACTCGCGCGCGACCTTGACCGCCGTGCTCGAGGCCGGCCCGGCGCTGCGTTTCCTCGACCTTAACCTGCGCGACGGCCAGGTGGAAGAGCGTTGCGTGACGCGCTCGCTGCAGGCGGCCCAGATCGTCAAGGTCAACGAAGAGGAGCTGCAGGCGCTGTTCCAGTGGTATTTCCAGATCCGTCCCGAGGATCCGCCGCTGTCGGCCGAAGAGGTGCACGCCTCGTGTCAGGCGTTGCTGCAAATGTTCTCGCTGGATGCGCTGATCGTCACCCTGGGGCACCGCGGGTCGGTGTACTTCGGCTCTGGCGGGCAGGTGATCAACCACCGCGACAATCCGGCGCCGCCTTTCGTCATCGATACGGTGGGGGCGGGGGATGCGTTTTCGGCGATTTTCCTGCTGGGCAGGATGCGTGGCTGGGAGCTGGAGCAGACGCTGGCGCGGGCAAACGAGTTTGCCGGGGCGATCTGCGCGGTGCCGGGGGCGGTGCCGAAGGATCTGGGGTTTTACGATAAGTGGATGACGCGCTGGAGGTAGCGCGGTGTGTAGCCGCGGTTGAGGGTGCGGCCTTTCATGCAAACTTGGGTCCCCGCGCAGGCGGGGACCCAATTTTCTCAGCGCAGCCGATAGCGCCCAACGCCACCAGCCACACAAAACGCCTTACTCCGCGTTCATCTGGCTCTGCAGGTAATTCTGAATCCCGATCTTGACGATCAGGTCCAGCTGCGTCTCCAGCCACTCGATATGCTCCTCGGTATCCTCCAGGATCTCCAGCAGCAGGTCGCGCGACACGTAATCCTGCGCCGCCTCGGCCGCGGCGATGCCTTCCTTGACCGTGACTTGCGCGCCACGCTCGAGCTTGAGGTCGCATTCGAGCATTTCCTGGGTTGACTCGCCGATCAGGAGCTTGTGCAGCGCCTGCAGGTTGGGCAGGCCGTCGAGCATCAGGATGCGGTCGATCAGCTTGTCCGCATGCTTCATCTCGCCGATCGACTCGTCGTATTCCTTCTTCGCCAGGCGCCCGAAGCCCCAGTGGCGGTACATGCGCGCATGCAGGAAATACTGGTTGATCGCGGTCAGTTCGTTGGTCAGCTGTGCGTTCAGCAGACGGATGATGTTGGGATCGCCCTTCATGGAATGCCTTTGTTGATGTGATGTTCACATCATAGCAAACCGCCGGGGCCGGGAGGCGAAAAAAAGCCCCGTGGGGAACGGGGCGAGAGAGAGATCAGGCAGGCATCAGACGACTTGCGCCACGCGGCGCAGCTCGGTCACGACCGTCTTGCTTTCCAGATGTTCATTCAGCACTTCACGCGCATAGCTGACGCACTTGCCGCACATGGTGCCCACGCCCAGTTCGCGGTGCAGTTCGGCAACCGACGAGATGCCCAGGTCCGCAGCCTGGCGGATTTCACGGTCGGAGATGTTGTTGCAGACACAGACGATCATGGCGTTTCGGTTCCTGGCAGTATGGTGAAAATGTTTCTTGAAAATTCGTCTATAAAATACGAATCATTCTCATTTGCGTTGCCATTTTCCGTAAACTCGACCGCCAACGCAAGCAAAATTTGTGGTGCGCGGCTGTTGTGTTGCTGCCTTTCTTTTATGCAATATCAGTCTGCAAATAGAAATAATTCGCATTTAGGTTTATGATGCTAGTATCTGTCTCATCAGCGCTACGTTATATCCACGCCTCGGACGCGACCATGACTCTTGTTCCCAGCCTCACCACGCTCGACTCGCTAAAAGCGGGCCAGAGCGCCACCGTGATCCACCTAGCTCCCCATGCGCAGCAGGGCGGGGTCGACGTCCAGCGCCGCCTCATGGAGCTCGGTTTCGTGCCGGGCGAGCGCATCCGCGTGCTCAAGCGCGTGCTGGGCGGCCCCTTGGCCGTCAAGGTTGGCCAGTCCACCTTCGCACTCCGCCGCTTCGAAGCGGCCCTGGTGTCGATCCAGCCGGAATAAACGATGGGTGTCATGGAACAACAGGTGGCGACGCGCACGCCCCTGATCGCATTGCTCGGCAATCCCAACTGCGGCAAGACCGCCCTGTTCAACCGCCTCACCGGCGCCCGCCAGAAGGTCGCCAACTACGCGGGCGTCACCATCGAACGCAAGGAAGGCAGCTTCACGTCGCCCCAGGGCCGCGCCTTCCGCGTGCTCGACCTGCCGGGCGCCTACAGCCTGAACGCCCAGACTCCCGACGAAGTCATCACCCGCGACGTGGTGGGCGGCCTGCGCGCCGGCGAGCAGACCCCCGACGCCATCCTGTGCGTCGTCAACGCGACCAATTTGCGCCTGAACCTGCGCCTGGTGCTGGAACTGCGCCGCCTCGGCCTGCCGATGGTGCTGGCGCTGAACATGGTCGACGTCGCCAGGAAGCGCGGCATCGCCATCGACACCGCCAGGCTGTCGCAGGAACTGGGCATGCCCGTGGTCGAGACCGTGGCCGTGCAGGCCGGCGGCGAGCAGGCCCTCCTGGCCGCGCTCGACAAGATGCCCTTCGATTCTGCGGTCACGCCGAATCCCCTGTCCGCCATCGACGAAGTGCCGGTCGAGCAGACCCAGCGCGAGGTGCGCCGCATCCTCGACCTGACGGTCTCGGAAGCCAACGACAAGGGCAACCTTACCGAACAGATCGACCACGTGGTGCTGCACCCGGTGGCCGGCCCGGCGATCCTGGCCCTGCTGATGTTCCTGGTGTTCCAGGCCGTGTTCACCTGGGCCGCCGCGCCGATGGACATGATCGACGCCAGCGTCGCCGCGCTCGGCCAGACGGTGGGCGGCTGGATGAGCGAAGGCCCGCTGCGCAGCCTGCTGGTGGATGGCGTCATCGCCGGCGCCGGCAGTGTGCTGGTGTTCCTGCCGCAGATCCTGATCCTGTTCTTCTTCATCCTGATCCTGGAAGACTGCGGTTACCTGCCGCGCGCGGCCTTCCTGCTCGACCGCCTGATGGGCAGCGTCGGCCTCTCGGGCCGCGCCTTCATTCCGCTGCTGTCCTCCTTCGCTTGCGCGATTCCGGGCGTGATGGCGGCGCGCACCATCCAGAACCCGCGCGACCGCCTGACCACGATCATGATCGCGCCGCTGATGACCTGCTCGGCGCGCCTGCCCGTGTATGCCCTCCTGATCGCCGCCTTCATTCCGGACCGCGAAGTGGCCGGCTTCCTGAACCTGCAGGGCCTGGTGCTGTTCGTGCTGTACTTCGCCGGCATTGTGAGCGCGATGGCGGTGGCCTGGTTCCTCAAGCGCCGCAGCAGCTACACCCAGCAGCCGCTGATGATGGAGCTGCCGTCCTACCACTGGCCGCACCTGGGCACCCTGGCGATCGGGCTGTGGGAACGCGCCAAGATCTTCCTGATGCGCGTCGGCACCGTGATCCTGACCATGATGGTGCTGCTCTGGTTCCTGTCGAGCTTCCCGGGCGCGCCGGACAACGCCACCCACCCGCCGATCTACTACAGCGTGGCCGGCATGCTGGGCCGCGCGCTGGCGGTGATCCTGGAGCCGATCGGCTTCGGCTGGGAAATCGCGATCGCCCTGATCCCGGGCATGGCCGCGCGCGAAGTCGCGGTGGCCGCGCTGGGCACCGTGTACGCCCTGTCGGGCGGCGACGAAGTGGGCGACACCCTGGCGCCGATGATCAAGCAGGCCTGGTCGCTGGCCACCGGCCTGTCGCTGCTGGCCTGGTACGTGTACGCGCCGCAGTGCATCGCCACCCTGGCCACCGTGCGCCGCGAAACCGGCAGCCGCCGCTACGCCTTCATCATGGCGGGCTATATGTTCGCGCTGGCCTACGCGGCGTCCTTCATCACCTACCGCGTGGCCCTGGCCCTGGGAGGCTGAGCATGCAGGAACTGGCTGTCGGGATCATCGTTCTGCTGGCCGCGCTCTACCTGGGCGCGCGCTACCTGCCGGCGGCCTGGCGCCGCTGGCTGGTGCAGCGCCTGACCCGCGGCGGCACCAGGCATTCGCGCCTGGTGCGCTGGCTCGACACCTCGGGCAGCTGCGGCGGCTGCAATACCTGCGAGACTTCCGCCCCCCAGCCGCCGGCCGGCAACAAGCACCGCGTCATCAAGCTGCACGAGCGCCGCTGAACGGCGCCGTCTCTTTATTTCTTCTTGGCGTCGGTAACGACGTGCCACACCCCGCCGACACCGTCTCCGGTACGGTCGCCTTCCTTCTTGTCCTTGATAAAGGTGTACAGCGGCTTGCCGTCGTGCACGAGCTGTTTGCTGCCGTCATCGCGCGTAATCGCGGAGTAGGGCGGTTTCAGATCCGCCCCCTCGGCACTGACCGGCGGCCAGTTCTTGGCGCACATGGCGACGCAGGCGCTCTTGCCGGCGCCGGATTCGTCCTTGTCGTAGGTGTAGACGGTCATGCCCTTGGCGTCGACCAGCACGCCGTTCGCGTTGCGCAGCGGGCCTCCGTCATCCGCCAGCACGGGGCCGGCCAGCAGCAGGGCAATCAGGGCAGTACCAATTTGCACGGTCTTCATCGCAAGCTCCTAGAGTTGGAAAGGACAGCCGATCCATTCTAGCGCGCTGCGCGCCGATTTGATGCCCTGCTTGACTATTCTGCAACAGCCTCGATCAGGCGCCGTGCATCGTAGGGCGCATGCACCTTGATGTCATTGTCGAAGTAGCAGTAGACGTCGCGCGCGGCCAGCTTCGGCGGCGCTTCGCCGGAGATCAGCCGCGCCTCCGCAGGCTGGCCGCCGTCGCGCCAGGCGCGGATGCGCGCGGCCCAGCGTTCGGTCGCCTCGTCGTCGTAGCCGCTGGCGTAGAGCTCCTTGTCGCCGTGCAGGCGCAGGTAGACGAAATCGGCGGTCACGTCCTCGTACTGCGGCCAGCGGCCGGCGGTGTCGGCCACCACCAGCGCCACGTTGTGCCGGCGCAGCATGGCGATGAAGGCGGGGTCGATGAAGCTTTCGTGGCGGATCTCGATGGCATGGCGCATCGGGCGTTTGGGGCCCGCGTCGAGCGATACCCGGCCTTCCATGCGCGATTCGTGGCGCCGCGCCAGCGCCAGGGCGGCGTCGGTGTCGTGCGGCAGCAGCGCCAGGAAGCGCTCGAAGCGGTCCGGCTCGAAGGGAAAGTTGGGCGGGAACTGCCACAGGAAGGGGCCGAGCTTTTCGCGCAGCTCGAACACGCCGGAGGCCAGCACGTTGGCCATCGGGCCCTCGACGTCGCGCAGGCGCAGCATGTGGGTCAGGAAGCGGTTGCCCTTGACCGCGAACACGAAGCCGGGCGGGGTGGCGGCGTACCAGGCGGCGTAGCTTTCGGGACGCTGCAGCGAGTAGAAGGAGCCGTTGATTTCGATGGTGGGCAGCTGGCGCGAAGCGTATTCCAGCTCGCGGTGCTGGGCCAGGCCAGGGGGATAGAACTTGCCGCGCCACGGGACGTAGCGCCAGCCGGAGATGCCGATGTAGGTTGCGCCGCTCATTTGTTCACCATACACCCGGGCGGGCGCGGCCATCGTGCGCTGGCGCACTGAGGCGCGGGAGCGATGGCCCGTCGCGCTAAAACGTCGTTCCGGCGAAGACTGGAACCCAAGTTTGCGTGCGTACCGTTTAACGCATCCGCAGTCGGAACGCTACGGACTTGGATCCCGGCCTCCGCCGGGCCGACGGGTTGGCGTTACGGGCTTCCGGTTGGCTGTAGAAGCATCTCTCGCTTTTTACAAGCACACAACAATGTTAAGCTGTCGCCCGTTCCCACCACGCCCATCGCCATGATCCTCGTCCACCACCTGAACAATTCGCGCTCGCAGCGCATCCTGTGGCTGCTCGAGGAACTCGGCCTGGACTACGAGATCAAGAAGTACCAGCGCGATCCCAAGACCATGCTGGCCCCTCCCGAGCTGAAGGCCGTGCACCCGCTCGGCAAGTCGCCGGTGATCAGCGACGGCGATACGGTGGTGGCCGAATCCGGCGCCATCGTCGAGTACCTGGTCCAGCGCTATGGCAACGGACGCCTGGTCCCGCCGGCGGACTCGCCGGAGCGCCTGCGCTGGACCTATTTCCTGCACTTCGCCGAAGGCTCGGCCATGCCGCCGCTGCTGCTCAAGCTCATCTTCGACCGCATCGAGCACGGCCCCATGCCCTTCTTCGCGCGCCCGATCGCGCGCGCCATCGCGCGCAAGGTCAAGAGCGACTTCATCCTGCCCAACATCCGCAGCCAGCTCGACTACCTCGAATCCGAGTTGAACAAGTCGACCTGGTTCGCCGGCGAGGAATTCAGCGCCGCCGACATCCAGATGAGCTTTGCGCTGGAAGCATCGAGCTCGCGCGGCGGCTTGGACGGCAAGTACCCGAAGCTGTCCGCCTTCCTCGAGCGCATCCATGCCCGTCCCGCCTACCAGCGCGCGCTCGAACGCGGCGGAAAGTACGAACTGGCGAAGTAATCATGGCAAAGCTGCTCGCCATCGACGGCCTGAACATCGTCCGCCGCGTCTACGAAGCCAGTCCTGAACCCGATTCGGACCTGAAGGCCGGCATCGCGCTGCGCCACGCCTTCTCGTCCTTCCGCAACCTGCTGGAAGCGCATGCGCCCACCCACGTGCTGGCCGCCTTCGACTACGGCGGGCAGACCTGGCGCCACGCGCTGTACCCGCGCTACCGCGAGGGCCGCGCCTCGATGCCGGGCGAGCTGCGCGAAGCCCTGCCGGAATTCCACGAGCGCCTGCGCGCTGCCGGCCTGCACGTGCTCATGATTCCCGAGGTCGAGGCCGACGACGTGATCGCCACCGGCGTGATGCGCTGGCTGTCGGAAGGGCGGGGCGAGGCCATCGTCGCCACCACCGACAAGGACCTGCATGAACTGATCGCGCACGGCGCGCTGGTATGGGATCACTTCAAGGGCGAGTGGCACGATGACGCCTGGGTGCGCAAGCGCTTCGGCGTCGCGCCCGAGCTGCTGCACGACCTGCTGGCGCTGATGGGCGACCCGACCGACGGCGTGCCGGGCGTGTCGAAGATCGGCATGAAGACCGCCGCGCGCCTGCTCAATGCCTACGGCAGCCTGGAGGCGGTGGTGGCCGGCGCCGGCATCCTCAAGACGCCGCTGGGCGAGAGGCTGCGCGCCGAGCGTGAGATACTCCAGGTCTCGCGCCAGCTGGTGGAGCTCAAGCGCGACGTGCGCCTGGGCGTGACCTGGAACATGCTGGCCTACGAATCGTTTTAAGGGGACTGGACGCGATGCTCAAGGCATTGATCGTGGATTCGAGCGCGGTGTCGCGCGGATTGCTGAACACCGTGCTGACCGACGGCGGCTACAACGTGGTCGGCCAGACCCATACCAGCACCCTGGCCTATGGCCTGGCGCTCAAGCACCATCCCCATTTCATCTGCATCGCGCGCGAGCAGGTCGAGGACGGCAACAAGGTGGTCGAGCAGCTGCGCGCGGAACTGCCCAAGACCCTGGTCTTCATTGTCTCGGGCACGCTGGATGCGCAGGCGGTGCAGGAAGCGCTGGCGCGCGGGGTGCACGGGTTTATCGTCAAGCCGTTCAAGGCCGATACGGTGCTCAAGACGATTCGGAATACCGTGATTGCGTGGGTGAAGAAGCAACAGGGGGCGCCGGATGGCGCCGGTTGAGACCTGGCTTAAGGCGCCAGCGGTGTTTTATTTAGTTAGCTGATGAGTCGTCATCCCCGCCTTCGTGGGATGACGGTCTTACTGCTAACTAAATAAAGGGTTTAGATACCCGACTTGCTGTCGATGATCCCGCCACCCAAACACACATCGCCGTCATACAGCACAGCCGACTGCCCCGGCGTCACCGCCCATTGCGGTTCGACGAAATCGAGCGAGAAACGGTCCGGGCCTTGCGGCTGGACGGTGCAGGCCACATCGGCCTGGCGGTAGCGCGTCTTGCTTGATAGCTGGCGCGGTTCCGGCGCCTCGCCGGCGATCCAGCTGGCCTGGCCGGCTTCCAGACGCCCGGACAGCAGCCACGGATGGTCGTGGCCCTGCACGATGTACAGGGTATTCTGCTCGATGTCCTTGCGCGCCACGAACCACGGCTCGCTGGTGCCGTCCGCGTTCTTGCGCGACTTCAGCCCGCCGATGCCGATGCCCTTGCGCTGGCCCAGGGTGTAGAAGGACAGGCCGACGTGCTCGCCGACCACGGTGCCGTCGTCCAGCTTCATCGGGCCCGGCTTGTACGACAGGTAGCGGTTCAGGAAGTCGCGGAACGGACGCTCACCGATGAAGCAGATGCCGGTCGAATCCTTCTTGGCGGCGTTCGGCAGCTTGAGCTTTTCGGCGATCTTGCGCACTTCGGTCTTGGCGATCTCGCCCAGCGGGAACAGCGACTTCGAGAGCTGCGCCTGGTTCAGGCGGTGCAGGAAGTAGCTCTGGTCCTTGGTGGCATCGAACGCCTTGAGCAGCTCGAACTTGTCGCCGTTCTGGCGCACGCGCGCATAGTGGCCGGTCGCGATCAGGTCGGCGCCCAGCTTCATCGCATGGTCGAGGAAGGCCTTGAACTTGATCTCGGCGTTGCACAGCACGTCCGGGTTCGGCGTGCGGCCGGCCTGGTACTCGCGCAGGAATTCCGCGAACACGCGGTCCTTGTACTCGGCGGCGAAGTTGACGGCCTCGATGTCCACGCCGACCACGTCGGCCACGCTGGCCGCGTCGATCCAGTCCTGGCGCGTGGAGCAGTACTCGGAATCGTCGTCGTCTTCCCAGTTCTTCATGAACAGGCCGATCACTTCATAGCCTTGTTCTTTCAGCATCCACGCCGCGACCGAGGAGTCGACGCCGCCCGACATCCCGATCACGACTTTTTTCTTGCTCATGTTGCTTCCGTATTCTGTTAGATACCGCCCTCGAACACCGACGGGTGGGTGTACAGCAGGTGCAGGGGCGTGCGGTGGCCGGCCAGGTAGTCGTCGACGCATTGCAGCACGATCGGGCTGCGGTGGCGCTCGGCGGTGGCGGCGATTTCGTCGCGGGTCATCCACAAGGTGCGCAGGATGCCCTCGTCCAGCGGCTGGTCGAGCTCGCGTCCGGCCTCGCCGCAGAAGGTGAAGCGCAGGTAAGTCACATCGGTCCCGCGCGACCTAGAGTGATAGCGCGACATGTACATGCCCACCAGCGCGCGCGGAATGAACTCGTGCGCGGTTTCCTCCAGCGCTTCGCGCACCACGGCCTGCTCGAGCGACTCGTGCGGGTCCAGGTGGCCGGCCGGCTGGTTCAGCTTGATGCCCTCACTGGTCTCTTCCTCGATCAACAGGAAACGGCCATCGCGTTCGATGATCGCGGCCACGGTAACCGATGGTTTGAAGATATCGCTCATGCCTGTCCTTGAAAATGAGCCGACATTCTACCTTGACCAATGCCCGGTCTGCTCAGCCATGCCCACTCCAGTGCGCTTGCTTGTCGTTAATTTGGGTTGATTTACCACAAACTCCACGGCAATTCGCCTGAATCACGAACAACATCCTGCGAGAATTTCATTGTTGATCAAAGAATATTTATTCTGGAGCAAGTCACGTCATTACGTGATAGATTGTCAGTTCAGAAACCTCGGGGATGTGTCTCAGCAGGTGTCCGAGGTTTCCTTCGGTTTATTTAAAGCTTGGAGGGATTCATGAGGATAGGCATACCGGCCGAGACACGGCCGGGCGAGACCCGCGTCGCGGCAACCCCCGAAACCGTCAAGAAGCTTGCTGCGAAGCACCAGATCCTGGTGCAGAGCGGCGCCGGCGTCCACGCTTCCGTGCCGGATGCGGCCTATGAAGCGGCCGGCGCGAGCATCGTCGATGCGGCCACGGCGTTTCAGGCGGACATGGTGCTCAAGGTACGCAGCCCCAACGCGGACGAGCGCGGGCTGATGAAACAGGGCACGGTCCTCGTCGGCATGCTCAATCCCTTCGACGCCGACAACCTGGGGCTGCTGGCCGCCGGCGGCCTGACCGCCTTCGCGCTGGAGGCGGCGCCGCGCATCACGCGGGCGCAGTCGATGGATGTGCTCTCGTCCCAGGCCAATATCGCCGGCTACAAGGCGGTGA